>JAAVIF010000026.1 GCA_014799365.1 Oscillospiraceae bacterium
AAGAAGATTTACAAGCTATATCCCAGTTAATAAAGAACGAAGTCGAGCCGATTAACAAAAGGCTTGATAATATCGAAACAAGGTTAGACAACATCGAGGAAGACATTGAGATAATCAAAGAAGATTGCGAAATTACCAGAGTATCTACAAATGAGCTTGTAAAATGGGTCGATGTTAATTTTCATGATGAAAGGCCTTTCCCTGTTGACGATGAATTTGATGAAGAAATTCGATCTATTTTGAAACAGAAAAAATAAGCGGTTAACCTTGGGCGGTTAGCCGCTCTTATTTTTTTGCTACAAAAAATTAGGTAACTAATCAAAAACTTCTGCAGAAAATCTAAAACTATACTAAATCGGTACACATTATCACGCGGGAAATGCTCCTTAAGAAAAACAATTGCAGTTATAGAACGGTTTTAGGGTGTTTGATGTTAAAGGGGACGTATTACCAGTTGTCCCCTTTTCGCTTGCGAGGACCCGCGCACATGTGCAGATCGTAACGCATAAGAAAAGAACGGTACAACCCGCTTTGTCGCGGGTAAATACCGTTCTTTTTAATTTATAATCTTGTAACGGGGCGCAGCTGGAACGCTATCGCCCCAAGCGCGTTCTTCGGAATTAGTCTGCAAGTTTTAAAAGCCAACAAACCGGATTTTTTTCGCCCCAAACTCCGCAAGACTCCGCGGCAAATCGCCAAAAATCGGGCGGGTGAGTGCTATCCGATAAGTTGGTTTATTTTTCGCCTACGCGGCGGGCGTCCTCGGGGGCAAGTGTTGGGTGTGCTGCTTCTCGGGGGCGGTACCGCGAAAAAATTTTTATTTTCTGTTGCTTCGCAAACCTTGACTTCCGCAAAAAAATTTGGTATGCCTTGCTTTGCCGACGGGGCAAGGCGGAAATTCGGAACGGGACATCAAATGACGGGTTTTTATTTAATGCGGGAGTTTTTTCAAATAGGAGGTACTGACTAATTTCAGGCTCGCCCGTCGGCTTCCAATTGTACCAAATTTTTTTGCTCCAGTCAAGGTCAAGCAGAAAATAAAATTTTTTTCGTCTGATAACTTTGTTCGTTTGGTGTGCTGCGCGTATGGATCGGGAAGCTTAAGCAAGGTTTACCAATTTTTATGTGGTTTTGGGTGTTGTTTCATCACGCTAAAGTGCTGAAATTTTTCGCCCGATTTTTGGCGATTTGCCGCTACGTCTTGCGGAGTTTGGGGCTTTTTGGGGTGCTTTTAAAACTTGTATGTGTATGTATTTATGTAAAACAGGGTTATAAATTAAAAAGTGAAGTACTTCCCTGCTATAACTTATCTTTAAATCCTTTGTATATGAATATTTGACAAGTTTTCTAAATGCTGATATAATTAAAAGCTATAAAATGCCAATTGCGTATTTTATTTTAATTTTACGAATAAAGTAATTAACTTAGGGGTTAATGCTTTCAATTTTCATTTTACGCAATTAGATGTTTTTTCTTTTATGCCCTGCTTTATGTAATTTTCAAATTTATTAAAAACTAAATTTAATAATTTTTATCTTCCTTCAACTTCATACTTTCCATCACTTTTCCTTACAATCTGCTCATTTTCTCTCATATCAACCACCGCAACCATTGAAATAACTTCACCATAAGAATTTGACAAATAAACAACTTCACCAGTTTTAAGATTAAAATTCGTTACAAGCTTTTGAAGCGCGGATGTATCGTTATTATTTCTGCATACAACAGTAAGCTCACTTTCTGCCTTTACAACAACTGACGGAATTTCCCAGCGGTCAAGCTGACTTGCTTTATCCGAAAGACAGTAGCCGGTTAATTTAATATCGACCGAATTAGGATTATACAAGGTTATACTGTCCGAATCACCCGAAGTATAGAGCTTGCTTATATATATTTCTTCATTTGCAACGGGAACCTTATCATAAACAGCTTTTATGGTAACATTTCCGTCCTTTGCCATATCGGAATCAATATAGGTTTCCTTCATCTCATATTGGATACCGTTAATTTCCCAGTATAAAAACTTATAGCCGATATATTCTTCTGCTTTTATAGGAACATTGCAGGACGTAAAATAGTTTCTTGAAGCTTTTTCACCGCCTTTGACCTCTACCGAATTTAAATAAACACTGCCGCCGTCGCCGTTGATCACAGCGACATTTATCATATCGTTTTCAAAATCCAGTACTCTGTTTAAATCTTTAAGAATGATTTCGGGACGGTTTTTAAAGAAATCTCTTATTTGCTGCCTGCTTTCTTCAAAAGTATCTCTGCGGGCCCATTGTGAGGTATATCCGTTGTCAAGCGCATACATACATTCGGTATCGCAAAGCGCGATTTTTTCCTCTATTACTTTAAGAGCATTTTCATAAGAAAATTCACCGTACATTAGATCACAAATTGTATTTGCAAATTTTACTTTCATGTCCTCGCGTTCTAAAAGAGCGGTAAGAAATGTTGATACGCCGCCCATATGCTGTCCGTTAAGCAGATACGATAAGGTAGGCTCACGGTATCCGTTTCCGTAAAGTCCCATTCCGTATTCGGCATCAAACAGCAAAAACCGCCACCTGCCGTCAAGGTATGAACTTGTTATTTCCTCATTTTCCGCGGGATAATAACGCCACGCCTTAAAATTGTTTCCCGGCCAATCTTCATTGTTAATGTAAACTTGAATGGCATAATAAAGCATAAGATTGTCTATATCTACAAGACGGCAAAATTCCTCAAATTTATCGTTATCGGTTAGTCCGTTTTTTGCAAGCTCACAGACATAGTTATAATCTATTGTGCTTTGTATATCATAATAATCGCTGTCTTCGTCATTTTCATCAAGCTCCGTTTCTTTATGTCCGACTATTCTGAAATTATCTTTATTTCCTCCGTACACGGCTTCGAGATATCCGCTGCAATACGCTTCGTGCAGCCATGAAAAGCCGTAATATTTTCCGTTGAGGAATACCGCGGCAGGTATTGTATCCTGCGTATCGGGGAATCCCGCATTTTTTGCAAGCTGATTTGCCACTTCATCGCGAATACTTGCAAATTCACGGTCGTTTGCGTTGTTTCTTAAGGTTATGCGGTCGTATCTTGAAATAAGCTGTCCGTATGCGTCTGTCACAGCTCCGAAAAACGGATATTTAAACTTGCCGTTGCCATCGCTGTATTCGTTTCTGGCGATAAGCCGCCATGATTTTTGATCCACCGCTCTCGAAACACCGCCTACCACACGTCCGCCCGCGGCCTGATTTATAAGTTGATTTCCATTGCTGTCGTAAACCTCTACATACATATCCCTTTCGCTTTCGCGTCCGTGTATAAACCAGTTGGCGGGAGCGTCGTACGGCACTTCCCCTCCCTTATACTCATTTTCAAGCCATTGATCTCTTACGTATCCCTCGACGCATACGCCGTTGTAATAATCGTAAAGATTATAAGGGTCGGTTGAAAGAACAAAAATATAGGTTGACTCGTCAAAACGCTCGAATACGTCTTTTCCCGTTATATAGCTTTTGGTTTGCAGCTCGGAGGTTTCGTTTCCGTTTATTGCAACGGCTTTAATGGTCGTTGCGTTGACCGTACCTCCCGATTTTACGGTTATGGGACCCGTATACTTTTTTGATGAGCTGTCGGGCGTTGAGCCGTCCAAAGAATAATATATTTCGGCACTGCTGTTTTTGCAGGTAATTTCAACCTCTATCGTTTTATCATAAAAAGTATCGGTATGAGAAAAGGTCATATACAAAGGGTCGCTGCTTACAGGCTCGGGGAGAACGTTTTCATCGTCTCGAAGCACGCTCTGCTGCTCCTCCTGAAGCTGGGGAAACAACACTAATCCTGCTCCTGCGGCAATTCCAATCAATATTACTACTATTAAAACAATAATTTTTCTCATTATATATGACCCTTTCATATTATATATGTGTACTTTTAATGTATTTCTTTTAATATGTATTCTTTGCAAAGCGCGGGATCGGTCTTTCCTCCCGACAGCTTCATGCACTGACCCACTAAAAAGGCCAATACATTTGTTTTACCGTTTTTATATGCCTCAATACTTTTTTGATTATTTTGAAGCACCTGCCGCACCAGCGTTTTGACTCTTTCGATATCGGAGTCTTGTTCAAGCTTCAGTTCTTTTACAAGACAGCTAATATCCTTGCCGCTTTTTGTCCAACTGTCAAATAAAATTTTAACCGACGAGGAAGAAATAATATTGTCCTCCTTTAACTTGCCTATTTTACACAAAGAAAGACAAAATTCCTCTTTACACTTGTCGCTATTGTTGTTAAAAAAATCGGGGTTGTGGTTTAAAAATTCCGAAATAATTCCGTTAGTAAGTACAGCGGAGGTTTTTGGAGCGCAAATATTAAGCTTTATACATGCGCAGAAAATCCGATCCTTTTGAATATCGTTTATTATGTCCTCCGCCATTTGCTCGGATAATTCCAAGGACTTATAATATAGGCGTTTGTCATTCGGAAGCATTGAGATATTTGAAGCGATTTTATCAATAAAGTTTTCGGGTAAAGAGATCAACTGCAAATCGGGTTCATTGAAATATCGGTAATCCTCGGTATTTTCCTTGCTTCTCAAAAGAACGCTTTTCATACTGCCAATATCCCAGCGTCTTGTTTCGCGAAAAATACTTCCGCCGTTTGAGATTATTTCTCTTTGCCTTTTTTCTTCATATAAAATCCCCTGTAAAATATTGTTAAATCCGCTTACATTTTTTAATTCGCATCTTTCTCCGACAGGATCGTTTTTATAATGAGTAGACACATTAACATCGCACCGCATACTTCCCTGCTCTATTTTACAGTCCGATATATCCAGATGAATCAAAATCAGTCTCAGTTCCTTTAAAAACGTCAAAACCTCTTCCGCCGAATTAAAACAAGGCTCTGTTACTATCTCAATTAAAGGAATACCGCATCGATTATGATCCACACCCTTGTCATCAGCTTTTCCCGCGTCTTCTTCAAGGTGAATATTTGAAATAAAGTATTTCTTTTCGTTTACATTCAAAAATCCGTTTTCACACAGCGGCAAATCAAGCTGGGAAATTTGATACCCCTTTGGCAGATCGGGATAAAAATAATTTTTTCTTGCCATTTTAAAACGGCGATTTATCTTGCAGTTAAGTGCAAGCCCCGCTCTGACGGCCAATTCAACCGCTTTTTTATTTACAGTCGGAAGTGTTCCGGGATAGCCTGTGCAGATCGGGCAGATTACGGTATTTTCCTTTGCCCCAAAGGTGTTTTTGCAGGAGCAGTACATTTTGGTTTTGGTTAAAAGTTCAATATGTACTTCAAGACCTATGATTGTTTCAAATTCGTTTTTCATATTCTTTATTTTATCACAATTCTTACGATCTGGCAATATGCGGAATAAAATTCCAATAAATTTATAAGTATTTTAATATATCCGTAATTTTATCCGCAGATAAACAAATACCGTACAAAACATAAAAATTTGTTTTGTACGGTGTATTTTAATTGTCTTTCAGCATTTTTAACAGCTCTTCCTCCGAAATTACGGCGACGCCAAGCTGCTGCGCCTTTGTAAGCTTGCTGCCTGCTTCCTCTCCCGCCAAAACGTAATTTGTTTTTGAAGAAACGGAACCGCTGCACTTTCCGCCGTTGCTTTCTATCAAAGCCTTTGCTTCATCTCTTGTCATAGTTGGCAGCGTACCTGTAAGAACAAATTTCAGCCCCTCCAATTTTTTGCCCGTTTCCTTTACGGTATAGCTCATGTTAAGCCCGTATTCCTCCAAACGCTTGATAAGCGCGATTCTGTGAGGCTCTCTCATTGCGTTGAAGACGTTTTCTGCTAAAATATCTCCGAAGTTGTCTATTGCGACTATTTCCTCCTGCTCCGCCTTCATAAGCTTGTCCATTGTCGGAAATCGTTCGCATAAAAGAGTCGCGGAACGCTGACCTATTCCCTTTATTCCGAGAGCGAAAATCAATCTGTCCAATTCGTTTTCTTTGGATCTTTCTATTGCCTTTATTAAATTGCCGGCGGATTTCTGCTTAAAGCCGGGCAGTGTCAAAACGTCCTCTATTGTTAAAGCGTACAGATCGGCGACGGTTTTTACAAGCCCCTGATTGACAAGCAGCTCCACGTTTGCGCTGCCAAGCCCCTCGATATTCATTGCGTTTCTTGAAGCAAAATGAACTATATTGCGCAGCAGCTGCGCGGGACAATCGATATTCGGACAGCGTATTACCGATTCGTCCTCGTCTCTTACCGCTTCGGTACCGCATGCGGGACAGAGCATAGGTATAAAATAAGGCTCGGAGGCTTCGGAGTGAGCTTGTACCCTTACAACCTCGGGAATTATTTCCCCGGCTTTTCTTACAATTATAGTATCTCCGAGTCTTACGTCCAGATCGGTGATTATATCCTGATTGTGCAGTGTTGCTCTTGAAACGGTGGTTCCCGCCAATGAAATGGGGTCAAAAATTGCAACGGGGGTCAACGCTCCCGTTCTTCCCACGTTTATTTCAATGCTGTTTAGTACGGTTTCCTTTTCCTCGGGAGGATATTTAAAGGCTATTGCCCATTTCGGCACTTTAGCGGTCGCACCTAAAACATTTCTGTCCTTAAATTCGTCCACCTTTATAACCGCACCGTCAATATCATAAGATAAATCGCCTCTGTTATCGCCGATAGCGGTAATTTTTTCTATTGCCTTTTCAATATCGGTAAAGGCTTCATATCCGTCGATCACCTTAAAGCCCAGCTCCCGCATCAATTCAAGCGACTGCTTATGAGAAAAAAGCTCATATCCCTCGATCTGCTGAACGTTAAATATAAAAATATCAAGCTCTCTTTGAGCGGTCACCTTGCTGTCCTTTTGCCTTAAAGAACCGGCGGCGGCGTTTCTGGGATTCTTGGCGGGCTGTTCTCCGTCTATCTCCTGACGTTTAATAAGCTTTTCAAAGCTCTTTTTGGGCATATAGACTTCGCCTCTGACCTCAATGAAAGGAAGCGGATTTTTTATTTTCAAAGGAATGCTCTTTATTGTTCTTAAATTTTCGGTAATATCCTCGCCTACAAATCCGTCGCCTCTTGTGGAGCCTCTTACAAACAAACCGTCGCGATATTCCAGCGAAACGGAAAGTCCGTCTATTTTCGGTTCTACAATATAAGTTGGCGGAGTGCTTAAGGCTTGCCTTGCTTTTGTGTCAAATTCTCTTACTGCGTCAAAGCCGAACACGTCTTGAAGCGATCCCATTTGTACAGTATGCGTCACCTTTTCAAAGCTGCTTTCCGCCGCTCCGCCTACTCTTTGAGACGGCGAAAGAGGTGTAATAAGCTCGGGAAAAGCTTTTTCAAGACCGTACAGCTCCTGCATCAGCATATCGTATTGGTAATCCTCGATCGTAGGGTTATCAAGAACATAGTACGAATAATTATGCTTTTCTATTTCCTCCGATAACCGGCTGTGTCTTGCTTTTGCCGTTTCAAAGTCCAATTTGTTTTCCATTTTATGAAATATCCTTCCTGCCGGGACTGCAAAAAATTTGTCTTTACGAGATAAGTATGTGCAAATATTATAATACGTGTATCATGCTATGATGTACCGTAATCGTTGATTATCCCCATCAGATCCTCGCTGCCCGAAATAACATGAGTATACCCCTCGGGAACGCTTCCAACAATAACCGTTTCGGCTATCACAAACTGTGTTTTAATCGTTGCGGACGAAGTATAACCCGGAATAATGGCTGAAATATCAACATTGATCTCCACTAATATCCTGTGCAGCGTCTGATTTATCCCCGCACTTTCAAAGGCACTTATTAAAGATGTTTCAACATATCCTTCTGGTCTCAGTGTAATCGGTATCATGGGTCCTTGATTGTAAAACGCGGAAAATCCCGAAACGGTGCCTAAGGAAATACTTAAATCATGTGCGTCAAGATCGGCCAGCTCATCGTTTACACTTTTGGTGATCTTAGCCTTAAGCCTGTTTATGTTTACCATATTGCTTTCGATCGAGGATATGGAATTATTATCGTTATAAGTTACCGATACCAGCTCGTTATAACCAAGCTCTTCGTTTTCAAGCTGTGTATACACAACGTCGTTAATAATTCTTGTAGCCAGAATCTTGCTTTGATAAATTGTAGTTTTTTCAATGATCGGACGCACTCTGAGGTCGATAAGCAGTATTATTCCCACTATAATCAAGGCCGCCGCAATAAGCTTCAGCCCCAATCTGCGTCTTTTTTTGTTTTGATGCCTTGTCATAAAATCACCGCCCTAATTATCATTATATGTTTATGATAATTAGGGTGTGATTAGACAAGCTTATTTAAAATTATTTTATAAATGCGGAAAACGCCTTGTAGGTCATATAAACATCGTTTTTGGACGTGATCTCAAAGGGCGCGTGCATTGAAAGAACGGGAACGCCGAGGTCTATTGTATCAACGTTAAGGTTGGCAATATACATTGCGACAGTGCCGCCGCCTCCTAAATCGACCTTGCCAAGCTCACCGGTCTGCCAAATGATATTGTTTTTGTCAAAAATACTTCTTACGTAGCCCACAAATTCCGCGGAAGCGTCACTGGTGCCGCTCTTTCCGCGCGAACCCGTAAACTTTGTAAGACATGTACCCTTTCCGACAAATGCGCAGTTTTTCTTTTCAAGCACATCGGGGAATGAAGGATCAAAGCCTGCGTTAACGTCCGCTGAAAGGCACTTGGAGGCGGACAATACATGTCTGCCGTTTTTGCCGCAGGCTTCCGCCAAATCATAGATAAAGAATTTAAGATAAGAAGACCTAAGACCGGTATTTCCGTCGCTGCCGGTTTCTTCCTTATCGGTAAGAACGGTAACAACGGTTTTGGAGGGAACACCCTTTAAATCAATAGTGGCCATAAGCGCAGTATAGCTGCAAACTCTGTCGTCCTGACCGTACGCGCCCACTAAGCTTCTGTCAAAGCCAACGTCCTTTGCCTTAAACGCGGGAACCGCTTCAAGCTCCGCCGAAAGGAAATCTTCTTCAACGATTTCGTATTTTTCAAAGAGAATATTCATGATATTAAGCTTTACAAGCTCGCTCGCGTCGTCGTCTTTAAAGGGTCTCGAACCGATAAGGATATTAAGCTCCTCGCCGGTAACTATTTTAGGCGCGGGACGCTTCATCTGCTCTTCAGCCAAATGAGGAAGCAGGTCGGTTACAACAAATACGGGGTCCTTGTCGTCCTCGCCGATCTTCACATCAACGGTCTCTCCGTTTTTCTTGATAATAACGCCGTGTAAAGCAAGCGGAACGGCGGTCCACTGATACTTCTTTATACCGCCGTAATAATGCGTTTTAAAGTACGCCATGTCCGCGTCCTCATACAAGGGATTCTGCTTCAGATCAAGTCTGGGGGAATCGATATGAGCCGCAAGAATATTTACGCCGTTTTCAATGTTTTCTTTTCCGATGATTGCAAGAATAACTGATTTTCCGCGATTGTTAAGGTAAACCCTGTCTCCCGCCTTGTACTTTTTGCTGTTGTCAAATTCCGCAAAGCCCGCCTTTTCGGCAATGGAAATCGCCGCTTTAACCGCTTCCCTTTCGGTTTTTGCTTCGTCAAGGAATTTTTTATAGCCTTCGTTGAACTTATCCGCGGATTTAATTTCCGCATCGGACATTATAAGTCCCGAATTTTTCTTTTTCATGAAAAGCTGTTCTTTAAGTTCCTTTACTTTGCTTGTTTCTTTTTTAGGCATTTTTGTTGTCCTCCGTATATAAATTTTGATATTCATTAAGCGCATCTTTTATTTTGTTAAGATAGTGCTTTGTATCCGAGGCAGGTACAGTGTCCAAGGTTTTTCCGTCCTTGCTGTACTCCGAGTTTTGCAGCCATGAGTCAACGCTGCCAACTCCTGCGTGATAAGCGCATACGGCTTCGTTCATCGAACCGAAGTAATCAAGAAGATAGCCTATCAAATATGAACCGTAGCGGATATTCTGTTCGGGATCGAACATCAGGTCGTACTCCAAATCCTCTTGATCTCCAAGTCTGTAACGCACCCATTGGAAGGTTTCGTCCATTATCTGCATAAGTCCCCTTGCGCCTACATTTGAGACAGCTTCGCTGTCAAAATTGCTCTCCGTTTTTATTATAGCATAGATCAAAAATTTATCAACACTGTTTTCTTTGGCGTATCTTTCAACAATATCCCCGTATTTTATCGGATAATTGTACAAAAGATATTTTTCTCTCGCCGCCTTGTATACGGTATTTCCCAATACAGCGGAGATAAGTATAATCAATACAGCGACAATAAGCCCGTAAACACGGTTTTTGCGTGATCTTCGCTTTTTTACCGATCGTACCGTCATTTGCTTTCCTTTATAAAATTTATTGTTTTGTTCACTTCTTCAAAAAATTCTTTTTCCGAGCCGTTATTCATTAAAAGAAAATCCGATCTTTCTTTGTAAAAATAAATATCATGCTGTGAATCCAGACGTTTTTCCGCAAGCTCCTCGGATATGCCGTCGCGCTTTACTATACGCCCGATAAGAATGTTTTTATCCGCCGCGACGCTTACTATTATATCGCAAACGGTCTCCATTCCGCTTTCAAAAAGCGTTGGCGCGTCAAGCACCGAGTATTTCGCGTTTGAGTAAACAAGCTTTTTTATAATACTATATGAAACATACGGGTACATAATTCCGTTTAGCTTAAGCCGTTTATGGCTGTCCGAAAAAATAATTTTTCCCAAAGCGTGACGGTTTAAACTGCCGTCGTCGGTCAATATCTCATTTCCGAATGCCGCAGAGATCTCTTTAAGACAAGGCTTTCCCTTTTCCACGATCTCACGGCATATTATGTCGCAGTCGATTATCTCAAAGCCTGCTTGCCGAAAAAGCTTGCAGGCGGTGGACTTCCCCGCTCCCGACATTCCGGTGAGGCCTATGACCTTTGTTTTTATATTCTTTGACATAATTACAATTTTATTACCTTAAAGGCAGCGGCTCTTATAAGCCGATTATAAACCGCCAATCCGATCCCCTCTTTTTTCGGTGCCATAACGTAAACCTTTTCGGCTCCCATTTCATCGGCTTTTCTCAGACTTGCGAAAAGCTCCGCCGCTTCCGATCGGGCAGTACTTCCGTAAGGCAGTGTTTTTGCCTTTATATTATCCGTATCGTCCGCTAAAACATAGGTGTTTTCATCAAAGCTTTTGTTTACATACTCCTCAAAAATGCTTCTGTCCTCACATTCGATCATATAAACCTGAGCTTTGGGGGAATAGTGCTTGTATTTCATTCCGGGAGAAAGTGCCTTGCCGTTATCTTCAAGCCCCTGCGTTACCGCTTTGTCTATTTCCACCTCGCAAAATTCCTCTAACATTTCGGGAGTAACGCCGCCCGGACGCAGTATCTTTACTCCCTTTTCCGTAAAGGCTATTACCGTGCTTTCAAGTCCGCAGGAGCAAACGCCGCCGTCCAGAATAAGCGGTATTTTTCCGTTCATGTCATTGTAAACATGCTCCGCGCATGTGGGACTTGGAAGCCCCGACAGATTAGCGGAAGGAGCCGCCAGCGGAAAACCGCACAGCTTAATAAGCATTAAAGTGTATTTGTTGTCGGGCATTCTGAAAGCCACTGTATCAAGCCCGCCGCTGGTTTCATAGGGTACGAGCGGCTTTTTCGGCATTATCATGGTAAGAGAACCGGGCCAGAATTTTTCCGCCAGCTTTAAAGCAAGACCGGGAACGGTCTTCGCGTACTTAAAAAGCCATTCAATATCCGAAATATGAAGTATAAGTGGGTTATCACCGGGTCTTCCCTTAGCCTCGAATATTTTTTTTACGGAATCTGCCGAAAGACCGTCTCCCGCCAAGCCGTAAACCGTTTCGGTGGGAATTGCCGCTATTTCTCCGTTTTTCAGCAGCTCGGCGGCTTTTTCAACGCTTTCGTCGTTTATTTGCAAAATCTGCGTTTCCATTTATTTTTACATTCTCACAATATATTATTAGTTTTCGGAATTCGCAAGCTTAGCTGTCTGATCCGCAATCGCAAGTGCTTCAAAAACCTCGTCGCAGTCGCCGTTCATGAAAGCGTCAAGCTTATATAGGGTAAGCCCTATTCTGTGATCGGTAACCCTGCTTTGAGGATAATTGTAGGTGCGTATTCTTTCGGAGCGGTCGCCCGTTCCCACCTGTATTCTGCGCTCGGCGGCTATTTTGTCCGTCTGCTCGTTCAGCTTGGCTTCATACAGCTTTGAATAAAGCATTTTCATTGCTTTTTCCTTGTTTTTTATCTGGCTTCGCTCCTCCTGACACTCCACGATAGTGCCTGTGGGGTGGTGGATTATACGTATGGCGGATTCGGTTTTGTTGATGTGCTGACCGCCCGCGCCGCTGGAACGGAAGGTCTGTATCTCCAGATCGGCGGGATTTATCTCAACGTCCACCTCTTCCATTTCGGGAAGCACCGCGACGGTTATGGTAGAGGTATGAATACGTCCCTGCGCTTCCGTTTCGGGAACGCGCTGTACTCTGTGAACGCCGCTTTCGTACTTCATTTTGGCGTACGCGCCCTCACCCTCAATGGAAAAGCTGATTTCCTTGTACCCGCCAAGCTCGGTGGGATTTGCGCTGATAACCTCGGTTTTCCAGTTTCTCGACTGAGCGTATAAAGAGTACATTCTGTATAAGGAGTTGGCAAACAAAGCCGCTTCATCGCCGCCCGCGCCGCCTCTTATTTCAACTATAACGTTCCTGTCGTCGTCGGGGTCCTTCGGCAAAAGCAGTATTTTCAGCTCCTCCTCAAATTTTTCCATATGCGCGCGGGAGGAGTTGAGCTGCTGCTGAGCCATTTCCTTAAATTCCCTATCCGTGCCGCTTTCGTTTAATATTCCCTCGGCTTCCTCAAATTCTTCCTTAGCCTTTTTATATTCCCGAAACTTATCAACAATGGGAGTAAGCTGCTTGTGCTCCTTCATCAAAGCCTTATATCTGCTCTGATCGTTTATTACCTCCATGTCGGTAAGACTTTCGTTTATTTCTTCAAGACGCTTTTCGGCGTTATTAAGTTTATCAAGCATTATTTAAACTATTCCTTTCTGTTCTCTGTATCTGCGGATATGATCTTCTTGATTTTTTTTTCGCACTTGCTTCTGGCAACCATAAAATCATGTCCGCATTTTTCGCATTTCAATCTGAAGTCAGCACCCACTCGCATAACGATCATTCGGTTGCTGCCGCAGGGGTGTGGCTTTTTCATTTCAAGAATATCGCCGATGTTTACATTCATATTCTCCTCGCTGTTCTTTGTAAAATAAAAAAATTTATCTTATTTTAACATTTTTGTTTTTTAAATAATCAAATAAATCGTTAAACATATCTTCATGCTGTTTATTAAGCAGCTCAGGCTTTTCGTCGAATGCAAAGTACTGCAAGTCAAGGGTTTCCTTTTTATCACAGTAAAATTCACCGCCAACTTTGATACATTTGAAGAAAGCCAAAACAGGCTGTATTTTGTCACCGTTTGCAAACTCATGACTGTATTTTGAGTATATTCCTATCAGTTCATCAACCTGTACGTCAAGACCCGTTTCCTCCTTGACCTCACGAACAGCGGTTTCGGTAAAGGATTCCTCCAATTCCGCCAATCCTCCGGGGAATCCCCAGCAATTTTTGTCCGCTCTTTTTTGCAGAAGCACTCTGTTCGAATTATCAAGTATTGCGGCGGAAGAGCCTGTAACAATAAATTTATCGTGTCCTATTTTTTCTCTGATTTTTTGCCAGTACTCCATAATGCAGTCTCCGTCTTTCAAAATTATCATCAAAAGTTATTATACCACGTTTTACCAAAAAAAGCAATAAAAGGAATAATAAAGACTTGCTTTTCATAAACTTAACAAAAACCAAAAATTGTGAGGTTTTCTTCTTTTACCCTCACAAAGGAAGGAATGATCATAAAAATGTCTGAATTTTATCCGGAGGGAGAGTTAATCAATACCGAGGAAAACCGCCGAGCCATCGCGGACGAACAGCGATTGCAGGAATGTATCTTAAGCGGAAAAATACTTGAGGCTCCTTGTATAGTATGCGACAGCAGACACAATTTAATTGTTGACTTCGGCTTTATAAAAGGAATAATTCCGCGTACGGAGGGTGCCATAGGGATAGACGATGGCACTACAAGGGATATTGCTCTTATTTCCCGCGTCAATAAGGCGGTCTGTTTTAAAATAACAGCCGTTGTGGGCAACGAGTACGGCGAAAAAACCGCTATACTAAGCCGAAAAATGGCGCAGCAGGAGTGTATGAAAAGCTATATATCAAATCTGACCCCGGGCGATATTATAAACGCAAAGGTAACCCACCTTGAACAGTTCGGCTGCTTTGTGGACATTGGCTGCGGTATTCCCTCGCTGATACCTATTGACGCGATTTCGGTATCGAGAATAAATCACCCCTCAAACCGAGTGACGGTAGGACAAAATATAAAGGCAGTTGTGAAAAGCGTTGAAAACGGAAAGGTTTCCCTTTCCCATAAAGAGCTTTTGGGTACATGGGCGGAAAACGCCGCTTTGTTTAAAACCGGGGAAACGGTTACGGGATATATACGCAGTATTGAAAATTACGGCATATTTGTGGAGCTTACCCCCAATCTGGCGGGACTTGCGGAGCTTAAGGAAAACGTACATATAAATCAGCACGCAAGCGTATTTATAAAGGCTATTATTCCCGAAAAAATGAAAGTCAAGCTTATAATAGTTGACGCCTTTGACAGCGGTTATTCATCGGGAAACGGAAGCTTCAGATATTTTATTGAAAGCGGTCACTTAGACAGCTGGGTCTACTCAACTCCCGAATCGGATAAGATCATCAAGACTGTTTTTTAGCGGCAGCCTTTACCTTTTCTCTGTATTCCTTTGCCGCCTGCTCCAGCTTATTCTCTCCAAACTCGTAGTAAACCCTGTCTTTTAGCTCGTCGGGCAGATACTGCTGTTCTACATAATGATTGGGAAACTCATGAGGATAAAGATAATTTTGACCTTTAACCGCCGCGCCCTCTCCGTCACAGTGCACGTTTTGCAGATGCCGCGGAAAATCTCCCGTTATTCCGTTTTGCACATCGGCAAATGCCGCGTGCATGGCAACATAGGAGCTGTTTGATTTGGGGCATGTGGCAAGTAAAACCACCGCCTGCGCCAAGGGAATACGCGCCTCGGGCAAGCCAAGCTGCAAAGCGGCGTCAACACACGCTTTTGCAACCACAATGCCGTTAGGGTACGCCAAGCCTATATCCTCCGAGGCTATAACAAGCAGCCGACGGCATACCGAGGGCATATCCCCCGCTTCGAGCAGCCTTGCCATATAATGCAGGGCTGCGTTTTCGTCGGAGCCGCGTATTGATTTTTGAAAGGCCGACATCAGATCGTAATGCTGATCTCCGTCCTTATCGTAGCGCATATTGCTTCTTTGGGCAAGCTCCGCCGCCAGCTCGCAGGTTATGTTATCGTCGTTTGCCGAAAGCACACAAAGCTCAACGGTATTCAGCGATTTCCTTACATCGCCGCCGCAGCCTCTTGCGATCTGTTCAAATACGCCGTTTTCGATATTCATTTCTTTTCCCGCGTCCTCAAAAGCAAGCTTAAATCCGCGCTCCACGGCGGGAATTATTTCTTCGGGCGTCAAGGGTCTGAACTCAAAAACGGTGGAACGGGACAAAATGGCGTTGTAAACATAAAAAAAGGGATTTTCGGTAGTAGAAGCGATAAGGGTAATATCCCCCGTTTCTATATATTCAAGCAGGCTTTGCTGCTGCTTTTTGTTAAGGTACTGAATTTCATCGAGGTAAAGCAAAATACCGTTAGCGGCCGAAAAGGTGTTGCGGGAAGCGATAATTTCCTTTATATCCGCCGTTGAAGCAGATGTGCCGTTTAATTTATACAGATCCATATTGCTTTTTTTTGCAATAATATTCGCAACGGTAGTTTTGCCTACTCCCGACGGTCCGTAAAATATCATATTGGGAATATGTCCGCTTTCTATTATATTTTTCAGCGGTCTCCCCTTTCCGAGTATGTGGGCTTGTCCGAAAACCTCGCTTAAATCGTCGGGGCGTATTTTATCGGCTAATGGCATGGCTTTTCCTTTCATTTTATATAATTGATTTATATGAAAAATTCATTACAAACATTTTTAATAACCCCATTACTTGACCGTAATGGGGTTATTACGTTTTTGTTCATCAAAGGTGTAAAATATAAACGTTCATTCCTTGCGGCAAAGATGCTCGGGATTAAAGATTCTCCGCACCCTTCACATTGTATTTTGTAAGCAAGGATCTTATTTTTGTATGAGGATCAATTACCTTACTTGTTGAAATATCGTGATTGATCGCCGCGATAAGATAAGCGATATATTTAGATACGTCAACCTCCTTGAACCAATCGCGGGAAAGCAAGTCGGGGGTTCTGTACGTAAGGTTTGTACCGAATACGTAATCGATCATGCCCTTTTCATAGGCTTCGTCAAACTTTGCAAGACCATTGGTGAAAATAGGATATGTAGCGTATGCGATAATTCTTTTCGCCTTGCGCTTTTTCAGCTCGTAAGCAATATCCAGCATAGAGTCTCCCGAAGAAATAATATCGTCGGAAATAAACACAGTCATATTCTCAACGGAATTGCCCAGATATTCATGAGCAATGATAGGGTTTCTGCCGTTTACAATGGTAGAATAGTCGCGTCTTTTATAGAACATACCCATTTGAACGCCTAAAACCGAAGCGTAGTACATATTGCGGTTTAACGCGCCTTCGTCGGGACTTACCACCATAAAGTGCTCGGGAGATACGTCAAGATCGTTTATTTCCTGAAACATTGCTTTAAGCACCTGATAGGAAGGCATAACGTTATCGAAGCCCATTAAAGGCACCGCGTTGCATACTCTGGAATCGTGAGCGTCAAAGGTGATTATATTGGAAACGCCCATCGCCTGAAGCTCCTGAAGCATTACCGCGCAGTCCAGAGATTCGCGGTAGTTTCTTCTGTGCTGTCTGCCTCCGTAAAGTATGGGCATCACCACGCTTATTCTGTGAGCTTTACCGCCCATTGCCTGAATAATTCTTTTTAAATCTTGAAAATGATCGTCGGGAGACATAAAGTTTTCTTTTCCGAACATTTTATAAGTACAGCTGTAATTGCCTACATCGACAATAATAAAAATATCGTCGCCGCGAATTGAGGTTTTTATCAAGCCCTTGCCGTCGCCCGAGGAAAATCTTGGGCATTCGGTATCCACAAGATAGGAATCCTGAGCAAAGGGAGAATCCTTTGACCAATCAACCAAATAACCGTTTATTTTTTTTCCTAAGTCTTTTGCGCCGTCAGTTGCAATAATACCCAAAGGAGCAACCTGCTGTTTTGAATTATTAAATACAATAGAACTTGCTTTTCCTGTCATTTTGACGTTCCTTTCATAAATAGGGAAAAATCTTATGCCGAAACCGCAGTACAAGAAGTCCGACAGTCGGCAATCAACTCCGTTTGACCGGAATTTTATTACTCATAAAGAGGATATTTTGCGCAGATGCCGTTAACTATCTCTCTTGCTTTATCTTGGTTTGCTTCAAAATCAGAGGCGGTCAAATAAATGCTTTCGCCTATCTTAAGCATATCTTCTTCCTTTAGACCCCGAGTCGTGACAGCCGCCGTTCCTATTCTGATACCGCTTGTAACAAAAGGCTTTTCGGGATCATTGGGGATAGCGTTTTTATTGACTGTTATATAAACATCGTCAAGACGCTTTTCAAGCTCTTTGCCCGTAATGCTGAAGGGACGCAGATCAACCAGCATCAAGTGATTGTCTGTACCGCCCGAAACCAAACGGAAGCCTCTCTTTACAAGCTCTCCCGCCAAAGCCTGTGCGTTGCTTATGATTTGTTTTCCGTATTCCTTGAAGGTCGGCTCGAGTGCTTCCTTTAAGCAAACTGCCTTTGCCGCAATCACATGCATTAAAGGACCGCCTTGTGTTCCGGGGAAAATAGCCTTGTTTACCTTCTTTGCGATCTCTTCGTCGTTGCAAAGTATCATGCCGCCTCTGGGGCCTCTGAGGGTCTTATGGGTGGTTGTTGTAACAACGTCCGCATAAGGTACTGGCGACATATGAACGCCTGCGGCAACAAGACCCGCAATGTGCGCCATGTCAACCATAAAGTAAGCGTTTACGCTTTTTGCAATCTGAGAGATCTTCTCGAAATCTATTTTACGAGGATACGCGCTTGCGCCCGCAACTATCAGCTTAGGCTTATTTTCCTTTGCAAGACGCTCGATTTCGTCGTAGTCTATCATTTCTGTTTCGTCGTTAAGACCGTAAGGCACAAAATTGAAGTATTTTCCCGAAAGGTTAACGGGAGAACCGTGAGTCAAGTGTCCGCCGTGAGCAAGATTCATGCCGAGAACGGTGTCGCCCGGCTCCAAAAGCGCGAAGTAAACGGCAATATTTGCCTGTGCGCCCGAATGGGGCTGAACATTGGCAAAATTACAGCCGAACAGCTTTTTCGCGCGCTCGATAGCGATATTTTCCACCACGTCCACGCACTGACAGCCGCCGTAATAACGCTTTGCGGGATAACCCTCGGCATACTTGTTTGTCAAAACGCTTCCCATAGCCGCCATTACCGCGGGAGAAACGATATTTTCGCTGGCTATAAGCTCCAAGTTGCGCTTCTGACGCTTCAACTCGTCGTTCATTGCCTCCGATACCTCGGGATCGTATTGATCCAAAAAGCCTATGGTGTTGACTAAATCGTTGTACATTCGCTTTTCCTCGTTTCATTGTGCATTTTTTAGGCTGGTTTATTTCCTAAAATTACAATACAATTATACTATTTTTCGATTAAGATTTCAATAGTTTTGAAAAAATATTTGGTTATTCGACAGGAAGTGATAACAAAGCCTAATTTTTAATTTTTTTGATAAATTTAGGTAATAACTTAAAAGCTTTTGAATATTGTTACCGTTTTGTAATTGATTTTTTATAAAAGTTTGTTATAATATAAATATACATTCTATAATATTCATTTATTTATATTGTTTCCCGTTGACTCGAAAATATTGATTTGAAAATGAAAGGAATATACCATGACAAATATACTTAAAAAAATAACGCTCCTTTCCGCCGCGGCTGCATCGATGTTAGCCTGTTCCCTGCCTGTTTCCGCATTTGATTACGAAGACGGTTACTTTAACGATTATTACAGCTACGGCGGCGAAAACGGATTTTTTTACGAAAGCAGCCCCGGAACGGGCTTTATAGTAAGCGACTTCGGCTGTATGTTCGGTTACGATAACACAATAATTATCGATGAATATTTCGGAGACGGCGGAAACGTTGTGATACCCGAAGAAATATACGGCGTACCCGTTACCGAAATAGGTGATTACGCCTTCTGTGCGGAATACAAAATCACATCGGTCACAGTACCCGAGGGTGTGACCAAAATAGGAGACGAGGCGTTTAACAACTGTTATAACATGAAAGCGATAACGCTGCCCGAAAGCCTTGCCGAAATAGGAGAAAGTGCTTTCGGAGGCTGTTCGGCTCTTGAAAGCATAGAAATATCGGGAAAAGTAGATCAAATAAATGATACGACCTTTTATGACTGCTCCTCTTTGAAGTACGTTTCACTTCCCGATACGGTCACTTATATCGGCGATTACGCTTTTGAACACTGTACCTCATTGGAGGAAATAAAAATGCCCGAAAAGCTTTCGGGATTGGGCGGTTATGCTTTTTCATACTGTTCGAGCCTTAAATCGGTTACTGTTCCGGAAGCTCTTACATACATAGAAGGACACAGCTTTGCCGGTTGTGAAAGCCTTACGGATATAACTCTTCCGAATACGGTAAGCCGTATAGGCAGTTATGCTTTTGATAACTGCAAAAATCTGAAAGCAATAAACACCCCCTCCGATCTTAACTATATAGATGATTATGCTTTCAGCGGCTGCAAAAGCTTAGAATCGATCGAGCTTCCCGAAAAAATACATTATATCGGCTATAACGCTTTTCGCGGCTGCGACGCTTTGACAATTCACGGCAAGCCCAATACGACAGCATACCATTATGCCAAAAGAAACAGCATACCTTTTAAGATAGACGCGGAATACACAGAAAGCCTGACCGCTTTAATAATTACCATTGCTTTCGTGTGGGCTGCCGTGGCGGCAGTCGTGATAATATTCTGCGTCAAAGCAGCAAAAAAAGCAAAGAAAGAGGAACAGGAAAGCGGCTTGATAAAAGAATCTTCCGTTGATCGTGATCCTTCGGCAGAGTGAATAAATCTAAAAATCACCGCAATTCGGTTGCATTTCCGAATTGCGGTGATTTATTATATAGTTATTACGGAAAATATGCGGGCATGCGTCGAAGAGTTGGTCGGCAGTATGCGGTAGTGCATTTAATAAGCCTTGCCCCAACAAACCATATGCTGTGCCGGTTTGCCGCAGCAGACGCATTTATCCGAAATTTCCTTCTGCTCAAAAGGAATACACCTGGAGCCTACTCCCGTTACTTCCTTTACCTTATCCTCGCAGGCTTCCTCGCCGCACCACATTGCATGAACAAAGCCGTCTCCGTTTTCGGCAAGCTTTTGAGTGATCTCGTCCATTGTGGTACATTCATAGGTACGCTTTTGCATGTTTTCGTAAGCGATACGGTAAATGTTGTCGGAAAACGCCTTAAGCAGCTTTTCTATATTTTCCTCAAGCTCATTTAAGGAAACAAAGCTCTTTTCGCGGTTGTCACGGCG
The DNA here is from genome assembly GCA_014799365.1 of Oscillospiraceae bacterium. Taxonomy (GTDB): domain Bacteria; phylum Bacillota; class Clostridia; order Oscillospirales; family Ruminococcaceae; genus Ruminiclostridium_E. Next base: position 20,794 of record JAAVIF010000026.1, read on the forward strand.
CACGATAACACACTGATCGTTTTCTATATCCTTGGGACCTATCTCCAGACGAAGCGGAACGCCCTTCATCTCGTATTCGGAGAACTTCCAGCCCGCACTGTTATTGCTGTCGTCAACCTTAACGCGGAATTTTCCCTTAAGCCGCTCCTTAAGCTCATATGCCTTTTCAAGAACGCCTTCCTTTTGCTGATTTACGGGGATTATCACAATCTGTATAGGCGCAACGGCAGGAGGCAGAACAAGCCCGTTATCGTCACCGTGAGACATTATGACAGCACCGATAAGTCTTGTGGTAACTCCCCAAGAGGTCTCGTAAACGTATTCAAGCTTGTTTTCCTTGCTTGTGTAGGTAATATTAAACGCCTTTGCGAAGCCGTCGCCGAAATAGTGGGAGGTTCCCGCCTGAAGTGCCTTTCCGTCGTGCATAAGAGCTTCTATGGCGTAGGTAGCTTCCGCTCCCGCGAATTTGTCACTTTCGGTCTTTTTTCCCTTTATAACGGGCATATTAAGGTACTTTTCGCAGAAATCCGCATATATATTGAGCATTCTTTCGGTTTCCTCAACAGCTTCCTCGGCCGTGGCGTGAACGGTGTGTCCCTCCTGCCACAAAAATTCCCTTGAACGGAGGAAAGGTCTTGTGGTTTTCTCCCAGCGAACTACCGAACACCACTGATTGTAAAGCTTAGGCAAATCTCTGTGAGACTGTATAATGTTTGAATAATGCTCGCAGAAAAGTGTTTCAGACGTGGGACGCACACAAAGACGCTCGGGGAGCTTTTCACTGCCGCCGTGAGTTACCCAAGCCACCTCGGGAGCAAAGCCCTGAACGTGATCCTTTTCTTTGTTCAGCAAACTTTCAGGTATGAACATAGGCATATATACATTTTCGTGACCCGTTTCCTTAAACATGCCGTCCAGTATTTTCTGCATATTTTCCCAAATAGCATATCCGTAAGGTCTGATTATCATGCAGCCTTTTACGCTGGAATAGTCGATAAGATCAGCCTTTTTAACAATATCGGTATACCACTGGGCAAAATCCTCGTCACGCGAGGTTATAGCTTCAACCATTTTTTTATCCGCCATTATCTTTTTAACCGTTCCTTCCTTTTGGTTTATTCTAACAAATATTATATAGCATATTCTCCCGTTTTGCAAGTGAAAGAATAAATTTTCTGACGAATTTGTCAAAAATCACGATTAACGTATTCCATTTTTTGAAAAAATGTGTTATAATGTTATCATACGTTTTGAAAAGGAGCGTATCGTGGTAGCTTGATCAAGGCTAAACGGGCTTTTGTTACCCCGTGTGCTCACATATTTTTATACCATTTTCAAATTAAAAAGATTCTAACCTTTTTAATTTGAAATTACACCCTAAGCACTATTTTCAAATTATCCGCTAAAATTTAATTTGAAAATAGCATTAAACTCCTAAAATGGAAGGGACGGACAAACATATGGCTTTTGAAACCGTAAACGGACAAAAGGTCTTTTCATCTTCTACCGGAATGACCTACATATTCGGCGACTATTTTGTTGTTTTTCGCGGCGAAAAATCTTTGCCGGAAATATATGACTGGATACAGGTAAATTCTATTACCGAAAGTAACGTATCCTTGTCTTTTTCTACCGATTCCGCAAACTATACCGTAGAAAGAAACGCTTTTCAATCCGACGAGCAGTATTTAAGCGTAAGAGCTATCATCGAGGGTCAGATCGCGCTGCACCCATCTATAAAGTACAAATTTAACAAGCGCATACTGCCGCTTAAATTCCTTTACCGCAATATAACCACCAATAACGCGTATGTGATGCGCGGCATTTATGAAGAAAAGGTCATAAACTCCTGCAATATTTCCCTTGTCAGCGCAAGGTACGGCAGATATATTTTCCTGTTTACGTTTTTCCTGATAATCGCGATCTTTGCGGTACTTGCAAACGTTTTGGGCGATATAAGGCAAAATTGGCTGTACTGTTTGCCTATATCTATTTTCACGGGAATAATAGTGTCGGTGGTTATTTATCTTGTGGTGGGAATGACCGCAAGACACAAGTACAACACGGTAAATAAGGTAGACCCCGCATTGACTAAGGAAATCACCATAGTGGTGGCAAACGAAGGCTTTGCCGCGGTAGAAAGCTCGGTATATACGGGACACGATCTTATACCTTGGAACGAGGCGAGCTTTTTTATAGAGACCCACGCGGGATTGGTGGTATTCAGGGATAATGAATCTGTTTTTTGGCTTCCAAAAAGCTTTATACCTAAAAACGAACAGAATAATTTAATCAGCATAATCGCTACAAGAGTTAAGCAAAGATAAACGAAAATATCTTAAATTTTTTACATGGCCTTTATTTTAACCTTTATTTCAAGGAAGGAATGAAAATAAAATATGAAATCATCGTCAATATCATCGGAATCGATCATTCTCAACAATAAAGAATACACCGTTATAGGCGTTACATCCGGTCCCAACAGCTTTGGCATCTGCAATACCACAAGGCAAAAAGAGAAAGGTATAAAGGAAACCTTTTTTATCGGACACGAGGCTCTGATAAATATCATTCAGAAAAGCGTTAACGACCAATTTTCAAATAAAATACTGTGTCAAATTTCCACAATGGAGCGGTGCGGAGACTTTTCAAAAAGAGTTACCGTCGCATGCACGGACTATTTTGAAAACAATAAAAACGTTATGTCGGCGTTACAGCCTATCATGGATTACTTAAAGAACGGACTCTACGTTATTTATGAAAACGAGATGTTCCCTACCGACGGCGGAGGTAATTTCTTTTGGCCAAGCTATATGGTAAGCCATGAGTTTGGGGGCTCGGCTACCTTCAGTTCCGTATGTAAACTGGATTATGATGTCCCCCCCGCTTTTCTGGTGCCGACCGAAGGTATGTCCACTTTTTCGGAAAAGGCACTTAGTACCGCCATCGAAAAGGTAAGACAGGACGAAGAAGCCGTGGGAATATGTTTTCACCTTTCGGGAATGTTCTGCGCGTTGCTGTCCAATCATCATAACGTTACCGCTGCACTTTTGCAAAACAAAAAGGTGCGCTGCCTTGTCATAGAACCTATAAAGCATATCATATCCGGCAACGAATTTATGCACGACGATAATTCCAATATAGATGATAACGATAAATTCTTCTACACAAGCTGTGTAAAAATACCTTTGGAGAAAATTCCGCAGCCCCTGCTTGAAACCTTTTTTATTACAAGAGAATATGAGGTGGGCAAATATACCGATTCTATTTTCTACAACAGCGAAAAAGCGTCACATTTAAAGGGCAAAAAGGCTCTGCCAAGAGAAATAGTCGAAAGATGCGATAAGCTTCCCGANTGTGAAATGATCCAGTCCGCCGCTATGATAAGCTATCTTTCGGACGAAGAGATAGAAGCGTTGCTTCGNGGCGAAACAACCTTAAACGATAACTATATNATNAATCAGAATTACTATTCAAGCATTACTATCGCTCTTGCTTATCTTCAATATAAGAATTTTGCTAAATTCCTTGAATTTGCGTCGTCNATTTTAAGAAATGAAGATTTATCAGCGGTGCATCAATATGTTGCCACAAGATTACAGCCTATCATGAACGAAAAGATTTNAGATCTGTTCAATGANATNCTGAACAGTGAAAATCCNGTTTATTCTCCTGTAAGAACCTTGGCGGAAAAGTATATTAAGCGTTATAAGGCTTATACCGAGGCACCGGCTGAAAANCCNAATACGTTTGAAGCACCTCTTAAGCGCAATTTGGAAAACGAAATAAACTCTCTTGAAATGGCTAAGAAAATACAGTCCACCAAAGCTGCGGGAAGAAAAGGCTAAATAATCTCGTTTGTAATACACTCTGACACAAATAAAATAATAAAAAGCAGGCTGCATATTGCGCCGCCTGCTTTTATTTATTATTTTATTTTTATTATAAGCCGCAAAGCTCCTTGGTATCTCTCGCGATAAGCAATTCCTCGTTTGTGGGAACAACCCAAACCTCTACCTTGCTGTCGGGAGCCGATATTTTGGTAAGCTCGCCCTTTACCTTTTNGTTTAATTCCTCATCAAGCTTTATACCTAAATAATCCATATTTCTGCAAACATCCGCGCGAACGCCGGGAGCGTTTTCGCCGATACCGCCCGTGAAAATAACGGCGTCAAGTCCGTTCATAACGGCGGTGTAAGAGCCTATATACTTCTTGATACCNTATCTTAACATCTCTCCCGCAAGCTGAGCGCGCTTATTGCCGTCNTTTGCGGCAGCCTCCAAGTCTCTGTTATCGCTGGAAACACCGCTTACACCGAGGAATCCCGATTTCTTGTTCAGATACTCGCTCATTTCGGAAGCGTCAAGACCGAGCTTCTTCTGAACGTAAGTTACTGCGGAGGGATCGACGCAGCCGCTTCTTGTACCCATAATAACGCCGTCCAACGGAGTGAAGCCCATAGAGGTGTCAACCGACTTTCCGCCGTCTACCGCTGTAATCGAGGAGCCGTTGCCCAAATGGCAGGAAACGATCTTTAAATCCTCTACGTTTTTGCCCATAGCCTTTGCCAACGCTCTTGATACGAAGCGGTGAGAGGTGCCGTGGAAGCCGTATTTTCTTACATGGAATTTTTCGTAGCACTCGTAAGGCATACCGAACATATATGCCTTTTCGGGCATTGTCTGGTGGAATGCGGTATCAAATACAACCACCTGAGGAACGTAATCGGGAATAACCTTTTTGCAAGCTCTCAAAGCAAGCGCGTGAGGGTGATTATGTACGGGTGCAAGCTCGGAAAGACCGTCGATCTGNTCGATAACCTCATCGGTAACTATAGTTGCTTTGTCGAATATTTCCGCGCCCTGCACTATTCTGTGGCCTACCGCGGCGATCTCNTCCATGCTCTTNATAACGGCCGCGTCCCCCTCGGTGAGAGCCTTAACAACTCTTTCAAACGCTTCGGTATGTGTGGGGAAAGCACAGTCCTCGCTTACNTGTTTTCCGTCAAAGGTCTTGTGAGTGATATGGCCGTCCATGCCTATTCTTTCACAGTTTCCCTTCGCTATAACGCTCTCGTCGTCCATATCAATAAGCTGATATTTAAGTGAAGAGCTTCCCGCGTTAATAACTAAAATTTTCATTGTGCTTTGTTCCTTCCTTTGTAATGAGATTTCTAATAAATATTTTATATCAAATCGGCAAAAAAATCAAGTATTTTTCTTGTTTTTTGTGTAAAATTTAAATTTTGACAAACTTTAAAAAATTTTTTGNGGATAAAAATACAAATTCAAAAAAATAACAAGGAGTGCTTATAAAATGAATGTCTGCGGAATAATATGCGAATACAACCCCTTTCACAACGGTCATAAGTATCACATTGAACAAACAAGAGAGGTTTTCGGCGCAACTCACATAGTTGGGGTTATGAGCGGAAATTTTACTCAAAGGGGCGACGTTGCTCTTATCGATAAGTACAAGAGAACAGAAACGGCNCTGAAAAACGGCGTTGACCTTGTTATAGAGCTTCCGGTGGTGTACGCCCTCGGAAGTGCGGAGCANTTTGCGCAGGGAGCGGTATATCTGCTTAACGCTCTCGGCTGCGTTGATATGNTGAGCTTCGGAAGCGAGTGCGGTAATATCAAGCAGCTTCGCGAGGCGGCGGGAGCGGTGCTGTACGCGCAGGAAAGCGAGGAGTTCAAGAGCTATATGAAAGAGGGCTTGAGCTATCCCGCCGCGCTGCAAAAGGCAATAGAGAAATATTATACCGATGATGTTATAGAAACGCTGGCCTGCCCTAACAACACACTTGCGGTGGAATATATCAAGGCGATAGACAATATTGCTTCCCCGATAAAGCCCGTCACGGTAAAACGGCATATTGCGGGTCATGACAGTGAGATAATCGATCCCCAAAGCAATGTTTTATCCGCTTCACAGTTAAGAAAAATGATAGAAGCGGGAGAGGATATTTCAAGATANGNTCCCGAATGTGATTTTTCCGAAACCGCCTCAATTGCAAATATCGAAACGGCGATCTTATCAAAGCTGAGAGTNATGAATAAATCCGCGATAGAAAAGACGCCAAACGTNCTNTTGGGCTTGGAAAACAGGATTTACAGAGCGGCGCGAGTTGCCGGAAGCTTAAACGAGCTATACTTCCTCGTAAAAACAAAACGTTACACCCTCGCGAGAATACGCCGCATAATATTATCGGCTTTTTTGGGAATTACAAAAAACGACTTGCAATTTTCAAGCTCTTATGTTAGAATTTTAGGTATGAACGGAAAGGGCAAGGAAATACTTGGGGCGGCAAAATGCGATATTCCGATTAACACTTCCCTTTCGCAGCTCGAGAAAACAGGCGATAAGGCTAAAAAACAAGCAAGGCTGGAGGCGCGCTGCAACGATCAATACGCCCTGGCGTTTGACAAAAAGCGTCCCTGCGGTCTCGACTTTACGGCTAAGCCCGTTATTCTTGATTAACGGAAAATTATAATTAAGAAAGGAAAATACAAAAATGAGCGTTAATTTTTCTGAAATCAGCTATAAAAATTTCGGCAAGTGCATAAAAATGGAGAATGAGACCACTACTTTAATAGTAACGGTAGACGTAGGTCCCCGCGTGATTTACTACGGACTGAACGGCAAGTGCAACATTTTCCGCGAGGATATTGACCGTGACAGCTTTAACGATAAAAAACAGCTTCACGATTTCTTTGAAACGGAAGAAAACTGGTACATATACGGCGGTCACAGACTTTGGAGCAGTCCCGAAAGCTATCCTGAAAGCTATACTCCCGATAATCACCCTGTACCGTATGAAATTGACGGAAATTCATTAAAGCTGATGCCGGAGGACAGAACCAAAGTAGGAGAACGTCATATGATGGTGATAACTATGGACGATACCTCCTCCGATGTTACCGTTAAACACGCTATCAAAAACATTGCCGACTATGAGATAAAGCTTGCTCCATGGTGCCTTACCGTTGCCGAAAAGGGCGGAGTTGAAGTTTTACCGCAGTGTACAAAGGATACGGGACTTTTGTCCAACCGCAGAACGGTATTTTGGGCATATTCAAACGTTAACGATCCGCGCTTTTTTATGTGTGACAAGTACATAACCTTGGCTCAAACCGGCAAAGAGGAAGCTTTTAAGATCGGTGTAAACAACGAGGACGGCTGGGGCGCGTATCTTAACAACGGTCAGCTTTTTATTAAGCGATTCGATTTTGACAGCACTGGCGAGTACCCCGACTACTCGGTAAATTACGAAACCTATACCAATCAATATATAATGGAGATAGAATCCTTGGGAACGCTTGAAACGCTCCGTCCCGGTGATTATACCGAATATGACGAACGCTGGCAGATCAAGGAATGCAACGATACATTCGACAGAACAAACCCCGAAAGCATAGACGCTTTTGTGAAAAAATATATACTTTAAAATAAAAACAATATAACCAAGTCCCCGCCTCTCAGTGGGCGGGTTTCTTGCAAGTGAACGGAGTTAACATGAACAAGTTTGAACAGCTTAGAGAAAAGCATAAGGAATTTGTGTACGAAAGCTATGAAATAAACGAGGACAGCTTTGTTTTTCACTTTCGCATGGATAAATACAGGTTTGATCCCAAATGGAGCTTTTCGCCCGAGCTTATTAAGAATGCAAAGGATAAAAAATTGCTTCAATACGCGGTTTTTTCTTTAGGCATGTCCGAGCTTGTAAGCTATTGGAAATGCGCTTGTCCTCCTACCGTTAAAATCANCTGCGNNGCNTTAAGCAAAGAGCAGGTCAAATGGTGGAAAAAGCTTTATTTTAACGGCTTGGCGGAGATGTTTTACCGAAACGGCATTGAAACGGACGCGGAAAGCTTTATGGATATAATTCCAATAAGCACGGAACCTCCCGTTTTCGATAATGAAATCGGGTCAAACGCGGAAAACAGCTTTCTTATACCGATAGGCGGCGGAAAAGACAGCGTTGTTACCCTTGAGCTGCTGGAACGGTACAAGGACGATATTTCCTGTTATATAATAAATCCCAGAGGCGCGACATTGGGCTGCGCCCATACCGCCGGTTATCTTGACAGTCAGATCATAGGTGTTAAAAGAACCATTGATAAACAGCTTTTGGAGCTAAACTCAATGGGTTATCTTAACGGACACACGCCGTTGTCCTCGGTCATTGCTTTTTCCTCTTGGATATTTGCTTACTGCAACAATAAAAAATACGTGGCTTTATCCAANGAAAGCAGCGCGAACGAATCCAATGTAAACGGCACAAAAATCAATCATCAGTACAGCAAAAGCACCGAGTTTGAAGCGGATTTTCGTTTCTATACAAAAAAATACTTTTCCGCTTTTCCCGAATATTTCAGCATGCTGAGACCCTGGAGCGAATGGCAGATAGCGAAAAAATTTGTTTCCTATCCAAAGTACTTCCCTGTTTTTCAAAGCTGCAACCTCGGNTCAAAAACCGATACCTGGTGTTCAAACTGCGCAAAATGTCTGTATGTCTATATNATGCTGGCGGCATTTTTGGACGACNATAAGCTTATCGGGATTTTCGGAAAAAATATGCTTCAAAATGAAGAATACAGAGATTTATTCAACGGCCTTGTTTATCAGGATTACGATAAGCCCTTTGAGTGTGTCGGAACAANGGCGGAAATAAATCTTGCGCTTTACACTGCCGCGGAAAGAAGGCNGGACGGAGAGCTTCCTCTTTTGCTGAATGAATATATAAAAAACAACACCGATAAACCGCAGTCACTTGACGATTATTTTGATGATAAAAATTTTGTACCTAAAGAATATATCGAGCTTTTGAAAATATAAAAAGGAGTAAGTATGGATATAAAAGCAAGTCTGAACGATTTTTTTAAGGGCAAAAGCATAGCGATCGCGGGTTTTGGCAGAGAGGGCAGGTCTACTCTTGAAATGCTGAGGTCTTTTGAATGTGGAAAAATTGCGGTGCTTGACAAAAATCCGATCGACAAAGAGGACGCGCCCGACTGCGTTCTGCACTGCGGTGAAAATTATCTTGATTTTTTGGACGATTACGATATTATTATGAAATCTCCCGGAATAGCTTTGCTGGATAGGGTGAACGGTAAAGTAAAGGAAAAAATAACCTCTCAGACAGATTTGCTTTTACGCTTTTGCAATAATAAAATTATCGGANTTACCGGAACAAAAGGAAAGTCCACCACCTCAAGCCTTATTGCCCATATCTTAAATTATTGCGGTAAAAAGGCTATCCTTATAGGAAATATAGGAATACCTCCCTTATCGGTTATTGACAGCTTGGAAAAAGATACGATCATCGTGTGNGAAATGTCCTGTCATCAGCTTGAATACGTCAAGGCTTCTCCAAACACGGCGGTTTTGCTCAACATATATGAGGAGCATTTAGATCACTACGTTGATTTTAACGCATATAAAGCCGCGAAGGAAAACATCTATAAGTATCAAAAAGAGGGAGACCTGCTGATTTACGGCAAGCCGCTGAAAAATAACGGAATCGCTTCCCTTCCCTCCCGTAAAATTGACGTATCGCAGGAGGAAAAAGCGGATATTTATATTGAGGGAAAGGACATAGTTATATTTGGCGAAAAAATATCTTACNAGAGANTATCGCCAAAGCTTGAGGGCAGACATAATCTTTACAATATCGGNATCGCGATNGCCGCCGCTTTGGAGCATGGCTGTGATTTAGACAAAGCGGTCGAGTCCGTAAGCGGCTTTAACGGACTTGAACACCGAATGGAGACCGTAAGAACGGTTAACGGCGTGAAATACGTAAACGACAGTATCAGCACCATTCCTTTAGCCGCCGTTAACGCCGTAAAAACCTTTAACGCGGATACAGTAATAATCGGCGGTATGGACAGGGGAATAAATTACGATCTGTTGGTTGATTTTCTNAACACCGGTGAAACGGCAAATATCATTTGCCTGCCCGACAGCGGTTACAGAGTGGCGGATATGCTGAAAACCGATTCAAATGTTTTTAGGGTTAAAGACATGGAAGAAGCGGTTTTAAAGGCAAGCGAGGTTACAAAGGTNTGNTGTGTTCTTTCTCCCGCCGCGGCAAGCTACGGATTTTACAAGAATTTTGAGGAACGAGGACGTCATTTTAAAGAGCTTGTTAATAAGTTGTAATTTAATTATTGATTGCAAAATTTATCGGATAATCCGAAAACANTAAAGCAGCACCGTACAAAGCATTTANGGCATTTGTACGGTGCTGCTTTATATTANAGATTATTGTTTTAAAAATTCACTCGCCCAAAAACAGCTTTACGGCTATCGCGCTTAAAAACCACCCGCATAAATCCCCTATCAAAGCCGCCGCCAATGCGTATCTCATTTTCTTGACCTTGGTAGCCGCAAAATAAACTGCAATAGTATAAAAAGTGGTTTCGCTGCTGCCCAGCATTACCGAAGCTACTCTGCCCGCAAAGCTGTCCGCTCCGTTTTCATTCAGTATACCTTCAAAAATCGCTACCGCACCGCTGCCCGAAAANGGNCGTAAAACCAACAGCGGAGTGCATTCCGACGGAAATCCGAAAAAATCGGTCACAGGCTGCAAAAGCCTGCTTATCAGCTCAACTCCGCCGCAGGAACGGAACATTCCAACGCTTACCACAAGTGCCATAAGCGAGGGGAAAATATCTTTTACCGTATTTAATCCCTCTTCGACTCCCTTTATAAATTCTCCGAACAGATCGGTGCGTTTTATAAGCGCGTATAGGCAGACTATGGCAAAAACCAAAGGTATAGCGTAGTCGCCTATGTTTATATTCATCTATGTTCATCTCCTTTGGTTTCATAAAAAGTGTGCGGAATATGATGCAGAATGTTTGACGAAAATGCGTATGTCGGGCTTTATGTGAACATGCTTTAACCTGTTTTTCTTTTCCAAAGCTTCCCCATAATTTTTGCACCGCATACGGTAAGTACAACGTTAATCACCGATACTGCCCATACCGCGGGCAATATCTCCATAGGCGCGGCAGAGCCGTGCTGTAAACGCAGTGCGGCGGCAGTTGTCGGGATAAGCTGTAAGCTTGCCGTATTTAACACCACAAACAGTATCATATTGTCGCTTGCCGTATCCGATGTCTTTTCTTCCTTTTCCATTGCCCTTATCGCCGCAATGCCGAACGGCGTTGAAGCGTTGCCCAATCCGAGTAGATTCGCTGTTATATTTAAAATAATGAACTGCATCGCTTCACCCTTTTGTGAAATCCCCTTAAAAAGCCTTTTTAATAAAGGGCTTAACCCCTTAGCAACAATTTCTGTAAGCCCCGAGCTTTGAGCGACCCTCATTATTCCGCTCCAAAGACAAATAATACCGCATAAACTTATACAAAGCGTTACCGCATCGGCACATGACGAAATCAGAGCGTTGCTTACCGTTCCCGCCTCACCTCTCGCGAAACCTATGATTACCGAAAGCAGAACAAGTCCGCCGAAAATATATTTCATCATAGACGTAATCTCCTTTAAATTGCGGATAACATGTAATACTAAATCATAAAATTATATGCGGAGGTTTTTAGGTTATGACTTATAAAAAATCAGTTATATAACTTTATATGAATGTTATATAAAAAACAGCGGTATTACCATGCCGCTGTTCATAAGTATATTTTGTTTTATTTGACTTTATCTTTTAACAAAGCCTCTTTTTCCGATAAATAAAGACTTTCGGCGGCAAATTGCAGCTTTGTGGGATTAAAGCTGTTGTCCCTGCAGTAAACGTAGTAGCAGCAATCCTTTGTCGAAAGTACTATACATTTCCCCTTTCCCTTATAATTATACTCGGTCTGAACCGACGGCAAGGCTTTTGTGGGAAAAAACAGCTTTTTATCTTTGATTTCAAGGGTAAAGCCCTTTTTATTATGCTCAAGCTTGCCTTCTCCCATAGGTACAAAGCCCTTTTCGTTGGGAAGTGCTTCAACCGTTACCAAAAATTCCCGCCGATAACTTTCCTCCCTGACTTCATTCTGTACATACTCCCTCTGTTTATCATACCAATCGGGAATATGAACCTCTTCCCCGCTTCGTTGGTTTATCAGCCGTCCGTATTCCGACATCTCCCATTTTTCACCGCATTCGGTACAGTAAAGAGTACAGCCCTTATCCCGAACCGTAAATTCGCTTCCGCAGCTTAAACACCTATACAAAGCCAAGCTTAAACCCTCCGCGCGGTTTTTACAGCCGATCTTTATTTTATTGTCATACTGCCATTTGTATTCGTCATAGTCGAGCTCTTTTTGCAGCCGCAGGTTGATTTCCTTTTCCGTTATGCTTTTAAGCTCCTCCGCGGTATAAAGAAGCTTTATTTCCGCTGTCACGGGGGTTTTTCTTGTGTGTTCCTCGTCCCAGAAAGGCGAAGCAAGATAGCTTCCGTGAACGGAAAGCACTGCCACGGGCACGTTTAAATATTTTACCAGCTTTCCCAAATTATCCGGCAGAAGCGAAGTGGTGCCTACATTTGAATGTCGTGCCTCGGGAAAAATAAAAACAATATCTTTATTTTTATTCAACGCGTATTTTATATTGTTCAGCACCGCTATATCCGTAACAAAACGTCTTTTTCCTATACAGCCTATTTTTCGGTAAAGGTTGTCTCCGAAAGCCGCAAAGCCTTCCATATCCGAAATATAGCTTGCTCTGTGTGGAAAAACCGACAGCGGAGCTATGTAATAATCGGTAAAGCCCTGATGAGTTGAAATTACAAGAAACGGAGGTTTGAGCTTATCCATATTGGTACGTTGTATTTTAAGCCCGAACCTCCTTGTCATAAGAAAAGACGCTCCCCAAATTATCGGCATTAACAAAAGACTTTGTCTGCAAGGTCTTTTTTTCATATCAAAGGGAGTCATATCGCCTTTTTTGTTTATTTTCATATTTATGATCATCCCCTTCCTCTTTTTTAATCGTTTTGTTCGGTTTATCTGTGAATATTATACATTATCGGGAAAAATATTTCAACTATCTGAGGAATTTTGTCGGGTGTTGCAATATTTTGTAATTTGTGATAAAATTATACCTGTAAAAAAATTTAAATCGGAGATAAGTTAAAATGACAGATTTTGTAAAAATGACCGATACCGACTTTCGGAATTTGAAGGACTTTGCCGCGCCCATATGGCGTGAATGTTACAGCGGTATCGTTGAGACGGCGCATACGGAGATGCTTATCGAAAAATATTTTGACTATGAAAATATTTTGAAATACAATGCCGAAGGAATGATCTATGAATATATTTTCTTTGAAAATAAAAAAGCGGGTTTTATCGCGTACGAGCTTAACTCCGAATATCTGTATCTCGATAAGCTTTACTTATTAGAGGAGTACAGAGGCAAGCATATTTCAAAAATCGTTTTCAATTACCTTTCGGATTCTTATCGGCTGCCAATAAGACTTAACGTTAATCAAGGCAATGAAAGAGCGATAACCGCCTACAAGGCTAACGGCTTCAAGGTAGTGAAGGAAGAGGAGATACCTCAAAAGGACGGATTCGTCAATGTGGACTATGTTATGGAAAAATCGTGAAATAACGTGGAAATTACGCCCAAAACCGAAAAAAACAAATTTTCTCTTTACAAATTCGCCGAAATATGAGAAAATAATACATGGAATGTTCTAAACCGTTTAATGACCAAACAACACGGAAAGAGAGGAAACGCAGATGAAGCTTGCTAAACGCATACTTACAGTTATCGCCGTTGTCAGCGTGGCAGGCTGTTTCGGCTTTTCCGCTGTTTCCGCCATGCCCGAGGGAGAATGGGACGGCAGAGAGACGCTGCGGAACAACCGCTCCTATGTATTAAGCGGCAGAGCCGTGTTACAGGAGGACATGACCGTTCCCTCCGAAACTACTCTAACCCTTAAAGAAAACGCGGAGCTTATAATACCCGAGGGTGTGTCCCTGACCATTGACGGCGGAGTAAATTTAAGACAAAACAGCGATCTTATTTCATCCGGCAATGTAAAGGTATCGAGCGGCGGCACGCTTTCTTTGTACGGCAATGCCTGCGCCGAGGAAAATTCCTCTTTTATCGTATCGGGATTATTGGACATACGTCCCGAGGGAGGCTTGGAGATCGAAACGGCGACGGTTCTTGACCATGGCGCGACACTGACGGCTGCGGGAAGCTTACAGCTGACGCGCAACGCTTCTCTTACAAGCATGGGAAATATTTACATAGAAAACGGCGGCGAGCTGATAAACGGCGGAAATATCACGGTAGAAGAGGGTATTTTTGACAGCTCGGGTCATATAACGGTAGAAAGGAAAGGAAATATATTTGTCTTCGGGGACATGAATCTGCGTGACGGAAGCACCGTTACCGAGTACGGAAAGATAATAAATACCGCCTCGGGCAATATAACCGATCTGGCTTTACACACCGACCTTTCGATCTTTTCCTCGGATATTTTGAAAAATGAGGACGAAGTGATCCTCAGGGGCATAGATGTTTCGTGGGTTCAGGGAGACATAGACTGGGAAGCGGTTTCAAAATCGGGGATAGATTTTGCCGTGATCAGAGCGGGCAGAGGCGATATAGACGGTACCGGACCCAAGGAGGACACACATTTCAGGCAGAATATACAAGCTGCCAATGAATACGGCATAGATGTAGGCGTGTATTTTTACAGCTACGCCGAAACGGTAGGGGAAGCGGAACAGGAAGCATACTTTTTTTTAAATCTGTTAAGCGACTATGAAATAACCTTCCCTGTTGTTGCGGATATGGAGGAGAACGGAAGACGCGTAGATATGACCGACGTTGCGGAAACCTTTTTGGAAATAATATCGGGCGGCGGCTACTATCCAATGCTTTATTCCTATCAGGCGCGGCTGGATAACCATTTCAGCCGTTCCGTAAAGGAAAATTACGCAGTTTGGGTCGCAAAGTTGGACGATCCTCAGCCCGACACNGACTACGATTATTATATCTGGCAATATTCCCATGAGGGAAAGGTCAACGGTATCGAGGGAAATGTGGATTTTAACGTAGCTTACAGGGATTTTCCCGATATATTCAGAGATTACGGGCTTAACAGATTGGAACAATAATTTGGTCCCTTTTGAGATAATGGTTGGTGGGATAAAACATCGGTGATTTCACCAACTCATATTGAATTTTCCGGAGGCTTATGATAATATCGAAAACAACAAATCGGAATTTGTTGAGTTGGCTAAATTCAGCAAAAAATAAGGAGTATTGTAATGATAAGTTTGGTTGCTCAGCTTGCTCTTTGGATATGGTTTTTTGGCTGCATAAAATCATATAAGACAAGTAAATGGATATTGTCAAAGGGAGCTGGAATTAAGAGTGCAGAATTTGTAGTGCTGTGCCTTTTTACTATCGGAGTGGTTTTATATCATGCAGTATATCCTGTTGGGAAATGGTTTTTGCTGTTCGTTTTGTCATGTTGGATAATTGTTCAATTTTTCTGCCATTGGTACTTTACCATTTTTGGAGTGTCAGAAAAAAAGTTAAAGGGATATAATGAATGCTTCAGCGATACTGTTCGTTTCATTCCGGCAAGTGATACGAAGCTAATACCTGATTTGTATCATACAATTTTACACGTTCTCATCCTCATTAACATTGTACTTATTTTCCTGCAGAGATAAGGTATTTCTTATGAATTACAAGTTTTATACTAATTTCCAATCAAAGTATAGACAAATTTTGCTGTCGATTGGAAATTAGTGTTTAGGGTGTATGGAGATAATTTGCCGCAATACAAAAAGGTGGGTAAAAAAAACCACCTTTTTTATTTTTCATATTTACGCCGAAGCTTCTTTGAAAGCTTATTTTTCTCCTTTAACGTCGGCTTAACGATTCCCTGCCGCTTTTCCGCGGTAAAAATATAATAGCCGTCCGTCTCCTTAACCTTAACCCCTCCGAAAACCGCAGTAAGCTTATTTTTATACCAATCCAGCCGCTTTGTTACCATTATCATTTTTCCGCCGAACACAAGCCGCCTGTACCCGCCCTCGATAAATGCTTTAGCGACGGAAAAATCCGTGTGATAAGGAGGATTGGATAAAATCAAGGTAAAATCCCTGTCGGCAATATTCTCATAGCCGTTGCCGCAGCAAACGGTAATATCGGGAACATTGTTTAACACCGCGTTCTTTTTTGCAAACTCCGCGGCGATCTCCGAGCTGTCTGTCAATACAACATTTTCACCGCCAATAAGCTTTGCGGCGTATATCCCCACTATCCCGCTTCCGCAGCCCAAATCCAATACCTTGTCTCCATGTTTTATTTCAGTAAGCGACAGCATGGCAAGTGTTCCCTTATCGGGCGCGTTTGGCGAAAACATGCTGTCGTGAGCGTACAAGGTAAGAGAGATTCCGTTAATAACCGCTTCCACACAATCAATCCTCCCTTATTTGCTCCGCTTTCATAAAATAATTATATACGGGCGCGATACGTTTAAAATCTTCTCCGATCTTTTTTGCAAGATTCTTGCTGTACAACGTTTTAAAATCACTGCTTTCACAAAACAGAAAAATATTTTTTCTGTTGAGCCATATTTTATTTTCATCGGGTTCTTGAGGATAGTGATCTTTTTTATACAAGTCCCCGCCGATAGAGAAAACGTTCTGATTCGCGTAAGCCTCCTTAGCGCAAACAAAGCTGTAATCTCCCGACAGTATCAGCTTTCGCATCGCCACAAGGGTAGGAGTGGCGGTAAAATAATAGCCGCAGCCGTAATCAAAGCCGCCGGGTGAAACGCTGAAATAAAACGCGGGCAAGGAGGTGTTGTTTTCCCTCGTACGGCTGAAGGTGTACCAGACATAGTCGCGAAAGATCGATTTGCCCTTTGCGTACCGCGCGTCGCGGTAAATTCTTGACAGCCTTTTCGGGTCGCAGGAAATTTTACCGTCAATTTCGTTTATGTACGGCTCGATCTGTTCCACAAATTCTTTAAAGGGTTCTTTTACATATTTTTCGTAATCGCTTTTATGCTGCTGAAACCACTCCTTGCTGTCATGGGAGTAATTTTCAAATATAAATTCGGGGGTTTTTGAGGTAAATGACATGATTGTTTCCTTTCGTTTGTTGCTTTTTATTATTCTATCATTTTTTAAAAATTTTTTCAAGTACGGAAAGAAAAATTCGGTATTGAAAAAAATCATGCGTTGCTGTATAATATATCTGTTCGATAACCTTGAAAAAGTAAGAAAAAAATTCTAACTGTCAAAAAACTCTTGACTCTCCCCTTAACTGTCATGTTATACTTATCACAAGACCGGACAGACACCGTCAGGTCCCAACAAAACCAAATCCAAAGGAATAGTGTGATCTATGTACAAAATAGGTGAGCTTTCAAGGCTGTGCGGGCTAACCGTCAAAACTCTCAGATATTACAGCAGTATCGGACTGTTATCGCCCGATGAGATTGATCCCTTTACAGGCTACCGCTACTACTCGGCGGCACGTCTGGCGGATTGCTATCGGATAACTGCACTTAAGGAGCTGGGTTTTTCTTTGGGGGAAATTCGCAGACATATGTCCGCTTCATCAAAAAATGAGGTAATAGCTTTGCTTGATGCCAAAAGAGCCGAGCTCAAAGCCCTAATGTCAGTTACAAAATCACAGCTTAAGCGTTTGGATTTGATAAAGCAAATCATGACAGAAGGAGATAGCAAAATGTTTGATATTATTATCGAAAACCCGAAGGAAAACTCAGACAATATCCGTACCGCTTACACCCGCGAAATTTTCAAAAACAAGGAGGACGCTTACAGTAAAGCGGATAAAATGAAAAATGACCTGCCAAAATCTCTGATCCTTGGGCGGTTGATTATTGTAAACTATGAAACAGAGTATCGGGAGGAAGACTTTGATCTTGCCGCCTGCGTGGAAATTGGCGGAGATCTGCCTACGGATTGCTGCTATGAGGATAAGACCGTTGATTTTTTGGGAACAATTGCGTCGCTTGTATGCCGAAGAGAGGAGCTTGACGCTGCCTACCGCGCTATNTGGACGGGGCTTGACGAGAAAAATATGCAGATAACGGGGGCTTTTTACGAATTTTATCACGATGACGGCACCGTGGAGTTAAAGGTGCCGGTTTGCGCGCTGACCGAGGAGGAAACGGTCGGAGACGACACCGTTTCTCTGCTCCCCTTTGAGAACGATGAAGAGGTTATCGGAAAATGGGAGTACCTTGACCGATTTCCAAGCGGGGAGCAGTTCAATATTAACTCCCCTAAGGACAGCCGAAAGTATCACGTCCACCTCAAGGAGCTGTATTTTCTATCTAAGGGCGAGGGATATTGGATAATAGAGGGCTGGACAAAAGGCTGCTTTGCCATTAGATTTGGCTACCCGAGCCGTAGGTATTGTAACCGTTATTCGATTCGTGAAATCAACGGCGAAAAGCTGCTTTTCGTGGAAATGAAGGACGACCCTTACAAAATATCCCGCGGCGGAAAGCCCGAGATCTATGTATACCGAAAGGTTTCCGACCGTGTATATACAAAAGCCGANATTATGGTGANGGATAAAGTGGANTTTCCTTATTTGNCTGACGAGGGAGCAATCGGTCGGTGGCACTCCTGCGATTTTGTTCCCGACATAGAAAGATTTGACCCAATAACGNCATTTAGAGGCGATGAAGAGCTTTTCGTCTCGGAAATCGAGCTTTTCCCCGAGGGGAAGGCGGTATATAAATTCAGGAACAACAACACCCGCTCCATAGAGTACACAAAGGGCAAGCTTTTGGACAAGTGCAGAAACATCTGCGAGGAATATGAGCAGCGGGTTATAAACGGAAAAGAATACCTGTTTACACAGTGGAAATCAGGAGACTACGTTTTCGGCGGAGAAAAACCCGGTTATTATGTATTTNTAAAAGTATAATTACAGCAAATACAGTCCGTAAAAAATGACAAGTATAAAAAATAAAAGGAATGGTAATAAGAATGCAGCAGAAACAGTATTCATCAAAGGATTTATTGCGCCGATTCGCGCCCTATTTCAAAAAATACAAAAAAACTTTATTTACCGACCTGTTTTGTGCGGCTCTGACCACCGTATGCGAATTGGTGCTTCCGCTTATTATGCGCTATATTACCAANGAGGGACTGCGCGANNTGGCGGCATTATCCGTAAAAACGATAGCGGGACTGGGACTTCTTTATCTGGCACTGCGTGTTATAGACTGTATCGCGGGATATTATATGGCTAATATGGGACATGTTATGGGGGCAAAAATAGAAACCGACATGCGCCGCGATGCGTACAGCCATTTGCAGCGGCTGTCCAATACTTATTATAACAATACAAAGGTCGGTCAGATCATGGGCAGAATNACCAANGATCTGTTTGACGTTACGGAATTTGCTCACCACTGCCCGGAGGAATTTTTTATTGCCGCAATCAAAACCATANTAGCCTTTATTATACTTGTTCAAATAAATCTATGGCTTACACTGCTTATCTTCATATGCGTACCCTTGATGACAGTAGTATGTATGAAGCTTAACCAACGCATGAGAGGCGCGTTCCGTAAGCAGCGCAACCAGATAGGCGAGCTTAACGCGCGAATAGAGGACAGTCTGCTGGGACATAAGGTGGTGAAGGCCTTTACCAACGAAACAATAGAATCCGGGAAATTTGAACAGGATAACGGAAAGTTTTTGGAAATAAAAAAAGAGTCATATAAATATATGGCGGCTTTCCAGACCTCGGTTAAAATATTTGACGGTCTGATGTACATGACGGTAGTCGTAGCGGGCGGTATCTTTATGATAAAAGGAATGATTGCCCCCGGCGACTTGGTGGCGTATATGCTGTATGTTACCACCTTGATTGCAACCATTCGCCGTATTATTGAATTTGCGGAGCAATTTCAAAGAGGAATGACAGGTATCGAACGTTTTCTTGAAATAATCGACGCTGATATAGAGATTTTTGATGAGCCGAACGCAAAGGAGCTTACCGATCCAAAGGGAGATATTGTTTTTGAAAACGTAAGCTTTGAATACCCTGACGATCACAACAAGGTTTTCAGAGGCCTGAATCTGAAGATCAAGCAAGGCGAAAAGGTGGCTATTGTGGGTCCCTCGGGCGGCGGAAAAACCACGCTTTGCAATCTTATTCCGAGATTTTACGATGTAACACAGGGACGTATCACCTTGGACGGAGAGGATATAAAAAATTTCACACTAAAAAGTCTCAGAGGAAACATAGGTATCGTTCAGCAGGACGTATATCTGTTTTCGGGAACGATTTTTGAAAATATCGTATACGGAAGACCCGACGCTTCTGCCGATGAGGTTGAGGATGCCGCAAAAAGAGCGGGAGCGCATGAATTTATTATGGGGCTTAAAGACGGATACGATACATATGTGGGCGAACGCGGCGTAAAGCTTTCGGGAGGACAAAAGCAGAGGATAAGTATTGCTCGCGTATTTTTAAAAAATCCGCCTATCATTATTTTGGATGAAGCTACTTCCGCACTGGATAACGAGAGCGAATTTGCGGTGGCTCAGTCTCTTTCGCGTCTGTCAGAAGGACGCACAACTTTGACAATAGCTCACAGACTTTCAAGTATCAAAAATTCCGACAGGATCTTGGTATTGACCGAAAACGGGATTGAGGAAGAAGGCAATCATGAACGGCTTATGGAGCAAAAGGGTATCTATTATCAGTTCTATGAAATGGCAAACCGTATAAAGTAATGCGGTTATATCTTCAATTTGCGGTTGAGATTCTCCCAAAACTAAAACAAGCGGTTATTGAAAAGGATCATATGAGAAGTTATAATAAATACGGTAAGTATAAACAATAAACGCAGTAAAGGAGAACTCCGATGAAAAAGATTCTTGGATCAAATATCGCACGGTACAGAAAAGAGCAAAACCTTACCCAGCAGGAGCTTGCAAACCGGTTGAATATCTCATATCAGGCGGTCAGCAAGTGGGAAAACGGTCAGACAGCTCCCGACCTATATCTGCTCCCGTCAATAGCGGAGATTTTAAACATAAGCATAGACCGTCTTATGGGCTGTTCTCACAGCTTCGATATTGAAAACGATTATGAAAAACGCTACAATTCCGATGAATACTATTGGGGAATAAAGCCTTCTAATATGTGTCTTAAAATTCTTGAGCTTATGCCGCCAACATCTCCATTAAGTATTTTAGATATTGGCTGCGGCGAGGGCAAGGACGCTGTTTTTCTTGCACGCTGCGGATATAAGGTCAGTGCTTTTGATGTAACAGAAACAGGAATAGAAAAAACAAAAAGGTTGGCAGAAAAAGCGGGGGTTTATGTTGACGCTTTCAGAGCAAACCTTTTGGATTTCAGATTAGAGCGGAATTTCGATATACTGTTTTCCAGCGGCGTATTTCATTATATCAAGCCCGAGCTGCGAAGTGAAATTTTTGATAACTACAAGCTGCACACAAAGGAAAACGGTATAAACGTATTTAACGTATTTGTTCATAAGCCGTTTGTCGCAGTACCGCCCGAAAAGGAAAACCGCTTTAACTGGAAAAGCGGAGAGCTGTTTATGCTGTATCACGATTGGTATATTGAGGACTGTTTTGAAAAAGTGTTTGACTGCAATTCCAGCGGTATTCCGCATAAGCATGCGATGGATACATTGTATGCGAGAAAAGTTTGATTATAGTTTTTGCTTTGTTTAAAAAAACAAATATGTCGCTTTGTAGCGTCAAAAAGAATTGAGGTATGTGATATGTATTTAGAAAAAATATATAAAGAAGAAGATTTATTCCCCAGAGAAATAACCCTTTGGGAAGAGCGTGAATATGGTTTTCTGTTTTATAACGAAGAAAATAAAGATTCTTACGATTCCAATCATGCAGTAATCTTTAAAAACAGAATAAGTGACTTGAATCAAGTACTTAACGATATTGTAAATTTCTATATCGAAAAAGGGATAAAACCGATCATATATCAATCCATTTCCGATGAAGGATATTTTGAAGACATCAAAAATATTCTTTCGGATCACGGATTTGAAAGCTGGTCAGAATCACAAAGGTATATGGTTTTGTCCGAACGAAACACAATCACACCGAATACTGAAATCACTGTTAAGAAAATTTCAGAATGGCAAGAGCAATATGGATCGGAAATTTTTGAAAAAGCCGGAGAGCCATGGGAAACCGCCGTAGCTAAAAAATCATTGGACAATAGTAATACACTGTTTTTTGTCGCCTATTATAACGGAAAACCTGTCGGCATGACATATGCACATGTTCATAATGATGTATGCAGAGTTGACTATTTACTTGTTTCCAAAGAACACAGAAACATTGGTGTAGGAAGATCACTAATAAATAGCTTTGTGGAATATTGCAAGGTTAACCAAATAGAAAATTGTTTTCTGTGGCCCGACGGAGAAACGGCCGAAAGAATATATTATGAAGCCGGATTTCGCCATGTAGATACAAAGCAGGCAGGACGTGCATCCTATACATATATAGAAGGGGAAGAAAATGATTTCGACTTTAAAAGAACAACTGGCAATTGATGCAAATTGTGAAAAATCAGATTTTGACAAAATAAATAATAGTGTCAAGATACTATGTCATAATCACTTAAAAAGACGTAACATCAACAATGACTTACTGCTTTTTATGGCATGTTTCGGAAAAGGTACCGTAGCTGCCGTTGATAAAGAATTGGAAGCATTCATGACTGAGTACATAAAAAATATGGATGGTTTCAGGTGTTTTGACATGCCTCTTAATATCCTGGAGAATGAACTAAAGAAATATGGCGGAATCATAAGCGAAATCGAGGAATTTTACTTGTTAAACAAAAATGAGATCTGTCAAGTAACACCGGCGTTTGATGTAGAGATTTTAGAAGGTGCTGCTATAAAAAAACTGTATGGCGACCATAGGTTTCACATGGCAATGGGATATTCACAAGACAGCGAGCGCAGGGATATGCTTGCCGTAGCGGCATATGAGAATGATGAGATAATGGGGGTGGCCGCCGCAAGTAACGATACAGATCATATCTGGCAAATCGGTGTTGATGTGGTATCGGAAAAACAAAAACAGCATGTTGCAACCGATATTGTCAAAATCATTTCAAATGAGGTTTTGAAAAGAAATAAAATACCCTACTATGGAACTGCATGGTCAAATATCGCATCCAAACGAGTTGCTATAAACGCCGGATATAAGCCCGTATGGGTAGAAATGAAAGCAATGAAAAATCCAATTTAGAGAGGAACTATAAAATCTAAATTTGATAAAGGGTAAGGTCTATTAGGGAACAACTGCGTAACATAGGATAATAAGAAAAATTTCATCACCTAATAATATTTAATAAAAAATATAAAAACGGTTGACATAAGCCCGATTTTATGATATACTTATTTTGCTAAAAAATTGGGCTATAGCCAAGCGGTAAGGCAACGGACTTTGACTCCGTCATTTCGGTGGTTCGAATCCACCTAGCCCAACCAATAAAAAATCGACAATTTTCGACAAATTGTCGATTTTTTATTACAGTTTTAAAAATAGGTTGAATTTCTCCTAAAGATATTGTATAATATATTCAGAGAGGAGATGATCTCAATGTTAGTAAAAACCGAATCTCTGGTTTCCATAACCGAAGCCAATCAGAACTTTTCAAAAGTAGCAAGGCTTGTTGATGAAAATGGTTCGGCGGTTATTTTAAAAAACAATGTACCCAGATACATCATTATGGAATTTCCTGCTGCCGAGGAAACGCAAACTGCTCCCGATGAGGATATTGCAAGTATTTCAAAAAGATTCATCGAAAAAAATCTTGAAGCGTACAAGGAGCTTGCTAAATGATACGGCTTACCGAACAGCAGGTTTTGTCTGTACATTCAATGATGATAAAAGCAACAGGCGGTTTGGACGGAGTGCGTGATGTGGGATTGCTTCAATCTGCTTTGAACGCACCTTTTCAATCCTTTGGGGGAAAGGATATTTATCCATCGATCCTATCCAAAGCAGCTGCGTTGTGCCGTTCTGTTATTTCCAATCACCCCTTTGTTGATGGAAACAAGCGGACAGGAATTCACCTCACGTTTATTTTTCTTGAAATAAACGGTATTTGTTTGGAATACACACAGAAGGAACTGATAGATTTAGGGCTTGGCGTTGCTGCGGGAAACTATGATGTAGATTATATTTTTAATTGGCTGTCGGAGCATTGTATTTAATACTAATCCCTTTTTAAACTGTGGGTATTACGTCGGTTTAAAAAGAGATTGGTATAAAAATCTAATATTGTCAGTGTTTCACAGCAGCGTGACACTGCACCCAAAACGCTCCCAATCAACAGGGAGCGTTTTTATGCTCATTTTCCCAAAAATCTATTTTGTCAGTCAATCACATCGTTTGCAAAAATCCCTGCGGCAAATCCGCAGGGATTTTTGCAAACGGGAAACGGCTAACCCTCTGTTTTCAAGGTAACTGAGGAAAGAAAAGGAGTATACCATATCTAATACTAATCCCTTTTAAAACTGTTGGATTAGTGTTTAGGGTGCAACCCTTTTTAAACTATGGATTTTTCCATAGTTTAAAAAGGGATTGGTATAAGTAGATCAAGTTAATCCCGCATTATAACAGCATTTCTTAATATTAACAAATGACCACAGCGATAAACCTGTGGTCATTTTACTGTAAAATATAAAAGATTATCTATTCTTCCGCGAGAACAGGTTATTTCGGTACATTTATACTAATATCCGTTTGGACAGTAGATAAAATCTACTGTCCAAATCCTTCGGCTTTGCCGAAGGACCGCCAAGGGCGGCGGGTATGTACGTTCAATACAATATCTGAGGGAGCTTCGCTCCCTCACGCTGCCGCTATTGCGGCAGCGCATTTAAAAAGTAGCTTGTCTACTTTTTAAATGGATATTAGTATTACACAATGCCCAAATTGACAAATTTTCTTAATAAACAACAGAACCGCCATCAGAAACATTCTTTCCCAATGGCAGTTCCAACGTTTACAAGGTATATCAAAATAGAAGTATGGTAGCAACAGCGTGTGCCGACAGCTCAAAAGTTATGGCGTTATCCCCGCCTTCGGTTACCGAAAGCGTAATGGGTGAATCGGTGCGGTTAAGTGCAGTAAGCACGCGGCTGCCATCCGTATTTTCAAACGCCGTTACCTCGGCATTTGGGCTCCATGAGGATGTTGCCAGACAAACCGCGCCCGGACGTATGAAACGGCTGAAATGACCTATGTAATAATATTCGCTTTTCAAAACGAAGTCGCCGCCGTCCTCCGTCAGCATTATGGGAGCCTCACAGAAGTTCCCCGCATGATTCGGACCGCCCTTCGCATCCAGCAGGAGATTCCAATCGATACTGCCGCAGATACCGGCATTCAGATTACCCAAAATGTCGTGGGCATACATCTCTGCCTTGTCAATATCAGACATTCCGCCAAAGCGTCCGTACTCCACACATCCTTCTGTGAACCAAAGCTCCTTGTCGGGCCATAGCTTTCGCGCAGCGCGCAAGGAGTCAAAGTGATCTCCCGTGTACCAGTGGAGGGCAAACCCCCTTACCGCTTCCGAGGCTCCGCTGACGGACAGGGTACCTTCGGCTCTTCTTACAAGACTCTCCTTGTTGTGATCCCAAGCCAAAATACCGATATCGGCGCAGTCAGCCTCTGACAATGCGGGAGCCAGATAATTCGCCGCAAATTCACCCTCTTCCTCGGCAGTCCATATGCAGGAGTCCCAGATCTGGACCGCCTCTGGCTCGTTTTGAACAGACATAAGGCGTACGTCACAGCCCGCTTTTCGGTAGTGTGCGGCGTACTTGGCCATGCAGGCGGCCCAGTGCGGCTTGTACTCTGCCATGAGCTTTCCGCCGTTGTTTCGCTCACCAGTGTCTTTCATAAAGCCCGGTGGACTCCACGGACTCAGCAGCAGTCCGATCGGTCGATCGGCCGTTTCTCCGGCGGCGAGTATCATTGGGATAAGATACTCGTCGTCCGTATTCGTTTTAAAAGTGCTTTTCATCTCGTCGGCACTGTCCGCGCAGGAATAGTGTCCCGCAGAAAAATCACTGCTGCCTATTGGGACACGTCCCAAAGTGTAGCCAAGACCATGTGCGCCGAAATAGCTGTCTAAAAAAGATTTCGCACGATTTTCGGGAAGCTGCCGCCAACCCCTTGCCGCGGCCTCTGTAAACGCTCCGCCAAAGCCGTAAAATTTTTGACGGCGAATATTCGGAAAAATATTGACCTGATGAACGCAGTCGAGCGAACCGAATTCCGCTTCTTTCTCGTGCCAGTAAAGACCCGATTTTAAATCTGTAATGATCAGCTTTGCTTTCATTTAATCACCTCACTTTAGAATTATATGCATATTTTTTACCGCTCCTTCTCTTACAGCGTGCGCCTCAGCGTCCGAAAGAGCGGGACCCTCAATAAAACGCGTTGTACCGTCCAAGAGGCTCAATGCCCACCGCTCCGCTTCAAAACACCCGGCATAAGGTCGAACGCTCGTGATTCGGTAGGTCACCGATATTTTCCCCAAAAAAGTGGTTTCGATCTCGCCGTCGGGCGGAATGAGATATTCGGGGATAAAAGGCGTGAATTCAAGACTCAGGCCGTTTTCGGTCATACGGAAAGGACGACTGCCAAAAAACATCAGCTGCCATATTTCAAGAAACTCGGCCGTTGAGCCGGATAACCTTGCCGCGTATCCTCTTCCCCACCGTGAGGTATCCAAGTTGGCACTTGAAACTATGAAGGATACGTTTTCGAGAGGACTGCGTCCGTAGCGCGTAGGGTTCATAAAGGGTACGGCCGCAGTACGGAAGGCCTCGGAAAACTCGTCGTATAGACCGCTTTTCAGAAGCTCCAGCAGATACTTGTATTCCATATGCAGCCATACGGATTCGTTTTCCAGCCAACCTCGTGTGAACGCCTTGGTACGGCCCGCTTCAAAGCTCACGCGTTCCAGATTTTCGTTGACCTTGTACATATTCAGCTCTTTGTCATACAATCCGCTGTTTTTAATGCTTCCGACCATAGCCCGTTTTTCCTCTGTGGACACAGACAGCTTCAGCAGGTGCATCGGACCTTCGAGGAACAAGGGCAGCGGACAGGGCTTGAGCTTTTTCGGCATTGGACCGTCAGGGGTATCTGTTATTTCTTCTGCCTCAAAAGTGAAATAAGTAGGTAAAATGCCGCTGCCGTAACCTGTTGCCGCCTTTATCCCGTCACTTAGTACCGTTTCCATAATATTCAGTGCCGAGATCAGCTCATTATTACTTACAGCTTGGCGCGAACCATTGAAGCCCTCCGCCGTTGCCGTGCGGTAATTTTCCTTTAAATTATTCAGTTTGTCCCAGCGGGCAAAGAGGTCGTCCGTTTCGCCAAGCACTTCCGTTACTCCCGCAATAAGCTCGGCTATCTCATCATACAGCTCCACATCGCCGCCGTACCGCTCCAGTACGCCGCATGTAAAACGCACAAGGCGCAATAGCTCGCAGGTCTCTGCCACAGAGGAACCCAAGAGTCCCGGAAGTCCGTTCAATGCGTCGTACCAGCCGGGTTTTCCTCCCTCCATTTCAATGCCCATTCCTCCCGCATCAAGTGTAGCGGTCTTAATTGCGCACAGCAGGAGGAGCTTTTCGATAAGGGTACTTTTCGCCTGTGTGCCGTCAGCCTTTGTAACCCATTTGTGAGAAGGCGGCTTAGGCTCCGTAAGCGCATTGTATTGGCGAAGACCGTTTTCCGTCATATGATAACGGACCGCTCTGGGATTCACTTTAACGTATGGCGCATACCAGCGGTAATCGGCATTGCCGAAAATCAGCTTTTGCTCCCGTTCCGGGTATACGGACAGATAGCTTTCTATAAGGTCGAGATTATATGTCCAGTGGTCGCACCAGTAGCCCTCCGAAAAATCGGCATTTGGCTCGCTGTGGGAAGCACATACCGCTTTAGCGGTAAGAGACAGGGTATCTTCTCTTGAAAGCCCCCACTTCTCCGCCGCCATGGCAAAAGCCCCCGGAGTAAATGGCTTTGACAGCAGCTCTTTTGCCGATTCACGATTTTCGGCGGGCAGCTTTTCAAGTATACCGTCGAAAGCCTCTTGCGAAAGCGTATATGTTTCAGCCGTCAATACAAGCGGGTTATAGCCGTCCGGCTGTATCAGCTCATAAAATGTGCGGATATTTGTGTCGTCAATATCGGGAAAAAACATAACATCGCATCGGCGGTTTTGATTGACGTCCCTGAAATTTCCGTTGCCTTGGGCAAAATATTCGCCGCCCAGTGAAAAATAGTTATATTCCCTCTCAGGGTCACCGTGCTTTCGGGAATAAAGGTAAAAGGGTACTCTTTTGCCGCCGCTTTCAAAGAAATAGGGTACTCCCCCTCTTAACAGGTTGTCAAGATAGGTCTGACGGCAGTAACCGTCAAATATCGGATCAGCGGTCTTTGTACTGACGGCCGATGTCAGTCGGTCAACGAGGGCGGCCACCGTTCTGCGCTTTTTCTCAAACCATTCGCTTCCTGTAACCTTTTCGGCAAGAGCCTTCACCGCTTCCCTATCCTCCGCCTGACCGTACAAAGAATATATTTTTATCTCGCTGCCGCTTGCCAAAGATGCTTTTTTTGGTAGGAAACAGCAAGGAAAGGCGTTTTCTGTGATCTGCTTTTTGCGGCACAGCGTGTCGAGCTCCGTATTCACAAATGCTTCGGGAACTGTAAACGATGTATCCTCGCCGAACACAAGGTGCTGATCTGTTATCGGGTTAAGAAGAGTGCCGGATTCGTCCCACCCAAGACAGAAGTTTCGGCCTTTTATCTCGGTAACCCGTGCGGTATCGGCCATGGAAGCACGCAAGCCAAAGCACGCCATGCCTATATCCTCGTCCTCCGTGCACATCCATGCGGCGGCCAGATTGGTCATATTTTTTAACACGTCCTGATCGACCCCGTATGGCACAAGCTCGGGCATACCGTCAAGAAGCTCCAGCTCCAAAGGCTTGTCGGAGATATTCCGCACCGTGAGTACTCTCACCAGCGCGGCCGTTGGCTCTTCGGGAAGTCCGAAAAAGAGAGCTGACGCCTCTATCTCTCCGTTTTCGGTAAAGATTTCCAGTTCGCCCGACCCGATGTGCATGCTGTTTATACTGTTCATACTGCCATGTTCGACAAAAAGTTCTCTATATTTCCCGTTCACCCTGCAAAAGGTGCGAAATCCCCTCCGATCAACATCACGGTAGGCACAGTAGGCAGGTGAAAATTCCATTATGGCGTGATCTTTATCTCTTGCCCCGAAGCTGCACACCGCCTGCCCCCTGTTATTGTAACAGCACCAGACGGGTACTCCCATCGGTCCCGCGATGCCCGGCAAAAAGCTTGAAAACACAGGTTTTTTTGATATTCTTTTATTACATAGCGTCCCTTTTCGTCAAACATCGGCGCGCGCTCCTTTCCTACATAGGGTCACGGTCAGCGAAAGCTGTCCGTTATTCGGCAGCTCTTCACGCGGAATAATTACAGTTGTACCCTTCCCGATCCATTTTCTTTCTTTGCATGCTGCAAAGTCTATGTCGTATTCACCCCAATCAAGGGCCAAAGGATTTATATACTGCACCCACACTCTTCTGCCTGCGGCGGTGCACTCGATTTTCGCTGTGCCTGAATCATCGAACATATCCGCCGTAAGCTTGGGTGATATTGCAAGATCACCCATATGCCCAGAGACACCGAAAACTTGGGTCTGCAATGTCAGAAGGAACCAGCTTGCCGCACCCGTAAGGTAGGGGTACATACCCTGTCCGCGTTCGTCAAAATATTCGGGAATACCTGGGAGAATACGGCTTTTGGCAAAATCCATGCTCTGGCGGTAAAGTCTTTCCAGCACCCGACGGCCCTCGTGAGCCAATCCCCTTGAATATAGGGCGTAGGCGTACATAACCGCCATGTGACTGAATACCGCACCGTTTTCCTTGCTCCCGTAAGCAAAGCCGAACATACGTCCCATGTCAAGCTTTACCTCGCCGAAATCCGTGTTTAAGCAGTATCCGCCTCGTGTGGGATCGTCAAGATACCAATCCGCCGCTCTAACGATTTCATGCAGCTTACTGTCGTCCGCCGTACCCGAAAGTATGGTGAACACCTGCCCCGTGAGCATCATACGCACCGTTTTTCCGCGCAGTCCCTCTACCTGACGGCCCGAATTGTCATAGTAGCTGTTGAACCAGTGGAGATCGGCTCCGTCGCCTACCCATTCGGTTTCGTTTATATGCCGGCGAAGTCTGTCGGCCATTTCTCCGATGGCCTTTGACAGCAATGCCGAGGAAATTTTCTCTTTTTCGCCGCTTTTGTCCGCTGCCGCGCAATATTCCGTCAATGCCCTGCGCATCTTCTCCGTATCGTTCCAATCGGACCTCGGAAAGGCCAGAAGCCTTGCAAGCGGATTTGCTATATACAAATCGCCCTCAAGCTTTTCCGTAAGCTTCGCAAGCAGATCAAAGCCGTAAGCGTAGGCCGCGGTAAAGGCCACGCTCTCGCCTCGCTCTTTCGCCATGTCCAAGCCGTCATTCCAGTCCGCACCGCGAAGCCGCATGAAGCCGTGCTCGCCCACATCGTAAAAAGCCGTTGTGAGCTGGGTGAGGATATGTTCAAAAACCGTTCCGCTACGTTTTGGCATGTCAGCGCACTCACGCGGCCACTCTCCCCTATAGGAAAGGGTATCGGAGAAATATGACTGCTCCTCCAGCAAAAAGTCGGTGTCCCCTGTTTCGTATATGTATAACGCCACTGTAAGAAGCGGCCAGAATCCGTGGTCCATCCATACACGCGGTATATTATTTCGGTCCGCCTTAAATTCACCGGGGACCGTGCCTATGATCGTGGCATTTGTGCCGTCAGGACGCACACCCGCAAAGTAGCTGAGAAGATCCCCTCTTACCTCGTTCGGAGATGTAAGAAGCAAAGCAAGACTGTCCTGCCACAGGTCCCGCCAGCCCCTGCCGCCCCTGCCGTAGTCGTGATGAGGAAGGAAGCTGCACCCGCATATGCGGCGAAGGATAGGCTGTACCGACACCCAGCGCATCCACGGGCAAAAGTCCTTGTCGCGAATCGAAAAGCTTTGTACAGCCCTCTCCCGCCACCAACGCTTTGTATTCTCCAAGGCCGCGTCTACCGCGTCGGGCAGAAGATAGTGCGAGGGACTGTCATCTGTCGCAAGTATGATTTGGTACCGTCTTTTATCGCCTGCTTTAAGCATTACAGGCGAGAAAAAAAGTACCGCGGCCGCCTCGCCGCCCTCCACACACTGACCGGCACGGAGCCTGACAGCTTCATTCGGTCTGAAAATCGCTTCGGGGTGGTCCCAGCTTCCTTCGCCGACAAAGTCTCTTGTCAGCGCAATAAAGCTTTGCGGCGGTCCTCCCGTTTCATCGCCGCCCCAGACCCGATAGGTCACATTTCCGGGACGATGCCCCCGTTCGTCAAAGGTAAGAGTGGGGGTAACATCGAGACCGTGGGGGCGAAGCTCAATGCGGTGAAGGAGACTTGTCACATGGCGGTGATCCCGTATATTGTCGGCGGAGCGTCCGTAGATGGGTATGGCCGCCGCAGGAGTAATTTCAATCGGCTCGCTTCCGCAGTTTTGAATCGTCACCTGCATTATCTCCGCTTTCTCATTACCCGACGGAACAAAACTCAGAACCGAGGCACGCAGTCCCGTGTCTTTTTGCTCACGGCTTACCTCCTGCCAAAGGAGTCCGCCGCGCAGTACCGTTTCCTCCTCGCTGTCCGAAAATCTCGCTGCCTGCTGTGCCGCGCTTTGACCCACTGCCGACCACGGTTCACGGCCCTCCGACATTATCCAGAAATTTCGGGCCGCCCTGCTCTCGTGCAGTGTTTCGGCACCGGCAGGAGGAAGAAGATAGGTATTCTGATCCGTCTTGCAGTCGCCGCCAAGCATAGGCGTGACCGAAGATATCATGCCGGCCTCGTTCACAAGAGGAAAATATGTTCCTTGATACCGTTGAGCTCCTTTCAGTACAAAATCACCGTCATTATTTATAAATTTTAGCATACTCAAATCATCGCCGCCTTTCTCTTAATCACAATATAATACTAAATCTCAATAAAAATCAACTTGAAATTTTGTTTATATGAATTTCTTTATTACATTTTACAAAATTTTTCCGTTTATATCAATATCCTATTTTTTATCAAGGTGTCATAATTTTTCTTATGGCAATTTTACTGTTCGGCATTTGAAAAAATCGAGTATTTATGATATGCTGAATAAAATTATCGCTCGGAAATTTACTTTGAATATCTAACTTTTTCAAAAAATTTTAATATCCTGTCACAAAACACAAAATTGTTTGTCTAAATAAACAGGAGGTGTAAAACCATATTTAAAGGGGAAAGCGCATTTTCAACATGGGTGTTCAGTATCGCCATGAATCACCTTAAAAATTATAAAAAGCAAATGTTCGCAAATATGCCCCTTGGCTTTGAGTATTACGGCGACGATATACTGAATGGGAAAAATGTCCTGTACAAATGTTATGCTTCAATGCCTTGATACAGATAGCCGCTGTATTTTTATTTTGGGTACCATTAAGGGCCGTAAAAATTCCGTATCGTGCGGGGCCGACCTCAAACAATACGGAATTTTACAGCCCTTTTTTAAATTGAGGATAAAAATTTATTCGTCATTTTTTTTCACAGCCGGAACGTTCCAAAAGAAGCTTTGTCTTACGGTACTCCGTAGGTGAAAATCCCGTAGCGGCCTTAAAGGTCTTTAAAAAATGCTTATCGTCGGTGAATCCCGCGCGGCGGCCTATCTCATAGATGTGCCAGTCGGTGGTTTCCAGAAGATGTTTTGTCTCATTTATGCGAAGGTCTTGAAGGTAATTTACAAAGTTCACTCCGGTATACTGTTTAAAAAGAGTGCTGAACAGGGAGTAGTTCATGGAAACTCTGTTGCTGACCTCCGCCATATTCAATGGCTCTCGAAAGTGGGCTCTGACATACTGAACGGCCTGATGTATCTTTTGTTTATTTTCAAAGTTTGAGAATACTGCGGCGGTTTCCGCGCAAAAATCCTCCATTCGTCCGTCCAGTGCTTCAAGATATTTGTTGACGCTGCCAAAGTCCCATGTATTCCCGTATCTTTGTATATCGCTTTTATCGTCTATAAGATCGGGATATGTTGCCGTCAGCTGTTCGATAAACTGACCGCAGAGAGATACAAAGTCCTTTGGGTCGGCCTCGCCGCGGAAAACCTTGGCGGATTCACCGCGCAAAAGCTTTGAAGCGTCCTGCCATTTTGAGAGACCTACAAGACCAACAAGCTGCCTCGCGGTGACATCAAGGGGCTTGAACTCCTTTTCCCGGGGCATACAAAGAGTTTCGGTAAAAAATGATGTCTGCCACGCTCCGTAAGCCTCGCGATAACAGATGTGCAGTGCTTCAAGTCCGCGGTGAGAGTGGCTTTTGCCAATGGGCGGCGTAAGCATTTTTTCAAGCTCGTCACTTTCCGTCTCCGCGGCGGCATAGAACATGATCGAACCGAAAGCGTGTATGGTAAGCACATTATCGGGCAGCTGCTTTTCCGCTTGAGTACAGCAGAAACCCACATATGATCCGCCAAAAAATCGGCCTCCGTAACGTTCCAGCCGTTCCCGCCACTTTTCCCCTTTGGCGTCGGTTTCCAGCATCAGCTGTCTTAGAGTGTCAAGATACTCTCTGTCTCTGGTTTTCTTGGCATCCTCGCGGCTGAGGTACTTCTCTTCCGCTTTCCGGATGGCGGAATAGAGAACCTCACGCTCCACAGGCTTTAAAAGATAATCCTGTACGCCGCTTCTCAGCATCTCAACAGCATAGGAAAAATCGTCGTATCCGCTTATTACAAGCACTGTTGGTGTGTGTTCAAGCTCGGGAAGATGTGAAACCAGTTCAAGGCCGTCCATATTTGGCATTCGTATGTCGGTTATGAGAAGATCCACGCGGCGGGTGCGAAGAATTTCCAGTGCTTCCTGTCCGTCGCGCGCCTCCAAAATCTCGCCTATAGGCACGCCGGAACGTCCTACCATGGCTTTAAGCCCGGCACGAAGAAGCTTTTCATCCTCTGCTATCAATACGGTGTTCATATTAACCTCCCTTCTGCCGCCTGTTGTCGGCGCAAATAGGTCAGACTGATTTTTTTATCATACAGACATATTTATATTCGGAAATCAGTATGAGAAGTTGTTTTTACAATTTTCTTTCGATCCTTCGGAATCAGTATAAGGCAGATCCACCATAACCGTGGTGCCCATGCCCGAACGGGACTCCACCCGCAGGCCGTAATTCTCTCCGAAGGAAAGTCGTATGCGGTCGTGAACGTTTTTCAGACCGATACCGTTGCCCGATCTCGAACGCGGCGGTTCCTCACCGGATATCTGACGCTTTATTCGTTCAAGGGTCCCTTCGTCCATGCCCATGCCTTCATCAGTAATGCTGACGGTAAATCGGCCCAAATCCCGATTTATCTCACCGCTTATACATACCGTGCTGTCGGAGGCCAGCGACGCTGCGCCGTAGACCACTGCGTTTTCAACAATTGGCTGAAGGCTTATTTTTGGTATCCGCTGTCCCAAAAGCTCTTCGGGTATATCCGTAACAAGGGTTATGACATAATCAAAGCGCAAATTCATAAGGTCGATATAGTTTTTAATGTATTCCAGCTCCCGTTCCAGCTCCACATTTTCTCCTTCGAGCTTCATACTGTACCGCAAAAGCTTTCCGAGAGAGGTCACTGCGTCGGCTATTTCATATTTTTCATCTATTTCCGCCATCATCTTAATGGCTTCAAGAACATTGTAGATAAAGTGAGCGTTTATCTGATTCTGTAAAGCCCTTGTCTCCGCCCGCTGTATCCTTACCTCGCGTTCCAGATTTTCCCGCATGAATTGGCGCAGCTGATCCAGAAGCCCGCCCGCTTCTTTGGCAAAATCGGCGATCTCGCCAACTCCTTTTACCTCCACTACCGCCTGCGTATCTCCGAGAGCGAAGGCCCTTATTCCGTCAAACGCTCCGTAAAATCCCCGCAGTATGTGTCTTGTAAGCATGTATACCGCTACGGTCATAAGCAGTGCTGCCGCTATAAAAATGATAAAAAGCCCCGCAGCTCTCCACGCTATTGTAAGGTAAATATCCGACATATCCGTTATCTGCAAATAGACGCAGTCAAGCTCTCTTACCTCTGTTTTTACCGCAAGTACGCGCCTGCCATCAAGAGTGAGCTGCACAGGCTCATCGGAAAAAGGGATTTCACCGATATTTGCCTCCTTCATATAAGCGGTACCCGCTATGACGTTGCCGTCTCCGTCCAAGAGTGCCGCTCCGCTGCTTTTATCATCGGAAAACAAAGATGGCATTATCTTATCCATACAGACGGAAACCTCAAGCACACCTATTTTTCCCACGTCGGGAGCTGTGATTTCGGTAATAAGGCTCAATATATGGTGCGTGACCGGGTAGTTTGGAAAAAGCTGGTCGTCAAAGTCAAAATACCAAGAACCCGATACGATTTCCGCTTCGGCCCACGGCATACGCTCCATACGCGACGCACTGTAAAGTATGGGCATCATTTCATGTATACCGTCAGCGTCGGCGTAAACGCGGATATGATCAAGGTCGGGATTGCTTAATATTATTTTTTCAAGACCGACCAAGTCCTCACGATAAAATTCCAGAAGCTCGGGCGTGTCCGGCTCACTGCCGGTCTTCAGCGCGTACAGATGCCTTGTCAGAGCGGGAGTATTGAGGAATACCCGTGTGGAAATATTGCAAAGCTCCGCCACGTACTCAGCTTTTGCCATAAACTGATTTCTGCCCGTCTGTACTTCACGCATGCGTGTTTCAACGGCCGTATCCGCTGCGGTGCGAAGTGCGGTATACAGGAGAATAAGCATTGGGATAAGAATGAAAACAGCGCATATCAGGGCTACCTGTTGGCTGAGCTTCAGTCGGACGAACCGTTTTTTCATAATTATAACCATTCCTTTCCTCTTGAGGAGCCTTTGTGCCGAGCCGATATATCGAGGCACAAAGGCGACGGGTTTGAAAGAACCCAATTTTTCAAGTTCTATCAAACTTTTCCCCCTATCAGGAAATCCCGAGCTTTGCCTTTGAGGCGATCATCTGTTTTGTGCTTTCCTCTAAGACAAGCTCAAGACCGCTGTCCTCCCGTCTTTGGACGTAGGTGATCCAAAGTGCTTCAAACTCTTCCTCCGAGGACGCAAGAAGGAGCTTTGGCAGCATTTCGCCGTGGATTGCGCCTATCCTGCGATAAGCCGTGTCCGCTTCCGTTCCCGGGATGAAATCCACATCGTACTGACCCGAGTAAAAGGTGTAGGGCCGTGCCCATTCCTCCATCTGAACAATGGGCGGAATATCGGGCGGCATCCACCTGTCTTGTGTTCTATTGTCCTGAAGCATCCAGTAGGTGTCATTTGCTCCGACAGTTTCAAGGTATCTGATATGATCTCCGCCGAGAAGAGTCCGTGTTTCCTCTGTCAATACGGCTTTTCCGTCTTCCATAACGTAATGCTCGCCCTCTACGCCGAGAGCAATGAGCTTTTGCCCTTCCTCGCTCATGAGGTAAGACATAAGCTTTATGGCAAGATCGGGGTGTTCNCAGTTTTTGGAGATCAGCGTCACCGTCCAGCCGTTTATGCCGGTTCCGGGGAGNGTATGAGGGTCTCCGCTTTCATTGCGGGGNCCGTCCACGGCTATATAGACGGAATCGGGGTCGGCGTCATAGATCTGCCGCTCTATATCTGCAATATCGGTACGCTGATATATCATGCAGAAATACCGCCCGTCCTTTACTTTTTCATCCATCTGAGTGCGCTTGTCAATGAATATATCGCCGGAAAGAAGGCCCTCCTCACCCAGCTGTCGCAGCATGGACAACCACCGCTTATATTCGGGGTCGGTGTATCTGTCGTAGAATTTCCCGTCTTTCTCATAGGGTACTGCCAAGAAATTCAGCAGGAACTTGTCAAAGGAGTCACAGCCGTATGTTGTAAACTCATGTGCGCCCACAGGGATAAGCGGCTTGCCGTCCACCTCCGGATAGAGTGAAGCGGCAGCGCGTACAGCGTTTGCAAAGCCCTCTGTTGTGGTCATATCGGGCGAGCCTATGGCCTCGTAAATATCCTTCCGCACAAGAAAGGTCTGGTTTGAAGCCGCTCCGCGGCCTTCCGCATAGTCCTTTACGGTATATGAGGAATTGGGGTAACAGTAAACGTTTCCGTCAGCCTGTGTGTACCACGCAAGCCTGTCGGGGTCCGCTACCTCAAAAAAATATTCGTCATATTCCTTGGCAAGCTCGTTTAAGGGATATACGAGGCCTTGATCNATTATTACGCTGAGCTGCGTCTCCCACCATCCGAGGGTTATTATGTCGGGAAGATTGTTTCCCGCAAT
Organism: Oscillospiraceae bacterium; assembly: GCA_014799365.1. GTDB lineage: Bacteria > Bacillota > Clostridia > Oscillospirales > Ruminococcaceae > Ruminiclostridium_E. Next base: position 58,294 of record JAAVIF010000026.1, read on the forward strand.
AAGTGCGTCAAGCGTCTCGCTCTCGCTGCCGTCGGGAGATATGAAGCTTATGTCAACGCCTGTTTTCTCCGTGATGGCCTTGCTCACAGCGTTTCCGCCCCATGGTGTGTTGTACCAGCTGAAATTAACATACCACCGAAGCTCGGTCGGTTCCTCGAAAACAGCCTCAGCCGGGGACGCAGGAGCGCACCCGGCTAAGACAGAAAAGGACAAAATGAAGAAGATAATCAAAAAAATTTTTTTCATAAGAATCCCTCATAGTAATTGATATGATTATGAGGTTATTATATCATACCTAAGCGAAATTTACAATATTCCGCTTCAAAAACTGTTATAAGAGAGAATCCGATATCGGCAGCTCACAATTATTCCTTTACGCTTCCCGCAGAGATTCCGCTGATAATGTATTTTGAGAAGAAACAGAAAGCTATCATGATAGGAACAATNGAGATGGCGACTACAAGGTAGGTCGCGCCGAGGTTGGTNGTGATATCGCGCACGGCGGANAGTTCGGCAACCATAACGGGCAGAGGCCGCTTTTCGGGACTGTTTATAAGAAGCATAGGGATAAGATAACTGTTCCAGCTGCCTACGAANGTGCCTATCGCCATGGTGGCAATACCGGGAGCCATTATGGGAAGCACGATCTTATGGAAAATCGTTATTTCGCCTGCGCCGTCGATGCGNGGTGCCTCTAAAATAGCTTTGGGCATAACCGAAAGGATATACTGCCTGAGGAAGAACACAGTTGCCGGACTTGCGATGCTGGGAATGATCAGCGGTATGTAGTTGTCAATAAGTCTCATATTGTTGCAGAGGTCGTAAAAACCCAAAAGACTGAGCTGCGACGGCACCATCATGAATATGAGCATTGATGTGAAGATCACCTTTGCGCCGCGGAATTTGTAGTATGCAAGACCGTAGGCAGTAATCGCCGAGAAGTAAGAAACAAGTAAAGTGTTGCAAACCGCCAAGAAAATGCTGTTAAGAAAGCCGCGGCCAAGATTCATATTTTCGGTCACAACTTTCCAGTTGGTGCCAAGGCTGCTGCCCGGAATGAGCGAGAAGCCGGTCATTATCTCGTTACCCGAACGCGTGGAGTTGATAAGCATCATAAGGAACGGAAGGAAGCAAATCACCGCTAAGATAATGAGAAATGCGTAAAGAAAAAATTTCGCGATACCCGATTTAACTTTTTCGTTCATGATTTAGTCTTCCTCCTTCCTGTTCATGAGCTTGAAGGCTATTCCGCAGAACACCGATATTATAAGGAACAGCACGAATGCCAGTGCCGCCGCGTAACCCATCTGATTGTTCTTAAAGGCTGTATCGTACAGGTAGAATACGGCTGTGTAAAGCGACCGTCCGGGTTCTCCCTTGGTACCCGAAAGCAGATAGGGAAGATCGAAAAGCTGAAGTCCGCCGATAAGGCTTGTTACCGCTACGTAAAGCATAATGGGACGAAGCAGCGGCATTGTGATCTTGGTGAATATCGTCCAACGGCCCGCGCCGTCGATGATCGCCGCTTCAAAGTACGATCTTTCGATACCCTGAACGCCTGCCATCAGCATGATAAAGCTGTTGCCGAACCACATCCACGCGCCAACCACGCCAACTACCATCTGAGCGGTCAGACCTTCGCCGGTGAGCCAGTTTACGGGCTGAGATATGATACCCGAGGCGAGGAGCAATTGGTTTACACTGCCGAACTTCCAGTCCAGCAGGGTTTTGAACAAAAACGCGACGGAGGTGCAGGCAATGAGGTTAGGGAGATAAAACATCGCTCTGAACATGCCCAGACCTCTCATCCTGTATTTCATGTCGTTGAAAATAATGGTAAGAAGAAGTGCCAGACCAAGCTGGAGAACTATGTTTACACCCCACATCTTAAGAGTGTTCAGAAAAGCGTCCCAGAAGAGAGTATCCTTGAAAACTCTTGCATAGTTGTCGAACCAGATAAAGGTCTCTTTTCCGAAGCCCTTGTAATTCATGAAGCTCATCTGGAAAGTACGGAATACGGGGTATACGCTGAAAATGAGGAATACTGCGACAAAGGGAATACAGAATATCAAGCCGTATTTGGCCAGCCGCTTCATTGGTCCTTTTTTGGGTTTTACCGAGCCTTGCTTAACATTATCGTCCAATTTGCTCTTTATCGCACCTTGTTTTACATTGGCAGCCAAAAGTCTCCTCTCCTTTCACGCTATATTTTGATAAAAACAGAATAATTTTTTGATTAAAACCCCGATATACAATGCGGAATCTCACGGATTCCGCATTGTTGGGGTCTCCGACACACCGCATTGGGTATATCAGTTGTTTATGGGAGCGTTGTCGGGAATTTTAAGCTCGGGGTACTGGGTGATAACTACGGTGTAAAACTCTTTAAGAGCCTCTTCCTTGGTCTTTTCGCCCTTCTGTACGGAGATGATGGCCGCACCGAAAGCGTCCTTGCAGGCATCGTCGTAGGCTGTAATGAGACCGTAGTCGATATTGTCCATTTCTTCGAGGAAGAAACCGTAAGTGTTCTGATTGCCGAAGGATTCGTTCTTATAGTCCTTGTTTTCTTCAAGAACGGCCTTGTTGCTTACTACGTCGCCCTTGGAAGCTTCAAGCCACCAGCGTGCGGTGTCGTCGTTCAGAGTGCAGTATTCGATGAACTGCATTGCGGCATCCTTGTGCTTGCTGAATTCATTGACGGTCAAGAAGGTGCCGCCGCCGAAGAAGCTGCATACGCCGCTGCATACGCCGTATTTGCCCTTGTTGTCGCCCGCGTTGTCGCGAACGATAAGNGCGCCCCATGAAGGCATTACATAGGAGAAAACTTCGGTCTGGGAATTATCGGAAACCTCGTCGAGAGCGCTCCATTCAGCGTGCATNGGAAGNGGACCNGCCATNGAAGCGTACCAAGCGGCNGACCACTCGGGNGCNAATGCCACNTATTCCTTCTGATAAAGCTCAACNGCGCAGTCAAAGTANTCAAGTCTGTCCTGATCAACGATTATCTCGTTGTTCTTTACCCACGGGGAGGAGCTGTTGGAGAACCAGCGGAGAGNGCCTGTGTCGCCGAAAATAGTGTAGCCCTCNGCCTGAAGCTTCGCGGCGGTGTTNTCGATCTCGTCAAAGGANGCGAAAAGCTTTCCTATTTCNTCGGGGTCGTCGGTGCCGAATACCTTTTCGGCNATGTCGCGGCGGTANATTACGCTGCCGGGNCAAGCCTGATAGCTNATNGCNCGNAGCACTCCGTCNGAGTCGAGACCTGCCTGATATGTATAATNCACAAGTCTGGACTTCACCTGTTCGTCATAAGCACTAAGATCTGCGCTAAAGCCCGCNTCAAAGAAATCGGGGAGCATCTGNGGCTCGCCTACGAATACGTCCACATCGGTGCTNTTGGTNCCCAAGGTCTGNTTGATCTTGGTCTTGAAGTCGGCGGAGTCAAATACTACNACCTCAACCTCGTTGCCNGTCTCATTGGTGTAGCGTTCCGCAAACTGTTTTAAATCGTTTGACAGCGTCCAGAGGACGATCTTGTCGGCTTTGCCGGAATTGCCGCCGCCATTGTTGGGAGCCGGGTCTGCGTTACCTGCGGTATTGTCACCGGAATTGCCGCCGCCGGTTTCTTGGGAGCAAGCCGCCAGCGACAGGGTCATTGATGCTGCGAGTGTTATAGACAGAATATTTTTTAATAATTTTTTCATAACTGTAAGCCACCTTTCAATTTTTTAATTCCCGAGCGCCTTGGGTTATGATTGAATTATAGCATACAGTCTCAGTGCAAAAAATGGTGTAAATTTTATTTAGGTGTCGTTTTTTACCAAACCGCACACAAATAAACGATTTCTTTTTTGGCGAATTTGACCGATAAATATTTGACACATAATATTTTGATTCATATGGTGTTCNAATGTAAATCTCTTATTGGCTTGTTCGGTAATATTTCTGCTCAAACTGTGGGAGGATAAAAAAACAGCTGAGTTAAAGGACAAATTTTGCCGAACTCCATTAAAACCGTGAAATCATGAAACCGAATTTGCAAAAAAAGGGGCTGTAAAAATATTGTGCTCAGTGCCACACGGGCTTTTACGTTGTGCTAATTGATTAGAATTGCGCTTTATATAATGCTTTTTTTGCCTGAAGCAGGCGGCACCGCTCCCGCGGGGGGCTTAAGGTGACACCAAAAGGGGGGAGACGGTTCTGTAAAAAAGCACTCGAAGGTAGTTTTATATCTACGTTTTATCTGTTAAAATATGATTTATAAGGATAAAAGTTGTTTTTCAGTGCTTTTTCACAGCCCCACTCTCCCCCCTTTAGGTTTCACCTTAAGAATCCCTTCCTTATCCCCCCTCTGGTATGTAGTGCTAATTTATTTGTTGGTTTCTCTTTGTAAAGTAGCCTGTTTTTGTTTAATTTAAAAGGGACTGTGTTTTTTTACAGCCCCTTTTTTTGCAAATGAGAAAAGGATTAATCGGTCACCGTTCGTACTCTTTCCTTAGCTCATTTTAGTATCATTTTTGCTTTGTAAAAACCGAAAAACGGTATATAAAGGATCATACCATATTTAATATCACCGAAACAGCTCCGCCGTTTTTTTCATTCGCTCAGCGATTTTCACGCCAAACGGACAGCGGCTTTCACAGCTTTTGCAGCCGATACACGCGTCGGCGTTATGTTCCAACGCAAAATAGTGTCCCTTGATCGTGGCAGGTATCTCGGGCTGCATAGTTGCAAGATCATAATATTTATTTACCATAGCAATATCAATCTCCGCAGGACACGGCTTGCAATGACCGCAATATGTACACTCGCCCTGCCCGAATGTATGACGCGGTGCTTTTGCCAAAACGCCAGCGTAATCCTTTTCCTCCGCGGACGCGCTTTCATAGGCAACTGCCTGCTCCACATGCTCCGGAGTGTCATATCCAACCATGATAGATGCAACGGCGGGACGAGTCAGACAGTAATGTATGCACTGCACGGGAGTCAGCGCAACGCCGAACGGAGAACGCTTTGCGTCAAACAGCCGTCCGCCGGCGTAACCTTTCATAACGGTAAGTCCCACGTCATGTTGTTCGCAGAGCTTGTAAAGCTCAGCTCTTGCAGGGTCGATGCCGCCGAGATTCTCTTGGTATTCTTCGGCAAAGTAGTTGTTAATATCATCAGTGGGAGGCAGCAGATCAAATGCCGGATTTATGCTGAAAAGCATCATTTCCACAAGTCCGCTTTCCACCGCCCGCTTTGCCATATCGGGATTGTGAGTACTCATGCCGATATGCCGAATTTTTCCGCTTTCCTTAAGCTCTTTCACATATTGCATATATGGGCCGTTTACGGCGGCTTCCCAATCACTCTCCTGATCAATAAAATGAATCATTCCCAAATCAATATAGTCAGTCTGTAAACGAGTCAGCAGGTCTTCAAAAGCGGCTCGGCATTTATCCACGTCGCGTGTGCGTACATACTGTCCGTTCTGCCATGTTGAACCGATATGTCCTTGAATAAACCACCGCTCACGTCTGCCAACGAGAGCCTTTCCGATGTTGGTGCGAACATTAGGCTCCGACATCCAGCAGTCTAAAATATTTATTCCAAGCTCATCAGCACGGTCTATTGCCGCCTTACATTCCTCATAATTGTGACGTTCCATCCACTCTGCGCCAAAACCGATCTCACTTACCATTAAATTGGTTTTTCCAAGTCTGCGGTATTGCATATCATCCTCCTGTTGATCACCAAAGCTGTTCAATTTTTACTTTAATATAATTATAATCCCCGGTTTGCATCTCCTGTTTGCAAAGCCTTAAAATAGCTTTGAAAACAAACGTAAAGCCAAATCAAGAATTATGCGATAAGGTCGATAATTTCGTCTACTCTGCCGATACAATTCATATATTCTCTAAACATTTGCACTACATTGGCATTGTATTTTTCAACAAATTTATCTATTCCCGACCAATTGCCCTGCTCGTAATCAAGCATAAGCGTAAACACATCGCCGAACATTCCCTTTCTTTCTATCAATCCCTCTTTAATACTTTGAGACAGACCCATTTCGTTCATGGTATCTGCATCGTGAAGCACGACCAAAACAGACATAAGACCCATAAGATACATTTCATCTGCAACCTTGGTATCTTTGCATATTATATTTGAAACGGAGCTGCAAAAAAACGCTCTGAATAAAGCGGTTTTCACTCTTTCCTCGGGACCGCCCTGCGCAAGATTCTGAAGCCCCAAAAGATATATCCATTCTTTAAGCTTTTTCATTCCCAGCATCACAAGGGCTTGTTTTACCGAATAAATACGGCTTGACATATCCGAGCGCAATGCGTTTACGAGCTGAATCAGCTTAGCGGTCATAAACGGGTCGTGAGATATTATTTCCGTCAACTCGTCCACATCGGGCACGTCTTTTCTGAGTGCCATAATAAGCCGTGAAAAGGTAACCGCCATTGGACTGTATGTTTTTCCTACCATTATAAACGGCTGCGCAAAATAATACCCCTGCATAAGCGTACAGCCGAGACTTTTTGCGTATTCCGCCTCCTCAAGAGTTTCTATCTTTTCCGCGAGCATTATTTTTCCCGCTTCCCTGCACCGTGAAGCGGTATATTCAATATCGCTTTTGTCAACTCTGAAATCGATCTTTACAATATCGCAGTAATCAAGCAGCGGCGCGGTTTGATAAGAATATATATAATCGTCGAGCGCAATGATATAGCCGTTTTCGATAAGCTCTGCGCAGCAGTCCAGAATTTCATTTGAAGCAATAACGCTTTCAAGTATCTCGATCACGACCTGATCCTTGGGGAGCAGCAAAGCTGCTTTTTCCATAAGCAAATTCTCGGTAAAATTCAGAAAAGCCATCTTACCGTTAAGAATTTTGTTGTAGCCTTCTCCAAAAAAAACGCTGTTTATTACGCCCGCGGTGGATTTATCCCCGTCGATCCCGTCATAAGAGGTCGCATCAGAGCCTTTGCGGTATAAAAGCTCATACCCGTATGTTTCGCCGTCCAAATCAAGAATCGGTTGCTTGGCAAAATAGCTGTTCACTCTGTCACCGTCCTTTGTAAACGTTTTTACAAAAATATTTTATCATATTTCCAAAATGAGTTCAACTATAAAAACAGATTTATTTTTCAAAAAAAAGATTATATTTTTGTGCATATTAACAATAAAGCACAGCTCTAAAAATTATGAGCTGTGCTATTCTATTTATTTTAATAACCATTTTAACACGGGATAAATCAAAGTCAAAATAATATTAATTATAATACTGCGCCTGAGCCTTAAACATTTCGGCGTAAATACCGCCGTCAATAGCCGCAAGGGTATCGTGGGTGCCGTATTCCTTTATCTTGCCCTCGGAAAATACCGCTATTTTGTCGCAGAACTTGCAGCTTGAAAGCCTATGGGAAATATATATTGCGGTTTTTCCTCCTACAAGGGTGTCAAACTGCCTGTATATATCGTATTCCGCTACGGGGTCCAGAGCGGCGGTGGGTTCGTCAAGTATAACAACGGGAGATTTTTTTAGCAAGGCTCTCGCAATGGCGATCTTTTGCTGTTCGCCTCCCGACGGCTCTATTCCGTTTTCGTCAAAGGCCTTGTACAAAAGAGTGCTTTTGCCCTTTTCAAGAGAATCCATTTTATCCTTTAAGCCCACCTGTTCAATTATGGAATCTACCTCCTTTTCGTCATGCTTGGTATCTAAGGTAATGTTGTCCTCAACAGAAAATGCGAACAGCTTGAAATCCTGGAATACAGGTGAGAAAACAGACATGTATTCCTCATAATCATATTCCTTTATGTTTATTCCGTCCAGAAGTATTTCGCCGCCCGTTGGGTCGTAAAGTCGGCAAAGCAGCTTTACAAAAGTGGTTTTTCCCGCGCCGTTAAGTCCTACCACCGACAGATGCTCACCCTGATGAAGTGTTACGGAAATATCGTCAAGCACCTTAACATCGGTATTGGGATAAGTAAAGGAAACGTTTTTAAACTCGATAACATGTGGCTTATCCTCAACGTGACGGCTTCCCTTTTCGATTGCGGCGGGATATTCCATAAACTTTACGTACTCATAAGCGTAATTGGTGCGCTTTATGATCTCCTGTACCTGAAACAGCAAATCGCTCATTGACGACTGAAAGGTGGACCCTGCGGTTAGCATCTGCGTAAATACCGCAATGGAGATGCCGCCCGTCAGTACAAGAATACCGAGGTACAGATAAGAGGCTATATCCCTTGCAACCCCGCAAATATTCGATATGTTATCGAGGGGAAGCTGCTTTTTTGCCATAGTATTCCAGCTCGCATTCTGCTGATCGGTTATTGCGTTCCATTTTTCGATCATCATATCCTTTGCGCCGTAAAGTCTTATATCCTTTCCGTAGCGAAAGTCTATTATATTAAATCCATAGTACCCAAAAACTCGGTTAAGCTTTGAAAGTCCGCTGTATGTCTCTATCTCGATTTTGTTTTTCTTGTTTTGTATAATAACGTTTATTACCACCACAAAAGAGGTTATCACAAAAAGAACTGGTGCGTAGATCGCAATTAGCGCGACGGCTCCGGCAATTTTCAAAGCGTTGGAAATTATGCTGAAAAACGGTGAGCATATTCCGTGAACTCCGCCCGAATACCAGCTCATACCCGTTCGTGCCGCCTCGATCTGATCAAGTGCTTTTTTATCCTCGGTATGCTGAAAATCAAGCTCCATTACTCTTTTGCTCATTTCCTCAGTGAAATAATTTTGAAACTTTTCGTCATACTTTTCAAGAATAACCCCAAGCTGAGAGCCCGCAAGAGAAAGCAGCGCACCTCCGGCCGCAAGAACAGCAACATAAATAATAAGCTTATCGATATTTCTTTCCCCCAACAACTCGCTTATTATCATAGGTGATACTATAATCGACACAAAGGGGTGCAGCGCGTCGCTGATCGTTTTTAAAATGCTTACAAAAAAGTATCCCTTATGTACCCTCCACGCAATGGGCAAAAAATATTTAAGAGTTTTTTTGACAACGGCAAGGCCGTCTTTTTTCTTTTTATTTTGTTCAGACATTTAACACAGCCTCCTCTCCGTATACATCGGGATTGCCGTTATTTTCATTTTTGTAATACTGCGCTTGAATCTCAAACATTTCCGCATAAGCTCCGCCCTTTGCCAGCAGCTCCTCATGAGTTCCCTCTTCAACCATTTCGCCTGCCTTAAACATGGCTATATTGTCGCAAAAGCGGGTTGAGGACAGTCTGTGAGAAATATAGACCGCAGATTTATTGCCGATAATATCGTCAAAGCTTTTATACAGCTTGTACTCCGCCAAGGGGTCCAAGGCCGCGGTGGGTTCGTCCAGTACTATTATCGGAGCGTCCTTATACAGTGCTCTTGCCAAGGCCAATTTTTGCTTTTCGCCGCCTGAAAGGTCGACGCCGTTTTCGTAAATTACCTTAAGCAGCTCCGTTTCAACGCCGTTTTCAAGGCTGTCTAACTTTTCCTTAAGCCCCGCTTTTTCAAGATAATCGCGGCACAGCTCCTTATCGGTTTCCGAAGGTCTTTTCATAGAAACGTTTTCCGCCATTGGGAAAGCAAATATTTCAACGTTCTGGAACACGGGAGAAAACAGTTCAAAATATTCCGCTCTTTTAAAGCGATTTACATTTATACCGTTTAAAAGTATCTCGCCCTCGGTAACATCATATAAACGAAGCAAAAGCTTTATAAAAGTGGTCTTTCCCGCGCCGTTCAATCCTACCACCGCAAGACGCTTCCCCGCTTCAAGAGTCAGGTTGAGATTTTTTAAGGCGTACTTCTCCTGTCCGCTGTACTTAAAGGAAACGTTTTTAAAAGTGAAAACATACTTATCGGCTTTTGGTATTGGTATGCAGTCTGTTTCATCTTCAACCGGAAGATCTATAAAGGAGCGGAAATCGTCCACCTGAAGACTGCACTGCTTAAAAGTGCCAAAGGAATTGAACATATCCACAAGTGCGCTTGTAAAGGCCATCGCCAAGCCAACATAAAGAGTAAAATCACCTATGGAAATACTGTCGCCCAAAAAGCTGTAAATAAGCACTCCATGTATTACTGCGGTAAGAATCAAAGATAAGGAATGAGCCACTCCCGAGTTTATCATCCATAAGTTGCGGCTGTGTATCATCTTGCTCTGCTTTTCGTTAATGATCTCATGCTGCTTTCCCGAAAGCCATTTTTTCATTCCGAATAGACGTATATCCTTAGCGTAGTCAAAGCTTTGGAGGGTTTGCTCCATATAGTCTATTTTTCTCCAAGTACCCGCCAGCGCGTCCCATACCTCTTTCTTATCTCTCTTGACGGTATGGTGGAAAAATATAAACTGTACCACCGCAATGGCGGTTAAAATAAGTATCAGCTTCCAGTCCAGCACCACTATTGTAGTCAGAGTGACAATAAGGGTTACAATATTTGTACCCATATTCCGCATTTGGTGCATCATTCCCTCAACGCCGTTTGTGTTGCCGCCTGTTGCCTGCATAGCCTTGCTGCTCATATCGAGAATATCGGGCTGTTCCAGCATTTGATAGTTCATTGACAGCACCTTTGAAACGCGTTCCGTAATGATCCTCATGCGCACATATATCATTTTGACCCATACATTATTATTGGATACAACGTTCAAGGTGGTCATCGTCAAAAGCACCAGAGCAACGATTGCCAAAAGCTGCAAAAGCGGTGTTATGTCGGTGTTTCCGCTTGCGCTTTGTCTTTCCAGAATATCAAGTATAAATTTTCCCACAAAGGTCCATAAGTAATTCATCGATGAGACGGTAATCACGCTTATCCCCACAAAAACAAGAAGGGGCGGATAGTATTTTTTTATTTTTCCCAGTATATAAATACAGTTTTTAAATAGGCCGTACTCGGTGTGAAGCTTATTATCGTTTTCTTTTTTCTTCTTTTTCAATTTTGTTCAGTCCTTTCTAAAATGGGGAGTGGTTATCAGCAGTTATGCTTGTCGCTTATATAGTCTCTTTTTTATTGTTTTGGTTAGCTTTTTTTAAAAATTTTTTTCTAATGCCGTAATCTAATAAAATTATAACGGCGAAAGAAAGCTTTTTCTTGACAAAAAGTGCTGTTATTAAAAACATTGAAACAATTATCCGAATTTACGAAAAACGCGGAGCATTGTCACTCGGTGACCGTTTCTTTGATTTTATAGGTATCATGTTTAAAATATAGATTTTGATAATTTCTTTGACCGCTTTGAAGACTGTAACTTCTGGGCATATTCAGTAAATTATAAGAAAACATCATAAAGGAAATAAAATTTATTCCCGCCACGTAATGATAAATTGATTTTTCACCGCTTCCGGTATTCAAAGAAGCCTCGTTGGCAAATGAAAGCTCTGTCATTCCTTTTATGATCTCCTCGGCGTTCTTTTTGTCTATACCAAGTGCCGACATAACGGAATTAACGGTAAAATATGTGTTGATTGTGTTGCCTGCAAAAAAATACATGGCTCGAAGGGCATTGGGAATGGAAAAAAATCTGTACAGCTTTATAAATTCTTCATTATACCGCAGTAAATCGTCATAACCGTTTTCATACTCCGGCATAACAAGACAATAATTAAGCTTTTTTCCCAGCCTTATCTGCACAAAACCGTTATCGGACTCAATCTGTGAAAAGGAAGGATTGCTGTCCTTGTCAAAGGGATCGTCTTTTTCGTCACGCCAATTCTCGTCATAGCAATAATATTCATTCAGACCTACAAGTCCGCATAATGCGGCTCTCTCCATATCCATTATTTTTTTAAACTGTTCCTCACGCGGCAGATTTTTGATACATTCCATTACCCTGTTTTCTATTGCGATATTTTCCATTTTGTTTCCGAAAAGCTCGTCAATGGTAACTCCCAAATAATCAGCGATCATAGGCAAAAGCGGGGTATCGGGATAACCGTTCATCTCCCATTTTGAAACCGCCTGCGGTGATACTCCCACCGCTTCGGCAAGCTGCTCCTGAGTAATACCCTTGCTTTTTCTGAGATTTTTTAAAGTTATATTAAATTCGTTCGTCAATATCAAAGCTCCTTTTCTTTTTACCGATGTCGTTATCTTGCTCTTGCGTGTTTTCTTTCCGTCTTTGCCTTAAAGTATAGCACAATCTCCGGTTGAATACAAGCTATTTTTGGTTGATATATTCAACGATTGGTTGAGAATAATCGTCAAAACAAACCTCGGTTGAAAGATTAGGTTTTTATAAAAGAAAAAGTGGCAAGCTCAACAGCCGCCGAATTAACCTCTTTATTTCTTTTCTTTAATAATAAACCTCCACGGCTTATTCTTCCATTCCTCTCCCGCATAGTCGATGCCTACCCTCGGTGCGGTGCGTATCTCAAAGCTTCTGCCGTCGTCCTCTATCCAAATTTCCTCATTTCCGCAAATCGACAGTCCGTTAAACTTCTTGTCAACCTTAAGAGCCTTCGTAAGCTTGGCGGGACCGTTAAATTTGCCTTCTCCCGCTCTTATCAAAACGCCCTCCGGGTGTCCATTCTCTCCCGTAATAATATTCATAAGCCAGTGCATACCGTAACATAAATAAACGTAAATAATTCCCGCCTTGCCATACAGCAGCTCCGTTCGCGGCGTTCTTCCCTTAGATGCGTGACAAGCCTTATCCTCCTCGCCGCCGTAAGCCTCTGTTTCGGCAATTCTTAATCTTATTATTTCACCGTCCGGCATTTTTCTTACAATAAGCTTTCCCGCTAACTCTCTTGCCACAGTTAGCCTGTCTCTGTGAAAAAAATCATAGTCAAGTCTTTTATTCACAAATACAATTCCCCTTCCCGTATTTTTGATTTGCGCTTATCAAAAATTTTTTCATACCAATCCCAATTTTAACCCGACATAATATCCACAGGTTAAAATGGGATTACACCCGAAACACTAATCACATATTTTTATAAGGAATCAGTATCAAAGTCATTTTCATGTTTCTTAAAAAATTCGTAGTACATTTTTACATGTGAAAGCTCAGTCCATTTCTTTTCCGTAACGGGCGTTTCGTCCAGATCGTATATTTTCGCTCCCTTTGCCGCCAACAAAAAAGGCGAGTGAGAAGCTATGATAAACTGACAGCCCAAATAGCCCGCGCAGTCCTCTATAAGCTCCAGAAGCTCGAGCTGGCGTTTGGGTGAAAGACTGTTTTCGGGTTCGTCCAATAAATACAGTCCGTCTTCCTTTATCCTGTCAAAAAAATAAATATACGCGTTTTCTCCGTTAGAGCGTTCTCTGACGTTCTTCATCAGATTTTTGCTTACGTATCTTGACTGAGTATTGCGTCTTGCAGCGTTTATCTGTTTTAAGCGGTCATAATCATCAATGGATTTCAATTTAAAACCCGCATATTTCGCTTCAGTATATTCTTCAAATAATTCTTCCCGTTTTTTGTCAATGCTTCCGTTAAGACTTCGTATGTTTAAAATATAGTCAAAAACATCGTCGCTTGTTATGATCCTGCTGTTATCGGGAATAGATGTATTTAACTCATATCCGCACAGCTCGGTATACGCTTCAAAAAAGCTGCTCCTGTTATATGCGGCATCCCGCTGTACCTTAAGTGTTTCCGCGATAATATTTAACGCAGTGGTTTTCCCGCTGCCGTTCCCGCCGTACAGGACGGTTATATGCGATAATTCAAGCCTTTCGATTTCCTTTTCGGATAAAACTTGAAATGGATAAAAGCTGTTGTAGCAGGTTTGCTTTTGCGACCAAAAGAAATCGACTTCGGCATTCCTGTCGGGAAAACAAAATGAAGATAAATATATCATAGTTCAGAACGTCCGTTCACATTTTTTTAATTCGCCTTAAACACATTCCCCATATATCCAACGCAGTTTCTGCCGCCTTTTTTTGCTAATGAAAGGCTTTCCTCCGCTTCCTTCAAAAGCTTTGAATAATCGCTGAAATCGCCCTCTGTAATGGACGACACTCCTACGGAAATAGTAACGTTTTTTCCTTTTTCAAAAGGCAGTGCCATTCTTTCAACACTTTTTCTTATCTGCTCCGCAAAATATATAAGATCGTACTCCGTAGTGTCCTGCACTATAATAACAAATTCATCTCCGCCGTATCTTGAAATAATATCGGTTTTCGGCTTTGAAACTATTCTGACGCAGTTGCAGATATTGTATAAGCATTCGTCGCTTTCGGCGTCGGTGTAAATATGGTTGTATTGTCTGAAATCGTCTATATCAAAGAATATTGCGGCAATATTATTTTCCGTTCCCTTGTCTATTATGTCGTTTAACCGTCTGATAAGACCCTTTTTGTTAAGCAGTCCCGTAAGGCCGTCCTTTTCGTTGATCTGTCTGCACCGCTCGTTGGCAATATTAAGCTGTCTGTCACTGATAAAAAGGCAGCAAAAGGAGCTGTACACCAAAGAAGAAATAATAAGATAAGCAAAGGAAAAAACCGCGGAAAGAACCAAAACGAGAATATCCGCGCCGAAAATACAACCCAATATTATTATAAGCGCAAGATAAGGACAAATCAAAATCAGCGTTCTTTTTAAATCAAACAGCGGAATGGCCGCCATTATTATAAGGTACAAGTAAAATCTGTAAGCAAAAACGTTTACCGAAAAATCGGAAACGGTAAGCAAAAACACCGCTGCCGAAAAAATTATCCAATAAATTGAGATAAGGTTTTCAATTTTTCTTAAATTCGCTTTCCTTTTTTCATATTCACGGTAAACCATTACCCCGCCGCACCCGCAGCCCACTATTATCAAAAGCAAGCCCGTTATTGAAAAAACAGATTCTGTTACGGAATGAGCGGTCATATCGGCGATATTTATTATTACAAAAACGATCGAAAGGATAACTGCGGGAATGGTAAAAAAAATGATCCTTCTGCTGTTGACCTCACAAAGCCTTTGTCTTAATAAATTTTTAGAAAGCGGATCCTCCGATTCAAATTCCTTGATCCTTGCGCCGTTTAAATGAGTACCATAATCGGAAATAACGCTTCTCAACATACTTAATTTTTTTGACAATTCCGTTTATTACCTTTCTATCCCTTTATTATCCTATATCATTATTTTTTCGTTTACATATTACAGCCAATATCAACACAACACCATACAAAGAATTTTTTATCTTTGTATGGTGTTGTATGAAATGTTCTATGTTATCACACGTCCGCGCACTTTTCAAGCATTTCTATACACTTAACGGGACATGCACCCGCGCATATTCCGCAGGAAACACACTTGTTATAGTCGATCTCCGCATGATTTCCGTTAACCACGATCGCGCCCTCGGGACATTTCTTAACGCAGACCCCGCAGCCGATGCAGCCGTTTTTGCATACGGTACGCGTTATCTTGCCCGTGTCTTGTGAAGAACACCTTACGGCAGCCAAGGCGGATTTCTTTTTAAATGAGATCAAATGATTCGGACAAGCCTTTATACATTTTCCGCAGGCAATACACTTAGCGGGATTTATAACGGCAACACCGTCCTTTATCTCAATACTGCCGCTGTCGCAGGCATTGACGCAGTCGCCGAAGCCTATACAGCCAAAGGAACAGCTTCCCTTTCCGTTATAAAACTTTTCTGCGGCAATACAGCTTTTTGTACCTATGTATTTATACTTATCCTCGGTGGCGGTATTGCAGCCGTTACAGTGAACATAAGCTACAACAGGCTCGGTCTCCTCAACCGCAACGCCTAAAATACCGCTTATTTTTTTATTCACTTCAAGTCCGCCCGGAGAACACAAATTAGGCTTGGCGTCACCCTTTGCGATAGCGTTGGCATAAGCTTCACAGCCCGCAAAGCCGCAGCCGCCGCAGTTTGCTCCCGGAAGTGCTTCGGTTATTTTTTCAACCGTTTCGTCGGTCTTAACAAAAAACAGCTTTCCCGCAACCGTCAGAAGTCCTCCCGATACCGCACCGATTAAAAGAAAAAATAAAATTCTCAATACAAAATCCATTTTTAAGATCATTCCTTCCTGTGAAAGAATCTATTTATATTTATTACTAATCCCTTTTTAAAACATGGGATCAGTGTTTCGGGTGCAATCCTATTTTAACCTGTGGGTATTACGTAATGTTAAAACAGAATTGAGATAAAGTTCTTTTGAGATTAAGCACCAAAGATATTATCAACGATTCCGCCAAAGCCGATAAAAGCAAGCGAAACTATCGAAGCCGCGATCAACGTGATAGGCGTACCCTGCATCGCTTTGGGAACGTTGCATTTTTCTATCCTGCCGCGAACTCCCGAAAAGATAAGCATTACCAAAAGGAAGCCAAGACCCGCGCCTAACGCGTTAACAATAGATTCCCCGAAGTTGTAGCCGTTGTCTATATTAAGGATAGTAACGCCCAAGACCGCACAGTTGGTGGTGATCAAAGGAAGATATACACCAAGTGCCTTATAGAGCGGAGGCATGTATTTTTTCATTGCCATTTCAACAAGCTGAACAAGCAGAGCGATTATCAAAATAAAAGCAACCGTCTGCATATACTCAATGTTCAACGGCACCAATACACCGTGGTAAATGGGATAAGTGGCGATAGTGGCAAAAACCATTACAAAGGTAACGGCAATTCCCATTCCCAAAGAACTGCTCGCCTTTTTTGAAACGCCCAAAAAGGGACATATACCCAAAAACTTGCTTAAAACAAAGTTTTCGGTAAGTATTCCCGTCAAGAGAATAATCGCAATATTCTTAAAAATATCCATAAGCTGTAATGATCCTTTCTAACAGCGGATTGATATATTTCAGTAAAGTTATTTTTCCGAAACGACAGCGTTTTCGGTCGGTTCGTTTTCCGCAAAACGGCAGGACTCTCTGTTGGGACAGGAGGAGCAGGTTATATCCTTGGGCTTTTGCTTGCTGATCTTTCCTACTATCGCAATAATAATTCCCAAAGAGAAGAATCCGCCCGCAGGAAGAATAAATATTGTCATAGGCTGGATAAAATCAGGCAAAAGTTGAATACCGAACCATGTTCCCGAGCCTAATATCTCTCTGAAGGAGCCGACCGTTAAAAGCGACAAGGTAAAGCCTATTCCCATTCCCAAGCCGTCCAAGATCGAAGGGATCGCCTTGTTCTTGCACGCAAACATTTCCGCTCTGCCCAAAATAATGCAGTTAACGGTAATTAAGCTTAAAAACAGTCCCAAAGCATCATATAGAGATGGTATGTATTTTTGCAGCAGCATTCCCACCAAAGTAACAAAGCCCGATATGATTACAATAAAACTGGGAAGTCTTACCTGTGAGGGAATGACCTTTTTAAGCAAAGATATTACCAAGTTGGAGCAAACCAGCACGAATGTGGTTGCAAGTCCCATTCCTAAGCCGTTTTCCGCCATTGTGGTAACAGCCAGGGTCGGACACATTCCCAGAAGCATTACAAGGTTGGGATTTTCCTTTAAAATGCCTTTTGTAAATTCTTTTAAATAGCTCATATTTATAAATATTCCTTCCTGTTAAGGAGTTGTTGATACCTATATGTATAATTTACTCTCAGCCGCCAAGCGCGCCATAAACTTCAAGAGCGATGTTTACCGCGTTGGTAACGCCGTTTGAAGAACGTGTAGCACCCGTTACCGCCTGAATTTCGTTATCGGCGGAGGGCTGTTTTTTTACGACCGTAAGCTGTTCCGCTTTTCCGCTGTACTGCGACAGAAAGCCGCTGTCCTGAACCTTAGTACCCAAACCGGGAGTTTCGCTTAAGGAAACAACACTTATCGCCTTTACGCTTCCGTCGGTATTCATCGCAACGAGAATATCCAGACCGCCCTTGGCATAACCGTTGGTTATTACCTCAAAGGCAACGGTGCCGTCGGATTTCTTTATCATTTTTTCAACATTGTCGGGCTTTGCTATCGAGTAACCCTCCGCCTGCCAATCGGTAACGATCCTAAACTCGCCCTCTCCCATTGTTTCAATACAAGCGTTCATCAGCTTGTCGGTTATGACTCCCGAGGTATCCACATATGTAAAGGTATGAGTAACGGTAAGCAAAATTGCAATTAAAGTAGTTATGCAGGTCAATACTATTGTGGGTTTGAATTTGCTCATGACTTTTTCGCCTCCTTTTTAGCTCCAAAGGGGTGTGAAGCCGTCAGCTTATCAATATAAGGAACAAGAATGTTCATGATCAATATTGAATATGAAACACCCTCGGGCATTGTTCCGAAATTCCTTATAACAAAAGTAAGCAAGCCGCAGCCAACCGCAAAAATAAGCTTTCCGTTGGTTCTGATAGGAGTGGTGGCGTAATCTGTTGCCATGAAGAAGGAGCCGAGAATTAAACCGCCCGATAAGATCTGACTTACAACGTCGCCGCCCGTAAGCCATGTAAGCAAAGCAACCGTTCCAATGTAAGCAACAGGCACAACGGGAGTTATTATCCTTGTTAAAATAAGGTAAAGACCGCCAAGCAAAAGTGCCGCGTTGCAGCATTCACCGATACAGCCCGATTTTGCGAAGAACAAATCGAACAGCTCCGTCGCTTCCTCCGAAGCCAGCGGAGTCGCAGCGGAAACCGCGTCAGCAGTCATCTTGTAATAAAACGGCTGTACCCATGTGGTCATATAGGAAGAAAATGACAGCATCAGTACGATTCTCGCCGTTATGGCGGGGTTGGCAAAATTCTGTCCTATGCCTCCGAAAAACTGCTTTACAACAACTATTGCAACAACGCTGCCTATAATTGCCATGTAAAAAGGCAGTGTGGGCGGAAGGTTAAAGGCAAGGAGAATACCTGTAACCACCGCGGAAAGATCATTGACAGTCCGAGGACGTTTGGTTATTTTTTCAAACAGCAGCTCCGCCAATACGCAGCTTGCGGAGCAAATAACGATCATAAGAAGTGCTCTCAGCCCGTATATGTAGGTCGAAGCGATAACGGACGGCAATAACGCTATAATTACATGCAGCATTATTTTCTGCGTCGTTATTTTGCTTTTTATATGAGGAGCAGGCTCAACAAGATAATTTGTCATATCCGATAGTATTCCTTTCCGTCAGAGGAATTTTTATATTGTTGCCGATAAACAGAATGCAAAAATCATAATAAGTATAAAATCAAACCTGTTCTCATGAATTTCTGAGGAAGATTTTTGCAAGCTGATTTTTTTCCGACAGGTTTCTTTTTGCGGGACAAACGAAAGAACAAGCACCGCAGTTCATGCACAAATTGACCTTCAGCTTTTTCAGTCTTTCGGCGTCTCTGTTGTCGTATGCCGATTCAAGCTCGGTAGGCATTAAGTTCATGGAGCAAGCCCTGACGCACCGTCCGCACCGAATACAAGGCGTAGGCTCCTGCCCCGCCGCGGTACCCTCGAAAAACAAAACCGCGTTGTTGGTTTTCATAATGGGCATATCCGGGTCATAAACGCTGCTTCCCATCATAGGACCGCCGAAAATAACCCTGTCAGGCTGCTTTCTTAGGTTTGCGTATTTCAAAAGCTCGCTTAACTGCGTTCCCACCGGTACTATAACATTTTTCGGCTTATTTACGATATTGCCGTCTAAGGTTAATCTGCGCTTTATGAGCGGCACGCCTGTTTTTATGTAATCGTAAATAAAGATGACCGATGAGCAGTTCATTACGATACAGTGAACGGACAAAGGAAGCTCGCCCTCCATAAGAGTACGTCCAGTAGCATTATATATCAGAACCTTTTCCGCGCCCTGCGGGTAAGACGAGGGAAGCTTTTTGACAGTAATTCCCTGCTCTTTTTCGCAAAGCTCCGACAGCATGGAGATTGCCTTAGATTTATCCGCTTCAACGCCGATACATGCCTTCGGAATATCAAGATATTTCATTATAAGCTTTATTCCGCCTATAAGCTTATCCGCACTTTCGATTATCGCGCGGTAATCCGAGGTGATATAAGGCTCACATTCCGCCGCGTTGATCAGCAGAGTATCGACGCTTGACGACTTCGGATCGAAATTAAGCTTTACGTATGTGGGAAATCCCGCGCCGCCAAGTCCGACGCAGCCGCTGTTTTTAACAGCCTCGATAAAGCTTGCTCTGTCGTTTACCGCGGGGGGAACAACGCTTTCGTGAAGCTCCTGCTTGTTGGACGCTTCAATAACGAGCGCGGTATTCCTCTTTCCCGCAATGTTTATAACATCGGTTATTTCCGTTACCTTACCGCTGATGCTGGCATGAACCGGGGCGGAAATAACAGCGTCGCTGCTGCCGATAAGCTGTCCCGTTTTAACCTCGTCGCCTATCTTAACGAGCGGAGTACAGGGTACACCGCCGTGCTGGGACATGCTTATGACCACTTTGGGCGGCAATAAGGGTTTTGTGGTTTGTGTTTCCGCGGAATTTTTAATATGCGGAAGCCGTATTGAATGTAAGCTCATAAAAAACTCCCTTGCAACTTTAGCATTTTATCACAAGCTGTAAAGAATAAACAGCCGATATAGCAAATAAATAATAATAGATTAAGGGTCATATGAAAAGGACGGTGCATTATATGTTTACGCTGATAATCCAAACAGTATTAAAGAATTTGATGTTTTTTGCCCTCCACCTTGACAGGACAAACAATTTTCCTAAGCCCCTGTCAAAAAAAGAGGAGCAGGAATGTATAAGACTTATTGCTCAGGGTGATGAAAAAGCGAGAGAAAAGCTGATAGAACACAATTTAAGACTTGTTGCCTACATAGTTAAAAAACATTATTCGGATTCCAACGAACAGGAGGATTTGATCTCAATAGGCACAATCGGACTTATCAAAGCCGTTGAAACCTTTTCCGAAGAAAAGAAAACAAACTTTTCAACCTATGCGGGAAAGTGTATAGATAATCAAATCAAAATGTATTTCAGAAAAATCAAGCATAAACAAAACGAAATGTATCTTGACGCACCGATAGAAGTGGACAAAGAGGGCAACCCCCTTACCATTGCCGATATTTTCAAGGATCTGACAGATGTTTCAAAAGAGGTCGACTTAAGATTGGATCTGCAAAAGCTGTACCGCTATATCAATGAAAGTCTTGATGAAAGAGAAAAGCTGATCCTGTGCAGCAGATATGGTCTAAGCTCCACAAAGGGCGTTCCCGACAAAGCACTGACACAGCGGGAAGTAGCGGAAAAGCTGAATATATCACGCTCTTATGTAAGCCGCATAGAAAAAAAGGCGTTACAGAAATTAGCAGACAGGTTTGAAAAAAACGATTGATCGTTACTGCTGTATCTAAAAACGTTCACCTTTTATACAGTTAATTGTACTATTTTTTTCTCGTATTGTCAACCATATAAAACACTTTTTTTGAAAAACAATTTTTTAACAATTTTTTATGTCGAGAGATTGGTATAACTGAATATCCGAGGATAATATAAAATCTTTACAAAATCTTTACCGATTATTACTGACAACATAAGCCTGTACGCTTGACAAACTCCCTTAATATAAAGTATAATATTATGTAAGATTTTACAAATACAATTTCGGAGGGAGAATGGAAAAGAAAACCATAAACATGATGTCACAGGCTACCAGCGTAAAAGGTCAGGGTGTGGGGTCTGCCTACATTGAGCAGGTAAAGCTTGTAAAAGAGGGCTTATCGGATAAATTTGAGATTTTTGAAAACGCGCATATGGCGGCCGATATTACTCATTATCACACCTTCAATCCCACCTATTTTCTTTTAAAAAATCTTAGATGCAGAAAGGGTGCGTCGGTATGCTATGTTCATACTTTGCCGGAAACAATGGAAAAAAGCATCAAGCTGCCTAAGCTTGCCAAAAAAATATTTTACGCTTATATAATCAAGTTTTATAAAATAATGGAGCATCTGGTTGTGGTAAATCCCTACTTTATAGAAGCTCTGAAAAATTACGGAATACCCGAAAGCAGAGTTACTTATATACCCAACTTTGTAGACACCGATCAATTTCACCCCTTGTCTCAAGAGGAAAAAAACAAAGCGAGAGAGGATTTCGGTCTTTCCAAGGATAAATTTACCGTTTTATGCGCGGGGCAGTTACAGGTCAGAAAAGGGGCTTTTGACTTTTTGAAATGCGCGGAGCAATTGCCGGACGTTCAGTTCGTATGGGCCGGAGGCTTCAGCTTCGGGATCATCTCCGACGGATACAAGGAGCTTGCCAAAATAGTTGAAAACTCGCCGCCGAATGTAAAATTTTTGGGGATTGTGGAGCGCGAGGACATGAACAGGGTATATAATGCCGCGGATGTAATGTTTCTGCCCTCATATGACGAGCTGTTCCCTATGACGATTTTGGAAGCAATGTGCGTAAATATCCCCATTTTGCTGAGAGAGCTTCCGATATACGAAAATATACTGTTTGATTTCTACTATTCCGAAAATGATGTCGATGGCTTTGTTAAGGAGCTTAAACGGCTTCAAACCGACAAGGAATATTATACTCACGGAGTGGAAAGCTCCTTAAAGGGCAATAAATTTTATGAAAAAAGCAATGTTCTGAAAATGTGGGACGAATTTTATACCTCTGTTCTGAAAAAATAGATATTTAAATTTAATACTAATCCCTTTATAAAATAGCGGATTAGTGTTTAGGGCGCAATCTCATTTAAAATTTGGGTATTATGTCAGTTTAAAATGGGATTGGTATAAAGGAATTTTATGAATAAAAAATCAAAAAGACTGAATCTGATAATATGCGGAATTGCGTTTGTGGTTATGATAGTATATCTGTTCTTTGTGGACGATCCCGTTGATATATGGAACGCAATTTGCAGCGCAAGCCCCGGATTTATGCTTCTTTCAGTGGGCTGTATGATAATATACTGGTTTCTTGAATCGGTAAACCTTCATCTGGTCGCAAAAGAGGTTTATCCGGCGCAAAAATTTAAAAACAGCGTTTCGGTTTCCCTTATAGGTCAATATTTTAACTGTATTACGCCGTTTTCTTCGGGCGGACAGCCAATCCAAGCCTACTATCTTGTAAAATTCGGTGTTCCGCTGGGCTCCGCTCTCACGGTGCTTTTGAGCAAATTCATAGTATATCAGGCCATGCTTACCATATTTTCGGTGGTTATACTGTTTTTCCGTTTAGGCTACGTTATTGACACAAACCCAATGATGATGCCTCTTGTAATAATCGGCTTTATTGTAAACTCGGCTGTTATAGCGGGACTTTTAATGCTTGCGTTTTTTAAAAAGCCTACCGTAAAAATCGCTCATTTTACCGTAAGATTTCTCGGTAAGCTGCGTATAATAAAAGACGTTGACTCCAAGCTGAAATTTATCGACGACGAAATGGAAATGTACTATAAAAATTTCCAGTTTATAAAAAAACGTCCCGTTCTGATATTAAAGCTTTGCTTCTTTACAACGGTTCAATTGCTGGTTTATTTTTGTATTTCCTATGTAATTTACCTGGCTTTCGGCTTAAGCGGCACCGATTTTATTACAATTATTTCCTGTCAGGCGTTCGTGCTGATGATCTCCGCGTTTGTTCCCCTTCCCGGGGCGTTGGGAGCGGCTGAAGGAAGCTATGTTTTATTTTTTAAAAACATATTCGGCAGCTTTGTGCACTTATCCACAGTTATATGGAGATTTCTGACGTTCTATTTGGCTATAATAGTCGGTATGAGCGTGTCGCTGTTTGTTAACAGAAAAAATAACTTTTCGGATAATGTTATCGAAGAGGAAAATAAACAATAAAACAAAGTTTGTAATTTGATCAAAGAACACAAGCAGCTTTTAATACTAATACCCGTTTAAAAAGTAGCAAAGCTACTTTTTAAACGCTCTGCCGCCATAGCGGCAGAGTGAGGGAGCAAAGCTCCCTCAGGTATTGTATTGAACGTACATACCCACCGCCTTTGGCGGTCCTTCGGCAAAGCCGAAGGATTTTGACAGTAGATTTTATCTACTGTCAAAATGGGTATTAGTATAAAAACAAACAACCCTTCACTTAAAGCGATTGCCTTAACTAAAGGGTTGTTTTTGTTATAAGCTTAAGTTACTTCGCGCCGTTTTCGTAGGATTCGATCATTTTCTTAACCATCTGACCGCCTACGGAACCTACCTGCTTAGCGGTAAGGTCGCCGTTGTAACCGCGATCCTTAAGAGGTACNCCTACTTCATTTGCAGCCTGCATCTTGATAGAATCAAGAGCTGCGCTTTTACTCTTATTACTTGACATTTTGCTATTCCTCCATTTAATAAAAATGAAATTATCAATGTTAATTTCCGAATGGTATTTACAAGGACTTTTTGCCCTTGTGCTAATATTATTGCTCCCGANAAAATCAATATGTAAGGAAATTTTTTATATGATTTCTAATTTATGACAGTTGATTTTATTTAATCGCCGCCTCTTCTGATTATAGAATTTACGGCAATTCAAAAAATATTTAAATACCTATTGACATTTTNAAAAAAAACNGTATAATTAAAACAGTTGATTTAAAACGNATGTTTTACAACATGCGTTTTAAAGGAAAGGAAAATATAATGCCCCCCAAATCAAAGTTTTCAAAAAAAGAGATCGTATCCGCCGCTTTTGANATTGCGTCAAAGANCGGTATAGCCGCAGTTACCGCAAGGGCGATCGGAGAAAAGCTCAACAGCTCTGCCAGACCGATATTTACAGTGTTTAAAAGNATGGATGAGGTAACACAGGAGGTTATAGCTTCCGCAAAAGCTCTTTATAACGAATATATCAAGGAGGGCTTAAAGAATGAGATACATTTTAAGGGTGTGGGAACACAGTATATAAAATTNGCCATAGAACAGCCAAAGCTTTTTCAGCTGCTTTTTATGTCTGAAAGCTCCGANCACTTGACGATAAACTGTATCCCTGCCTTTGACGATAACTATGACGATATTTTATCCTCAATAACTGATCAGTACGGCGTGGACAAAGACACTGCCCTGTCTCTTTACCGACATTTATGGGTTTACACCCACGGAATAGCTTCCCTCTGCGCCACAAAGACCATTGAGTTTAAAAGCGAAGAGATAAGCGAAATGATGACCGATGTATTCGTCAGTCTTTTAATTAAAAAGAAATCCGAAAAAAAATAAATCTGAAAGGAAAACCAAAAATGATAAAGATCGAAAACATCACCAAATCCTACGGCGAAAAGGAAAATAAGGTAAATGTACTTAAAGGCATTTCCCTGGAAATAAAAGACGGCGATTTTGCCGTAATTTTAGGCGCGTCGGGTTCTGGCAAGTCNACTCTGCTTAACGTTATGTCGGGACTTGAGCGGCCGGACGGCGGCAAGGTCAGCTGTAACGGTGAGGATATAACGGTATTGTCCGACGAAAACCTAACGGCTTTCCGCAGGAACAACACNGGATTTATATTTCAGCAATATTACCTGCTCCCAAATATGACAGCGGACAAAAACGTTAAAATGGGNGCCGAGCTTGCGGGTAACGCAAATTACGGCGAAGTTATAAAAGCGGTTGGCTTAGACGAAAAGAAGCACAAGTACCCCTCCGAGCTTAGCGGCGGCGAACAGCAAAGAGTTTCTATCGCAAGAGCCTTGGCGAAAAATCCAAAGGTACTTTTTATGGANGAGCCGACGGGTGCCCTTGACGAAAAAACAGGTCGTTCGGTACTCGACTACATTTTAAAATTACAAGCGGAAAAGCACTTTACCGCCGTTATGGTAACTCACAACTCGAACATTGCGGAAACCGCCAACACGGTAATAAAGATGAACAGCGGGGAGATCACNGAAATCAGCACAAATACCAATCAAAAAAGTGCCTATGAAATCGGCTGGTAAAAGCTCGAACGCTGTTACCGTTACGTTTTTACCGTATTTTTATACTTTGATCAAATATTTACAACAGAAAGGGATAATCACAATATGATCATCGGCTTAAAAAATTCCGCAAAGCTTTTGGGTGTTTCGATCATATCGCTTTGCGCGGTGTTTGTATGCAATCTTTTTTTGAACTATAATATCGATTTGAACGCAATCNAAAGTGAATTGACAGAGGAATATCAATATATTTTTTATGACGCCTTGACCTTGACCGGAAAGGTGGTATGCGCTTTAAGCGGAGGCTGTCTGCTTATTACTTCTGTCATAATGCTGTTTTTCTACATTAAACAGTACATAAACTCTCATTCAAAGGAATTGGGTATATTAAAAGCGATGGGATATTCCAATATAAAAACCGCGTCAAGCTTTTGGGTTTTCGGAATAAGCGTTTTTATCGGTACNGTCATAGGATATTTTTCTTCTTTTCTTTTAATGCCCGCGTTTTATGACAAACAAAATGAAGAGGGNCTTTTACCCGAATTCGGAATAAGCTTTCACCCTTCCCTTTTTATCTTTTTGGTAATAATTCCCACCGTCGGCTTTTCGCTTACAGCTATCGTTTTTGCATGTCTTAAATTAAAAAGACCCGTAATGTCGCTGCTTAAGGAAATACCCGACATCAAAGTCAAAAAATTTGACAGCAGCAAAAGCAAANATAAAAAGNAGCTGCCTTTTTTGACCGAGCTNAAAAAAGCGACCTTAAAAACCAAGAAAACGCTTATATTTTATATCGCTTTTGCCTCTTTCTGTTTTTCCGCAATGACTCAGATGTCCTTTAGCATGAACGAGCTGTCAAGCGAAATGATGGGTATTATGATAATGCTGATAGGAGTGGTTTTNGCTTGTACAACGCTGTTTATAGGCGTTTCAACNGTNATAAGCACNAACAGNAAAACCGTTTCCATGCTGCGTGTGGAGGGGTACAGCGTTAAACAGTGNCANGGNGCGGTATTCGGCGGGTACAGACCTGTTGCNTANATAGGCTTTGCAATAGGTACGGCATATCANTATATTNTGCTTAAAATAATGGTTGAGATAGTTTTTGCNGATATGGAAAANNTACCCGAATACAGCTTTGACTTTAAAGCCTTTGCTGTTGCTCTTGTTGTTTTTGCTTTTCTCTATGAGCTGATGATGCAGTATTGCAGCGGTAANATNAGAAANTGCTCGGTTAAGGAGGTTATGGAGGGNGGAGAGTAATAGTACTAATTTCCAATCAACAATTAACATGTCTATATATTTGGCTGCAATTTCAATCNGATATATAATAAAAATCAGCCGTAAATGCCTTGAANCAAAGCTTTTACGGCTGATTTTTTATTTATGATATGAAAANTTAGCTGTGCTTNTCTATCCACATNTCAATAGTATCNTTGATAATATTCAGCGTTCTGATCCTACCGTACTTCTTATCATTATTTTCGATAACATGCCACGGCGCGAAATCGGTNGAGGTCTTTTGCAGCATNTCATTTACCGCGATTTCGTACTGATCCCACTTNTCNCGGTTTCTCCAGTCCTCGTCCGTGATCTTCCAGCGTTTTTCGGGAGTGTTCATACGNTCGTTAAAACGGCGGAGCTGTTCGTCCTTGTCAATGTGCATCCAGAATTTCAAAATCAAAATCCCGCTTTCAAAGAGGTTGTTTTCAAACTCGTTTATTTCNTGATAAGCCGCTCTCCAGCGTTTTTCCTCGGTAATTCCCTCTATGCGCTCCACCATAACTCTGCCGTACCATGTGCGGTCGAAAATTACCACATGNCCNGATTTTGGCANNCTCTGCCAGAATCTCCACAGATAATGACGGTTCAGTTCCCTCGGCTCGGGCGCGGCAATAGGCACAGCCTCAAAGCCNCTTGGGTCAAGCGCGGAGGCTATTCTTCTTATAGTGCCTCCCTTTCCCGCCGCGTCCCAGCCCTCAAAGCAAATGACAACCGGAAGCTTTTGAGCGTACAGCCTTTGATGAAGCTTGGAAAGTCNCTTTTGCTGTTTTTTCAGCTCCTCGCTGTATATATCGTCGCTTAACGTTTTGTCCAGTCTTACCAGCGACAAGGGCGGCTTTGTAGCCATAGTGAAAATTTCCTTTGCAACCTTGCGTTTCGGCATCTCGCCTATTTCAAGGGGCTTATTCAAAAGTCTGGAATCCACAGCGGAAATTATTGTCTTGAACACCTCGCAGACGGTACGGTACTTGTTGTCCGAATTTATNACCNTCCAAGGAGCGTATTCGGTATTGGTGGCTTCAAGCATTTTGTCGTATTCCACAAAGTACTTTTCATAATTGCGGTTTCTCTTAAGGTCAAGGTCGGTTACTCTCCAGTTAGTGGCCTTGCTGTCCAACAGCTTTTTAAANCGGCGTTTCTGCTCGCGGCGATCGATCTGNANGAATATCTTTATTACAAGATAACCGTCGTCGGTAAGCTGTCTTTCAAATACGTTTACCGTGTTTATACGCTCTACTGCCTCTTCCTCGCTGATACCGTCCTCCAAGGAAGCGGGCACTATCTCCTGATACCAGCTTCTGTCAAATATACAAAGCTTTCCCTTTTCGGGAATATTATTCCAAAATCGGTGCATCAAGGGCATACGTCTTTCGGTTTCGGTGGCCTTTATGGTAGAGTAAACCTTATATGAACGGGGATCAAGACAGTTTATTGTCTTGCTTATAACATATCCCTTTCCCGAAGCACCCCAGCCCTCAAACAATATGATGACAGGAAGCTTTTTTGCCTTGATCTCCTGCTCCAAAGCCTTTAAACGAGTTTTGAGAACGTCTGCCTGTCCTTTATAAGCTTCCTTATCCGCGGCAGGCTGTTCGGTTTGAATAAATCTGTCAAGCATAAGGTCAATTCCTTTCTCTATGTATAAAGTTTTATACCAATCCCTTTTTAAACTATGGAAAAATCCATAGTTTAAAAAGGGTTGCACCCTAAACACTAATCCAACAGTTTTAAAAGGGATTAGTATTATATGCTTTTTGTTTATTTTATTATATACCAAATACCCGAAAATGTAAAGTGCTGTGAAACTGTTTTTTTAAAATTTNCAGNTATCAAAGAAAGTCGGCAGAAACTACCGACTTTCCCGTAAATGTTATGATTTAATCCTTACGTTATCTTTTTAATCCAACTGTCGGATTAACTTTGATTATACCGACGCACCCTTGCCAACAAAGATAGGATATGTTTCAGTGCCGCCGATACTGCGGTAATTTCCGATCATAACGTCCTTATCGGTAATAACGTAATTCATTTCGCACTTTTCGCCAACAACGGTGTCCTGCATCAAGATACAGTTTTTAACAACCGCGTTTTTGCCTACCTTAACGCCTCTGAAAAGCACGCTGTTTTCAACCTTGCCNTCNATTATGCAGCCGTCCGCAACAATNGAGTTTTTGCACTCGGAATCNAGACCGTATTTTGCGGGTGCTTCGTCACGAACCTTGGTATAAATAGGATCGTCGCTTGTAAACAGCTCCTTGCGCACATGAGGATTCATAAGCTCCATATTTGACGCGAAGTAAGTCTTTATGCTGTCGATCTGCGCATTGTAGCCCTCAAACTTGTAGCCGTAAATATTCAGCTCGTTTAACATATGCTGCAATACGTCAACCTCAAAGCTGTACAGATTCTTTCCNGCCTTCTCTATAATCAGCTGCTGAAGGAAATCCTTCTTCATTACGAACATATTCANGCTTACATTGTGCTCGCCGCTGATTTCGGGACGTACAAGAATATCATAAACCTTTCCTGTATCGTTAACGCTTAAAATGGTCTTGGTGCGTGCGCGTTCGGCGTCGCAAACAGTCTTTGCGTATATCATCGTAATATCCGCGCCTGTTTCCTCGTGATTTTCCACAACCTTTTTAAGGTCAATNTTGGCAATAACGTCNGTATCGCTTATTAAAACGTACTCCGCGTCATTGTGNCGGATAAAGTCAAGCACTCCCGCCAAAGCCTCAAGTCTTCCTCTGTATAAGCCGCCGTTAATGTGACCGTAGGGAGGAAGAATGTGAAGTCCGCCGTTCTTTCTTGACAGATCCCATTCCGCGCCGGAACCGATATGGTCGATAAGGGACTGATAGTTTGCCTTGGTAATAACGCCAACGGTATTGATACCGCTGTTTACCATATTTGAAAGAGTAAAGTCGATAAGTCTGTATCTTGCGCCAAAGGGAACGCTTCCCATTGTACGAAGTTTTGTAAGGTCGGAAATTGTGCTGTCGTGCATATTCGCAAAAATCAAGCCCAGCACGTTAGACATATTAGCCATAAAATTTAATTCCTTTCTGTATAAAAATTTATGATCGCCTGTGCCGGTCAGATAGATTCGGAAATCATAGCCTTTGCNTTAACTACGGCGTTGTCGCTGATATTTACCTTATGTCCCACAACGGCAACTCCCCACTTGTCCTTATCCTCGATAGTTTCGGGGCGTTCGCCGATATGAGAGCCCTCGCCTATAACACAGTCCTCGCCTACGATCGAATATTCGATAACGGCGTCCTTTTTAATAACGGTATTGGGCATTATAATNCTGTCGCGTACCACCGCGCCCTCTTCTATCGTTACACCCGAGAANAGAATCGAAAAATCAACCGTGCCGTAAATATTGCAGCCCTCCGCAACCATTGAGTTTTCTATTTTNCTGTTAGCTCCTGCGTAATGAGGGGGCATTACAGGGTTACGGGAGAAGATTTTCCAGTTATTATCGTAAAGATTAAGNGGAACATTGGGGTCAAGGCAGTCCATATTGGCTTCCCAAAGGCTGTCAATAGTTCCTACGTCTTTCCAGTACTGGGAGAAATGATAAGCAACCATCTTGCACTTATCGTCAAGCATAGCGGGAATTATGTTCTTACCGAAATCCTTTGTAGCGGTCTCGTCCTTTTCNTTGGCGATAAGATACTGCTTAAGAACCTTCCATGTGAAAATGTAAACGCCCATTGACGCAAGGTTTGATTTGGGTTCCTTGGGCTTTTCCGCAAACTCGGTGATAACGTTGTTTTCGTCCGCCGACATGATACCGAAGCGGCTCGCTTCCTCCCAAGGCACCTCGAGAACAGCGATAGTTGCGTCTGCGTTGGTTTTTTTATGNAAATCAAGCATCTCGCTGTAATCCATTTTGTAAATATGGTCGCCGGAAAGAATAGCAACGTATTCGGGATTGTAGCGGTCAACAAAGCTCATGTTCTGATAGATCGCGTTTGCCGTACCGGCATACCAGCTTTTGCCGGAAGCGGTCTCATAAGGTGGTAATACGTGAACGCCGCCGTGAGTACGGTTGAGATCCCAGGGCTGACCGTTGCCGATATACTCGCTTAAAACAAGGGGCTGATACTGTGTGAGTACGCCTACCGTGTCAATACCTGAGTTAATGCAGTTGGAAAGCGGGAAATCAATAATTCTGTACTTACCGCCGTAAGGTACGGCGGGCTTTGCCATATCCTGCGTCAAAGCGTACAGTCTGCTTCCCTGTCCGCCTGCCAGAAGCATGGCAACTATTTCTTTTTTTACATGGTTCATAATTTTGCCTCCAGTGATTTTTATTTTATCGGTTTGTTTTTTCGGTTTACTTTTTGGTCTTTGCTTTTTTTACAGGTTTAGCGGTTTTCNTTGCAGGTGCTTTACCGCTTGCGGGCTTGCTTTCGGCAGGTGCCTTTGCGGCGTCGGTCTTTTTCTCCTCCGCTGTATTTTTTGCCGCGGCTTTCTTCTCCTTTTCCTCCGCTTTCTTTAAATCGTCATCGGGTGTGCGAATATTCTTTGCTTTAAAGAACATTGCGGACATGGGAGCGATCTTAATCGTAAGAGAATAGGGTTCNCCNTGCATAGGCTCGTTTTGAGACTTGACTGTTTTATTGAACATTCCGCCTCCGCCGTATTCGGGACTTTCAGTGGTAAATATTTCCTCATAGTCGGCATAGAACGGAACACCAAAGCTGTACTGCTCGTGAGTATTCGGNTGGAAATTGCACACAACAACGATTTCATTACCGNTTCTGTCAAAACGTCTGAATACAATAACCGAGTTAGAATTATCGTCGCTGCTTATCCACTTAAAACCGCCCCAATCGCTGTCTGCTTCCCACAATTCATTGTGTTCGTTATAAAATTTGTTCAGTTCTTCAACATAATGCTGATGTTTTTTATGCTCGTCAAATTCAAGTACGTCCCAATCAAGACCGGTCTTGTAATTCCATTCCTTAAACTGAGCNAATTCCTGTCCCATAAACATCAGCTTTTTACCGGGGTGAGCGGTCATGTATGCCAGGAACGTTCTCAGTGAAGCAAATCTTTTATCGCGCGGGCCGCTCATCTTGTCAAGCATCGAGCATTTTCCGTATACTACCTCGTCATGCGAAATNGGAAGTATAAAGTTCTCGGAAAANGCGTAGTAGAACGANAAGGTCAGCATATTGTGNTGATACGGACGATATTCGGGATTCATTGACATATAGGCTATCATATCGTTCATCCAGCCCATATTCCATTTAAAGTTAAATCCCAGGCCTCCTACATCGGCAGGCTTTGTTACCATAGGCCATGCAGTGGATTCCTCCGCAATCATCAGTATATTCTCATACTTGCCGAATAATGCGGTATTTAATTTCTGCAAAAACGCNATGGCTTCAAGATTTTCATTGCCGCCTCTGACATTTCTTTGCCATTGTCCGTCCTTGCGGTCGTAGTCGAGATACAGCATTGAAGCGACTGCGTCTACACGAAGTCCGTCAACATGATACTTGTCGAACCAGTAATTTGCATTGGAAATAAGGAAGCTCTGAACCTCGGGCTTGCCCCAGTCAAAAACCCTTGTACCCCAATTCAAATGCTCTCTCTTAAGAGGCTCGGCGTANTCGTAGCAGTAACCGCCGTCAAACTCGTAAAGTCCCGCGGCGTCCTTGGGGAAATGAGCGGGAACCCAGTCCAAAATAAGACCGATACCGTTTTGGTGACAGTAATCCACAAATTCCATAAAATCGTGAGGAGTGCCGAAGCGTGATGTAGGCGCATAATAACCTATCTGCTGATAACCCCATGAACCGTCAAAGGGAAATTCCGCAACGGGCATGATCTCAATATGAGTGTAGCCCATCTTCTTAACATAGGGAATAAGCTTTTTTGCAAGCTCCATGTAGTTAAACAGCTCGTCCTCGTTGTGCTTCTCCATCCACGAGTTCAGATGTATCTCATATATATTGATTGCCGAGTCGTATATGTTCTTGGATTTGCGCTGTTTAAGCCACTTTTCGTCGTTCCATTTAAATCCGTCAATATCATATATCTTGGTAGCGGTATTGGGTCGGGTTTCCATGTGGTAACCGTACGGATCGGCCTTAAGCTTGATCTGTCCCTGCGAGCTTTCAATACTGTATTTGTAAATATCGTAGGTTTTTAAGTCGGGAATAAACAACTCCCATACGCTTCCGTCATTGCTTACTCTTTGCATGCGGTTTTTAAATCTGTCCCAGTGGTTAAAATCGCCCACTACGCTTACGGAATTTGCATGAGGAGCCCACACACGGAAAATAACGCCCTTTTGCCCATCCTTCTCACAAAAATGAGAACCGAAAAAATCATAGGCCTCGGTCGCGCTTCCCTCATGGAAAAAGTGCAGAGCCACTTCATAATCTCTGTTGTTCTGAATTGCCATGGAAACCAACCTTTCTTTTCTGTTCTTGTAGAAATCAATAAAAATATGTAACTCAAGGTTCGCCTTTTTGGTAATTTTTTACCTTATGTTGATTGTACCACACATTGCCAAGAAATTCAAGTGTTTGTTAAAAATTTATTAAAGTTGCTTTTTTTGAGCTTTCATTTTTGTATAGTTTCACAATATGTAAATTTAAACCACATAAAAAAGGGGAAGAACGCAAAATTCCGCCCCTGTAATGTTCAATTATTTTTTGAATAAATCATTTTAATATACCGATTTAAATTAACACTTTCTGCCGCTTTTATTTTTTCAATTGCAGCGCGACAATCGAAATATCGTCCTCCCTTCCCTTTTCGCAGTTAAACCTTGCCGCTCCCGCAACTGTTTTTACAAGCTCCTCCATATTCTTGCCGCTGTCCCTCATAAAAGCCTGCTCTAACCACTGCTCGGACAGGTCCGCACCGTCGGTGGTCATAATAATAACGTCATCCTCCTCCGCGTTAAAGCTCTGAGCGGACAAGGAAAGCGTACCGCTTACCCCTACGGGCAGACCGCTTCCCTTTATTTTCGTTACCTTTTTTCCGCTCCTTACAAATGTATCGGCTCCCCCCGCCTTATAAAGAGTAGCTTTACCCGTATATAAATCTATACGGCACACATCGAGGGTGGCAAAGCTTTCATCGGAGGATTTCACCATAAGAGCGGTGTTTAACATTTCTATCGCCGCTTCGACCCCTACTCCGCTTTCAAGAAATTTGGTGAGCAGTCCGCAGGCAAAAGCACTGTCTATTCTGGCTCTTGCGCCGCTGCCCATTCCGTCCGATACAATGCTGTAATAATTTCCTTTTCCGTCTACGCAGGCGGTAACAAAATCGCCGTTGGCCGACTCTTTTCTTCTGCTGTACTGACATGAAGCGGATCTGATACCATATTCCGCACGCTGAAAAGCCGTTATCCTTACTCTTTTGCCAAATTCCAATATACAAGGCAGATCAAATTCTCTCTGAAGCATTTCGATCAGCATATCGCCTATTTCCTCCGCGGTACAGGCAAGCTCGCCCTCTCCGTAGGCTTCTATCATCATGTTTCCGTCAACCGTTTTGACCATCGCCTTAGGTGAAATTAAACCGCATCTTTCCAAAAGCCTGCTTACCTTTACCGAATACTCGGAGTTAAAAACTACCTCTCTTCCGAATTCCTCCGCCATGGAGTTAAATAATCTTTCGGTGGTGTCAAGCTGCTTGGTAAGAATATTTCTCATTTCTTTAATGCGCCTGTTCATCTGTCCGATCGAAACGATGTCGTCATACCGTTTGTTTATTGCGTCACAAAGCTGCTGCTTTCTTTGACACCTTTCCGACAGCAATCCACCGAAATGATTTGGAGTTATTTTTTCACCGCAGCGCAGTATCTTTATAAAACCGTTCATCATTCGTACCGAGTCGTTATACTCCTCTCCCCAGCACTTCATGTTGAAACGGCAATTTTTGCATATTTTATCGCAGGCTGAGTTATACACGTTGGATAAATCGTTATCGACGACCGTGCTTTCCAAGGTTTCCGCGGTTTTTTCCACCGCGTAGCGCAGCTCGCCTACGGTATTTCCTACCAGCTCCAGTCTGCCCGCAAAAATTTCCGCCGCCATTCCGTCGGTAAAATTATGAGAATGCGGCTTGACCTTTTCCATAATTCTGTTTAAAGGCAAAGCCATAAATACTACCGAAGCAGTCAGCATATTCGCGATAAAGGAAAGCATGATCCTGTCCATGCCCAAAACGCCGCCTGCCGCCGCGGAAGCAAGCACAAACGCTGACGCCATCGGTATTCGTCCCTTATGGGCAATAAGTGCCGCTGCAACGGCTCCGCCCGAAAGAGCAAGCGAAGCGTAAATAAAGCTGCTGCTCCCTACCGCCGTACCTATTGCGCAAATTACACCCAAAGCCGCTCCGCCGCTCAAACGAAAACGGTAAGCCGCAATCAAAGCGATAACCCCCGATGCAATTGCACCCAAGTTGAATATTCCCAAGGACAGATCGGAAAGAGCCGCAATAATAAATATAAGGGATATTCCCGCAGGTAAAAGGCTCACCGGCTTTCCCGACAAAAGTCTTTCACCCTTTTTAAGTTTTTCCTCTGCGCTTAAAAAAGTAAAGCTTGTTATTGCGGCAATAAGTCCGAAAGCAAAGGAAATAAGAACATCCGATGTTTCCTTTGCGGTTATTATATTTACCAGCAGAACCGCCGAACCCGTCAGCGCACCGCTTACAAGCTGTCCGCCAATACCCTTTATTTTTCCTAAAAAGATTCTTAATACGCAGACTGCCGCGCCTGCCGCAATGTGCGGTACGGCTATTACAAAGTCTCCTCTCATAAGATAGCCCATCGCCGCCCCCACAAACGCGGAAAAACAATCCGCGCCGCTCATGCTGCCTATCAACGCTATCCCAAAAGGAGATATTTTTTCCATAAGGGAAGCTAAGGCAAGTCCAAAGCCGCAAAAAATTATCATGGGATACTTAAAATAATTCGGCTTTGAAAAAAGCTCTTTTTCCATTTCAACAATCCTTTCACCTTGCGCAGCCTCTGTTCAAATTTACTTTGACGCAAAGGCAACGGCTTTGAAAGAACCTGCTTTTATCAAAAGGTTCTTTCAAAATTACGATCCTTGCTTTTCGGGTACAGCTCCAACAAATAAAAAGCATGCTTTATCGCGCAAAAGATCATTTTACGTTCAATCACAACGCTCATTTTGTCGAATTATACCTTTTCCTTTTTGCGCGGCTTGTCTAAAAAGCAAACCGCGCCTCCGTTACCGATATTATTATACTACCCGTGAAAGAAAAAAAATGCCGAAAAACGTTTGCCGAAAAGACTTTGTTGAAATCAAAAAAAAGGCTCGGATTTTGGCGGATTTGTATATTGTTATCGGAATAATAAAAAGCGTATTCCGAATAAGCTTTCCGGAATACGCTTTTTTACTCCCATTTTCAGATTAGGGTTGTTGATGCTCTGCTATCCAAATTCTTCGTCAAAGTGCCAGGACTGACAGTTATCCATAACGTATAGCCACCCGATAACTCGAAATTCGTCACATTCTTACTTTTTCAAACACACAACCGATATCCTTTTTTGCCCCTTTAAATTTTGGCCATGCATCAATCCCGTCATTCTGTTGTCTGGGAATAATATGAATATGGAAATGGGGAACCGATTGACCTGCGCTTTCATCGCTGGCATTGAGCAAATTGACCCCATCATAACCGCATTCTTCAATTAAATGCAGAGAAACATTTTTTACTGTTTTCATAACGGCATATAATGTGTCAGGTTCACAATCCAGAACATTCTTACAATGCTTCTTCGGGATTACCACTATATGACCGTCAACATCTTTGGCAATATCCATAAATGCAATAGTTTCTTCATCCTCATAAACTTTCATACTTGGAATATTCCCTGCTACAATTTTACAAAAAATACAATCACACATTTTTTACCTCCAAAAATTTCGATTTGGTGCTCCGAATATTATCATAAGCATTCAGCATATTCAATATGAGTTGGTGAAATTGTCGGAGTTTTATCACAGCAACCATCATCTTAAAAGGGACCTTTTTTAAAACATATTCTCAGAGTTTACCTACGACCTCTTCAAGAAATTTTACGATAGCGTCCTCTTTCATTTCATCGCCCTGCCCCCTATCCGCCATTGAAGCGATCGCGGGATTTATGGGCAGTCTGCAAACCGAATCTATACCGAAACGCTTTGCCGTTTCCTCAATGTGGCTTTCACCGAAAATACTGTGTTCCCTGCCGCATTGGTCACATTTAAAGTAGCTCATATTCTCAACTATACCGAGAATGGGGATATTCATAGCCTTAGCCATATTTACCGCTTTTTCCACTATCATTGAGACCAATTCCTGCGGGCTTGTAACAATTATTATTCCGTCTACGGGGATCGACTGAAATACCGTCAGCGGTACGTCGCCCGTTCCGGGAGGCATGTCAATAAACATATAATCAACATCGCCCCAGATAACGTCTGTCCAAAACTGCTTAACTACCCCGGCTATGACGGGTCCTCTCCAGATAACGGGATCGGTGGTGTGCTCGATAAGCAGATTAAGGGAAATAACATTTATTCCCTTTCCCGTTTTTACGGGTAAAATTCCGTTTTCGTCACCGTACGCCTGGCCCGAAAGCCCAAATACCTGCGGGATAGAGGGTCCCGTTATATCTGCGTCGAGTATAGCCGTTTTTTTTCCGTTTCTGTTAGTCTGAGCAGCAAGCATTGAGGTTACCATGCTTTTGCCCACTCCGCCCTTGCCGCTTACTACGGCAATTATTTTTTTGATTTTGGAAAGAGGGTGCGGCTTTTCTCTTAAATCCTGAGGATCCTTTCTTGATGAACAGTTCTCTCCGCAGGAGGAACAGTCGTGTGTACATTCGCTCATTTTTTTGTCCTTTCCTTAAAACATGCTCATATAGTAATTGACGTTCATCTTTTTGGAAAAAAACCGCCCGCTGTTCCTATATGAACATTTTTTTAATATTTATCGTTTTTTAAATTCGATTAACACAAAATCATCCGCACATTTCAGCAATTCCGACATTAGTGGAAATAATGGTATTTTTTCCGTTCTCTTTTCCGTAATACAGCCTGGAATCCGCTATTTGAACCAAAGCGTCTATATTTGATGAGGGATTGATAAACTCGGTATGCTCCAGAATCTCCAGACAGTCGACAAAACCAAATGTCATCGTAACCTTCACCTGAATGTTGTTATATTCGATTTTCAGCGCGATAATACGGTCTCTCATTTCATTTAAGCGGGCAAGACAATCCTCCTTTGTACCCATTATAACCAAAAGGAACTCTTCGCCGCCCCAGCGGCAGGCAATATCTTTTTGATCCGCCGTATCGTTTATAATTGCGGAAATATTTTTCAGCACCTCGTCACCGCAGCCGTGGCCGTAGGTGTCGTTTATTTTTTTAAAGTTATCGATGTCACCCATGATAACGCAAAAATGACCCTTATCCTTCATTTCGTCGTAAAGCTTATAGAGACTGCGGCGGTTGTACAGTCCCGTCAAAGCATCGTGCATCGCGCTGTAATTCAGCTTTTCGTTTGCCGTATTAAGCCTTCTGATAAGATCATGTATTTCCATTATAAACATTCCGGAAAAGAACAGTGTAACAATAATATCGAAAATTATATTTAACCCCCGCATAAATTCGATCTGATCCTTATCCAGAGTTCTGTGGAATATACTTGTTATGAGCGGGTCAAGCTTGTTCAGATAAATTAAAGAAAATAGAGTTAAAACAAGCGTTATAGCGGCAAAAATCATGATCATTTTAAGAAACTGATGTTTTTCGCACGCAAGGTACAAAACGTAAGCGGCAACCATAAGAGCCACTATCGCA
The DNA here is from genome assembly GCA_014799365.1 of Oscillospiraceae bacterium. GTDB lineage: Bacteria > Bacillota > Clostridia > Oscillospirales > Ruminococcaceae > Ruminiclostridium_E. The sequence goes on from JAAVIF010000026.1 coordinate 97,179, forward strand.
TAAAGGAAATAGCAGGTCTCAAATCCCAGCCAAACCGTACATATGACAGCGTGTGCCGTAATTTCGGCATATGAGGCGGATATCCAAGCCGTTCCGTGCTTCTCGATATCCCCCTTGCGGCTTACTATTCCTCCTGTAAAGTAAAATAAAACGCTTACAATATTAAATGTCATCAATGCGTATATTTCATTAACCAAAAAAATGGCAAAAAATATCGTGTGCATTATTGCACTGACAAAAAATATCATCTGATATTTAAAAGAACTTTTCAACTCAATTTCTAAAATATTTTTCATACAGCATCGCTTCCTTATTCTTACAATTTTGCAGAAGAAAAATAATATCATGTAATTTTATCATTTTTTTATCAATTTGTCAAGTTTATGAAATTAGGCTTCCTTTTCAGCATGTGTTGCTATATGCCTGTATTCAGAATATCAGTCGAAATGTCGGACCCGTAGGTTATCCGTGACGGATAACCGATCGATTAACTGAAATAATCAATTTGAATGTATCTTATTTTTAATACGCAAGCTTGCTTCTGTGTGCATAATCCAGTGCCTTGAAAACGGCATTTGAATCAGTCCGCGAATATCCTTATCACACCAATAATCAATCAGCCAAATTGCGTTTTCATCGGTGCTTACAACATTCAGCGATTTTAAGTATTCTTTTCTTTCTTCCGATATTTTCCTTTTCAATTCGTTATAGGATAAATTTTTGATTATCTTCTCGGTACTTTCCTTTACTTCAAAAATATATGAATAAAGTTCTTTCAGATTAAGCTGTCTTGAGAAATCCGCAATCTGTTGCTTTACAAGTTCATTCCCTGTCGTTATTATGGGAGAATTGATACGTTCCTGATAATTTCCCGCAAAAAATACCTGTTCATCTTCGCTTATCAATACATGCGCAACTATATCTTCGATACGAAAAATATGCCAGATCGAATAAACGATCGTTTTACTGTGGTAACCGTCTGCATTTATAAAAGGAATTGCATTAAAATCTGTTCTGCTTAACTCGTCATTAAATGATGTTAAGTTTTTCATTAACTTATTGCGTAAATCAAATAAAGTATCAATACCCACTTCATAAGTATCTTTCTTTTTTATTTGAGTTTGCATTATTTTATTAAGTTCAGACCATTCTTTATTCATACTAAATTGCCTCTGATCAAGTTTATTTAGGAAACCATAGGCGCGCATATCATTTACATAGGCTTCAGATTTTTATTGAGCCTATCCACCATCCAAGCGATTCGCCTTTCCCGCCCGGAATCTGTCTTTGCGTCAAAATACGCTCGTGTGTAGGTTTTCTTCACCGATAAAGGCATGGCATGAAAATTTGTGCAGGCCGGCTCATAACCTTCCAGCAGTGCTGAAAGCTGAGCAATTTGTTCCTCTGTAACCGCCATTGATTTCGGAGCATTCCACTGACCGTTTTTTTGAGCTTCCTCTATTTTCTTTCTCCCGAAATCGGTCATAAGTCCCCGTTCTTCAAGACTTTTGACCAACGCCTTATTTTTCTCCGACCACTTGCTCTTCTCCCTGCGCATAGAAAAATATTTCTTATAAGTTTTATCGTCAATGCTTTGCATCTGTCCGTCAATCCAGCCAAAGCAAAGAGCTTCTTCAAGTGCTTCTCCCGCTTTTATTGTTTTCGGTCCGCCCGATTTGCCAAATAAAAGCCAAACGCCGTCACTTGACAGGCAATTATCAGAGAGCCATTTTCTGAATTGTTCTCTGTCGGCAAATTCCATTATATTACTCATTATGCGTTCCTCCTTATAACTTTTTGACAAACGCAACATTATTTTTCAACTCATAAAATCCTATTTTTTTATAAAATTCAAATGCCGGTACATTGTTTTCCGTCAACAGGAAAATATGAGTCATCCCCAACTCTTTGCATACTCTTTCTATTTCGTTTACAAACAGCGTGCCTATTCCCTTTCCCTGCTTTGAGGTGTTGATACACAACTCATCGATACAATATTCCGTACCGGAATACCAGTGTTTTTTATGTCCCATGGAAATACCGATCAACTCGGTATCCTCGTATAATCCAAAAGTCAAAGAATTATTCTGTCCTATTAAATCATGAATATATAGCCGCAGTTGATTTTTGTCGGACCAATCGTCATTCCACGGTTCTTTCGCAAAGACACTTACAAACAACTCCTTAATAATCTCGGCTTCACTTTCATCTAACCGTTTGAAGGAATACTTCTCTATATCCATTTATTGCTCTCCTAATTCACAAAATTCAGAATTTGCAGCTCCGATATACATTTACCGATCGTTTAAGGTAATGTATATTGTCCGTAAATATCAAAATTATCGCTTCAGGTGTATAACCTCATCTGCAAGAAAGTCGCACTCCCGCATATCGTGAGTTACAAAAATGACGGTTTTTCCTTTTATTTTTTCTTTACAGTATTCCATTACAATATTTTTGGTCTCATTGTCCAGCCCTTTAAACGGTTCGTCAAGAAACAGCACCTTATACTCTGCCATTAAAGCTCTTAATAAGGCCACTCTGCGCTTCATACCTCCGCTTAGCTCTCTTACCGCCTTATTTTCACATTTTTCAAGCCCTATTTTGGATAATTCCTCCGCGATCTCGCCTTTACCGTACCTTTTTCCCGTAACCAAGCGAATATTTGCCGAAGCGGTAAGATTTTCACAAAGTCTGTTTTCTTGAAATACCGCGCTGACGGGCTTAGGACAAACAATCGTCCCGCCGTCGGGAGGGAGTATTCCCATTAAAACAGCTAAAAGCGTAGACTTGCCGCAGCCAGACTGTCCGATAACCGCCGTTGTCTGACCGCCTGCAAAAATATGTGAAAAGTGATTTAAAACCGTATTTTCGCCGTAAGATTTTATTATATCCTCTGCAATAACTTCCATTTGTACAACCATTTCCGTTAATATTTTACCATTTTTATATCAATCTCTTTTTCTGAAAGGGATTGATATTACATTCTTTCAACACGCTTTACAAGCACATTGACGGCTGTTATAAAAAGCTTTTCGCACAGCCAGCTTATAAGAATTATAACAACGGTCCACGCAAACAGATCGGCGGTTTCAAGGTAAATTTTAGCTTGATACAGCTTTTCTCCTATCGAACCGTCGGGAATCCCTATAACCTCGGCAGCAACTCCCGATTTCCAGCAAAGGCCGATAGCAAGACCCGCCGCGGAGCGAATGTAAGGCAAAAGCTGTGACAGGTAAATTCCCACAAATCTTCTCCGCGCCGGTATTCCGAAAATCCTTGCCATTTCTTTAAGCTTCAGGTCCAGCGCGTCTATTCCCTCCAGCATATTTAAATAAACAATAGGTACGCATATCAAAAATGTCACAAGTACAGAAAGATTTTTTGAAGATACCCATATCAGCGCGAGAATAGTAAAGGAGGCCACCGGAATAGCTTTAAGCACGGAAATAAGGGGAGCCAAAAAAATACGCACAAAAGACAGCTTTCCCGAAACAACAGCCAAGCCGACTCCCGTAACAAGCCCCAATGCAAAGCCCGAAAGTATCCGCCCCGTGGAAAACAATATGCTTTTCCAAAAATCAAGTTCCGCAATAAGATCAAATATTTTTTGTACTACGGCAGTTGGTGTAACCAAAAGGATTTTTTGATTAAGAGCCATTGCGCCAAGCTGCCATATTATAAGCCAAAACACTATGCAAAGCAGTGTTATAACGCGCTTTTTCATTCTTCGGTAAAACCTTTTCGTAATGTTTATTGAAAGTATAATGTATTTTATACAATTAACCAACTAAAAATATTCACATTGATTCTCATTCGGTGTCAAAACAATAATCTATATTATGTAAAAAATGCCTTACCGCACAAACGGCAGACATTTTTTTATTTTAGCAGTTCTCTATATATTATGTTATGCACCGTAATAAAAATCGTCAGCGGGTACCGCACCGCCCACCGCTTCGGGAACCTGTTCAAACAGCACATTCAGATAACCCGAAAGCTTTTCCTTCATCTCCTCGGCAGTAATGCAAACGATGTTGCACTTCGGTATTGCCTTTTCCGCCACCGCCGCCTTGATTATTCCGTACTTTTCCACAAGCTGAGCCGCTTCGGAAACATTTGCGTTGACATATTCGACTGAGGCCGCGTATCTTGTCAAAAACTCGTTTACGGCTTCGGGATTTTCTTCCGCAAACTCCGTTCTGACGGCTACTACTCCCGTAATCATTGCACTTCCGTTATCTAACTTATTCCATTCCTCAGTAAGATCAAGTACAGCGTTAATACCGTCGTTTTGAGCCTGCGCGCTTGTAACAAAAGGTTGTGGAAGCATTGCTACGCCGTTTTCATCCGCAAGAAGCGCGGCGACGCATTCCGCGTGCTCGCTTTTCCACTCGATTGTAAGGTCTTTTTCGGGATCAATCCCATTTTGTGTCAAAATGTAATTCAGCGCGTACTCGGGAGTTGCGTTTTTACCGCTTGCATAAACGGTTTTGCCTTTTAAATCCGAAACGCTTGTCACTGTATTTCCGTTTTCGCAAATATATATAACTCCCAGTGTGTTTACCGCCAATACCTTAACTCCGCCCTCGGTCTTATTATACAGCACCGAAGCAAGATTGGCGGGTACACAGAAAATATCCGTATCCCCCTTTATTACCTTCGGTGAGAGCTCGTCCACCGCAGATACAATACTGAATTCATAAGAATAACCTTCGGCTTCGCTGTCCTCCATTAGCTTCGTCATGCCCATTGCGGTAGGACCGCTTAAAGCGGTGATATTGATATTGACCGCCAAATCGGTATTATCCGAAGCTTCTCCTCCGCTTTGGCTGTCAGTGCCATGTGTTTCAACGCTTTCCGAAACCGAAGGCGTTTGCGGTTTGCTGTCTGAAGACATGCTGTTGTCGGAATTGCCCGCTGCGCTTGAATCGGAGCAGCCCGATAAGATACCGACGCATAGCATTGCGGTTGTAAATGCTTTAAAACTGTTTTTAATTGTCATTTTTTTGCCCTTCTTGTTCTGTTATTTATTCATTTATTTTATGCCGACCAACTAACGCCGAACGCGGCATTGCAGCAGCATTTTATTTTATATATTTTTTGTTTTACCTATGTAATTATGCTTTAACATTACAAATTTGCTTTTTTCGCTTTAACGCTGAAAGCAATATGCCCGTGTGGAGTGTTCCAAAGCATGCTTATATCGGGATGACTGTTTTTAAAATCGCTTTGAAATCTTCCTTTTTCCACTGTTCCGTCGCCTATAAGCACAATATTCTCATTTGTATAGCTTCTTATAAAGTTCTCGGAAAAAGTGCGGGACAGCTCACCTGTCATTGACATTGCAATTTCGTCTAAGGTCTTAAGCTCTTTTCCCATTAGCTTTCCTAAAGTATAACACAAAAGCTCTCTGTTTATCACTGTGACCGCTCGATAAACTCTATTGCTTTCACCTCTGAAAATAGTGTAATAATAAACGGATTTTCCAATATCATAGCCGTCGTAATTCATATTTTCGGCTTCTATATGGATTTGGAAAATACTGTTCATAAAGTGTTCGGCCCGAGCTTGCAGCAGTGTAAGAGCGTCGCTGTCCAAATTCGTTTCCCATTGACTTCTTATTCTCCCTACTATTGCCTGATCCTCAAGCATTACATGAGCAGTAAGCCACGCGGCACATACGCCCGCAAAATGTTCGACAGACTTTTCGGAAAAATCGGTTTCCGCCATTTGCCTTTCAAGAGCGGGTATGGTAATTTCACGCATACTGTCGTGTATACGTTTATGATTTGCATATCCGCCGTATCCTATTTTGACCTGAAATGCCTCTTCCTGCGCAAAATGCTGAATAGTATATTGTTTTAAGTATTTTACCACTTCCATACAGGTTTTTTTGTTTTTTTCAAAATCCTTCAGCATAAGATTTTTAAGCAGTCGGCGCACTATGGTAAACAAACGCATATGAGCCGAGTCAATCTCTTCAACCCCCACACAGTATTGATCCTTCCATGCAAAAATCTCATCGATATTTTCAATATTCTTATCAATCATTTCCTGATTCTTGCTCATTTGCATATTCCCCAATCTTCTAAAACATTTACCTAAAAGCTGTTAATATTTGTTAATTATATCATATTTCCGCAAAATAGTCAAATTATTTCAACCGGCTTATTTGGATTTTTATATAATGTTAAGTATAAAAACAACCGTCAAAGGAAAAATAAATCAACATCGTTTAGATTACTGTTACGGAGTTAATATGAAAAAAATTTTTATGGGCGTTATATGCGGATTATTAAACGGATTATTCGGTTCCGGCGGCGGAGTTGCCGCAGTACCCATGCTTGAAGCGGCAAAGCTTGAAGCAAAGGAAAGCCACGCCACCTCGGTAGCGTTGATATTTGTCTTAAGCCTTGCCACAACAATAAGTTATTTTTTGGGCGACAAGCTCGATTTCACAATGGCATGGTCTTATATCCCCTACGGCTTAGTCGGAGCCATTGCGGGAGCCGTGCTGCTCAAAAAAATACCCAATTCCCTTTTAAGACGAATTTTCGGCGTTATAATCCTGTTTGCCGCCTTCAGGATTCTGGTGAAGCAATGAATATAATAATAGGGATTTTATCGGGGATAGCCGCGTCAATGGGCTTTGGAGGAGGATTTATACTTATAATTTACCTTACCACCTTTTCCGATGTAAACCAGATCACCGCACAGGGTGTTAATCTTCTTTTCTTCCTGCCTGTCGCGCTTGTGTCTTTGATAATACATCAAAAAAATAGCCTTATAAAATGGAAGGTGCTGTTGAGACTTATTCCCGGCGGTATAATCGGTATTCTTCTCGGTACGTTTATTTCTTCTCATATAGACGTGGATTTTCTTCAAAAGCTGTTTGCGGGACTGCTCATATTCGTGGGATTTAAAGAGCTTTTTCACAAAAATGAAAAAAATTCAAAAAAGGTCTTGACAAATGAACAAAAATCCAATATAATATATGACAATGAAATGCGATGACAGGGAAAAAAGCAATTTTGTTTTTTCAGAAAGCCGTTGTTTGATGCGAAACGGTAAAGCGGAATTGTAATAGCTCACCCTTGAGCAGTCGGCTGAATACAGTAGGCTTGATCGGGTACTCCCGTTACAGAGTTACACATTGTTTGATGTGGCTAAGGTGAGTACGGCAGTATGCCGTGCTAAAAAGAGTGGTACCGCGAGGAATTGTCCCCGTCTCTTTACATAGAGACGGGGTTTTATATTTGTATCTGTCGGTGCATGCTGCCTTTCCCACAAACCGAGAAAGGAAAAAGGATATGAAAAACACAGAAAAGTACACAAGAAACTATTTTATGCCCCCTTATCCCTGCTTTAAATGGACGGAAAAGGAGTATATCGACAAAGCCCCCGTTTGGTGCAGCGTAGATCTGAGGGACGGAAACCAAGCTTTGGTGGTTCCCATGACCTTGGAGGAAAAGCTTGAATTTTTTAAATACCTTGTAAAAATCGGCTTTAAAGAAATTGAAGTGGGCTTCCCCGCCGCCTCCGAAACAGAATACGAGTTTTGCCGCGCGCTGATCGAGGAAAACCTTATCCCCGACGATGTTACCATTCAGGTGCTTACCCAGTCCCGCGAGCATATCATCAAAAAGACCTTTGAAGCCTTAAAGGGTGCGAAAAACGCAATAGTACACCTGTACAACTCGACCTCGGTAGCGCAGCGCGAGCAGGTTTTCAGAAAATCAAAGGAAGAAATAATCGATATTGCCGTAAGCGGCGCAAAGCTGTTTCTCCAGTATGCAAAGGAATTTGAGGGTAATTTCAGATTCGAGTATTCTCCCGAAAGCTTTACGGGTACCGAAATGGAATTTGCGCTGGAGATATGCAACGAGGTGTTAAAGATTTGGGATCCTAACCCCGAAAACAAGGTGATCATCAATCTCCCCGTAACCGTTGAGCTGTCAATGCCTCACGTTTACGCAAGTCAGATCGAATACATGTGCGAAAATCTCTACAAAAGAGAAAACGTAGTTGTTTCACTTCACCCTCACAACGACAGGGGCTGCGGCGTGGCGGATACCGAGCTTGGGCTGCTTGCGGGCGCGGACAGAGTTGAGGGTACGCTGTTCGGCAACGGCGAAAGAACGGGCAACGTTGATATTGTCACTTTGGCTCTTAATATGTATACCCATGGAGTAGACCCGATGCTTGATTTTGAAAACATGCCCGAAACCGTTGCGGTATATGAAAAGCTTACGGGAATGAAAGTAAACGAGCGTCAGCCCTACGGCGGCGCGCTGGTGTACGCCGCTTTCTCGGGCTCGCATCAGGACGCTATCGCAAAGGGCATGAAATGGCGCGAGGAAAAGGAAGTACCTCACTGGACGGTTCCCTATCTGCCTATTGACCCAAAAGATGTGGGCAGACAGTACGACGGCGATGTTATACGTATCAACAGCCAAAGCGGCAAGGGCGGTATCGGCTTCCTGCTTCAGAAGAAATTCGGCATAGATCTGCCTCCAAAATTCCGCGAAACAGTCAGCTATGCTGTTAAAGATATTTCCGACAAGCAGCATAAGGAGCTTTTACCCGATGAAATTTACAATGCCTTTATGGAAAAATATGTAAACGCAGAGAGCAAGCTTAAGTATAAAGAGGTACACTTTGTTCAGGGCGACGAATACGAAGCGAAGCTCACCATTATTCAGAATAATAAGGAAAGAGTTATCACAGGCACGGGCAACGGCAGGCTTGACGCAGTAAGCGATGCGTTAAGACGCTGTCTGAACATAACCTTTACTATATGCTCATATAAGGAACACGCTTTGAACACAGGCTCCAAATCAAAGGCAATATCCTATGTTGAGATCGCCGACAAAAACGGCGTTATAACATGGGGCGCGGGAGTACACAGCGATATAATCACTTCATCTGTGAAAGGTCTTATCAGCGCGTTGAATTTAAGCGATATTTTATGATTATAGATAACAAATAATAAAAAAATCGTTTTCGGTTTGCTTTGTTACAAGCCGAAAACGATTTTTTGTTCTTATGATCTTATTTCTTAGCTACTATGAACAATCTTTTAAAAGGAAACAGAACCTTTCCGTTCTTTTGTACGGCATAAGCATTTTTAATATTATCAAGCACCTTGTTCAAAAACCTTTCACATTCAATTTCATCGAGCTTTTCAGTATAGGGATTAAGAGCTGTGCCTCTGATAAAGTTCAGAATATTTTCATGACTGTCCATCACATGATAATAATCGGTCACCCAGATGTTTACATCGTCCGACAGCTTTGACAGTATATCATAGTAATCATTCGCCGAAAAAGCAACGGTTTTTCGGACCTCTGCATTCCGCAGTCTTTCGGGTAAAACCGTTTTTGCTTCATTTATACACTTGCTTGTGGGCATTAAATAGGAAAGAGGAAGCTGTGCCGCAAAAACTCCGTTTTCGTTAAGCATTTCAAAGGAATTGTTTATAAACTCCTCTTGATTTGTCAGCCACTGCATGAACGCGTTGGAAAAGATCAAATCAAATTTTCCCATATCAAAAAGCGGCTTGCTGCAATCTCTTTGAACAAAATCAATTTCCGGCAAAGTCTTTTTGGCGGCTTCAAGCATATTTTCGGATAGATCGGCGCCGATTATTTCTGAGTTTTTAAAAGCCGCCGCAAGTGCCGCCGTACTCATTCCCGAGCCGCAGCCCACGTCAAGTATACGTTTAAAATCGTTATCCTTTATTCTGTTCACCAAGTCAGCCGAGGGCTGTGAACGTTCTTTTTTGTAAGCACCGTAAAGCTGTGCGTTCCACATTGGTTTCGCCTCCTGTTTGAAGATTTATCGTTTCTTTAATTATATAGCAAAGAGCTGAAAGGGTCAAGTATTTATAAAAATTTCAATTAAGGTATTGACAAATCCGATTCATTGCGGTAAAATATAAAAAAGCTTTTATATCGGGAGAATGTTATGCTTAATTTATTCACAACTGCCTTTATATTTTGGTTTAGCGGCTTGAGCTTTTACTATGGCTTCAAGTATTTTTTGCGTGCCAAAAATAAAGTTGCGGTGTAACGGATAAATTCGGCGTGTTTTTTCACGAAATTTTAAGCCTGCACCACGGCGGTGCAGGCTTTTTATAATCAAGTTATGGTCAAATGATGTAAATGATCCTGTTCCGCAGGTGCAAAACCGCACTTTATCAAAATAAAGAAAAGGAGAACATTTGCATATGGAAACGCTTGATTATCTGAAAAACTTTTACGAGAACTACGACGAAGACAGCCGTTTTAGTTCAAAGCACGGTATGGTCGAGTATCTGACCACAATGCGTTACATCGAAAAGTACATTTCCCAAAACAGCAGAATAATCGAGATAGGCGCGGCAACGGGACGTTACAGCCACGCACTCGCTCAAAAGGGATACAGGGTTGACGCTGTGGAGCTTATTGAACACAATATTGAAATATTCAAAAGAAACACGAAAGAGGGAGAGAATATTTCCATAGTGCAAGGCAACGCGTTAGATCTATCGGATTTTGAGGATAACACATACGATATAACGCTGCTGTTAGGCCCGATGTATCATCTTTTTACAAAGGAGGATCAGCAAAAGGCACTCTCGGAGGCTGTCCGCGTAACCAAAAAAGGCGGAATGATATTCACGGCTTACTGCGGAAACGATGCTACTATCGTTAAATTTTGCTTTGGAAAAGGTATGATAAACATTGAACCTTACAAATCATCATTGATCGATCCCGTTACCTTTAAAGCCGATTCAACTCCTGAAGAGATTTTTGCACTTAACCGAAAAGAGGATATTGAAGCCTTGACGAAGTCTCTCCCCGTTAGTCGTATAAAATTTATCGGAACGGATATGGCGGCCGGTTATATAAGCGATACGGTTGACGGCATGGATGAGGAAACCTTCAGCAGTTTTTTAAATTATCATTTTTACATTTGCGAGCGGCAGGATATGGTAGGAGTTTCAACCCATTTTCTTGACATTTTGGAAAAAATAAAATAATAAATCAAAAAAAGAAAGGAAACCAACAAAATGATCATTATCTTAAAAAAGGACGCACCTAAACAAGAGGTAGCCGAGCTTTGCCGAAGCATTGAAGCTCAGAATATCAAGATCAACGAGGTAATAGGCGCACATACCACTATTCTGGGACTTATCGGCGACACACACAAGGTAGATATGGAGGCTATCGAAGCGCAGGAAATCGTTGAATCGGTTCAGCGCGTGCAGGAGCCTTACAAGGGAGTAAACAGAAAGTTCCACCCCGAGAACACCGTTGTAAGCGTAGGCGATACCAAGATAGGCGACGGAAACGTTGCAGTGATCGCGGGACCCTGCTCTATCGAAACCGAGGAGCAGATAGTAGACACCTGCATGCAGGTAAAAGCGGCGGGAGCGAATCTTTTAAGAGGCGGCGCGTTCAAGCCCAGAACCTCTCCCTACTCCTTCCAGGGCTTGGGCGACGAGGGTCTTAAGCTGTTCTTAAAGGCAAAGAAAGCAACGGGGCTTCCCATAGTGACCGAGCTTATGTCATTGGCTCATTTGGACCTCTTTGCCGATGTTGATATAATTCAGGTCGGCGCAAGGAATATGCAGAACTTTGAGATGCTTAAGGAGCTTGGCAAATGCGATAAGCCTATTTTATTGAAAAGAGGTCTTGCAAATACGATAGAAGAGCTGCTGATGTCCGCCGAATACATTATCGCAGGCGGAAACACAAATATTATCCTTTGCGAAAGAGGTATAAGGACCTTTGAGACACAGACAAGAAACACACTGGATATTTCGGCGGTACCCGTTATAAAAACCTTAAGCCACCTCCCCGTTGTTATCGACCCCAGCCACGCAACAGGCAAATATGAGCTTGTGGAGCCTATGTCAATGGCGGCAGTTGCGGCGGGAGCGGACGGACTTATTATCGAGGTACACAACAATCCTCAAAAAGCCCTTTGCGACGGCGCACAGTCTCTTACCCCCAAACACTTTGACGCTTGTATGAAAAAATGCGCTTCCATTGCTTCGGTTTTGGGTAAAAAGGTAGGTACTCTTTAATGATAAAAATTAACGTTAACAATTCTTTAAGCTACGATATACTTATAGAAAACGGCTTGCTTGAAAAATGCGGCGAGCTTGTTTCCTCTGTGGTAAAATCGAAAAAATGCGCCGTTATTACGGACGATATTGTAGATAAGCTTTACTCCGATATAACGGTAAAAAGCCTTGAAAAAAGCGGTTTTAATGTCGTAAAATTCGTGATTCCCAGCGGAGAAACCTCTAAATCTCACGAACAGCTTATTTCCATATATAACTTTCTTTCGGAAAACGATATTACAAGAACGGATTTCCTTGTGGCACTGGGCGGCGGTGTAGTCGGCGACCTGACGGGTTACTGCGCGGCTACCTATCTCAGAGGTATCGATTATGTTCAGATACCCACAACTCTGCTTGCGCAGGTTGACAGCTCCGTGGGCGGAAAAACCGCCGTTAATATAGACGCGGGAAAAAATCTTGTAGGCTGCTTTAAACAGCCCGTATTGGTGATAGCAGATACCGATACCTTATCCACGCTTTCGGATGATATTTTTGCGGACGGAATGGGCGAAGTCGTAAAATACGGCATGATACGCTCAGGCTCTCTTTTTGACAAGCTTTCAAACGGCAATTTCCGCAATAACATCAATGAAATAATAGCGGAATGTGTGAGCATAAAGCGCGACGTGGTGCAAAACGACGAGTTTGACACTGGAGAACGCATGATACTTAATTTCGGTCACACCTTCGGCCACGCGATCGAAAAGTATCTCGGCTACGGCAATATCCCCCACGGCAAAGCGGTGGCAATCGGAATGTATATGATGACCTCCGCCGCCGAAAAAAAAGGCAGCGTCCAAAAAGGAACGTCCGACAAGCTTAAAGCCTGCCTTGAAGCCAATTCCCTGCCCTTTTGCAACGATATTGCGACAGATAAGCTTTACTCGCTGTCAATAGGAGACAAAAAGCGAACCTCCGATAAAATCAGAATAATAATTTGCCCCGAAATCGGAAAAAGTCAAATAGTTACCATGTCACTGAACGAGTATAAAGAATTTCTGGAGTTAATATGACAAAAAATATCAAAATAACACCGAGCAGGCTTTCGGGGAAGATAACCGTTCCCGCTTCAAAAAGCATTTCCCACCGCGCTCTTATCTGCGCCGCTCTCGCAAAGGGCAGATCGGAAATAAAAAATCTCCTGGACTGCGCCGATACAAAGGCCACAATAAACATTTTAAACGCTTTTGGCGCGAAAATAACCAAAGAGGGGGATATAACTGTCGTTGAGGGAATACAAACGCCCTCCGAAACAGCAATTGCCGATTGCTTTGAAAGCGGCTCTACTCTCAGATTTTTAATTCCCGTTGCCGCCGCTTTGGGCTGCGAAGCGGAGTTCCACGGCAGGGCAAAGCTTCCCGAAAGACCTATTACACCGTACTTTACAGAACTGACAAAAAATGGTATAATATTTAAAACAAAAACTATGCCCTATCAAATTTCGGGACGCCTTCAAGCGGGAGATTTCAGCCTTGCGGGAGATATTTCCTCCCAGTTTATAAGCGGTCTGTTATTCGCTCTTCCCTTGCTTAACGGCGACAGCAGGATAATTATTACCTCGCCCTTGCAGTCAAAGCCCTATGTTGATATAACCATAGCGGAATTGAACAAATTCGGAGTTGAAATCAAAGAAACCGAATACGGCTACTTTGTAAAGGGAGATCAAAGCTATACTCCCCAAAACACCGTTATCGAAGCGGATATGTCACAGGCAGCTTTTTTCGTGGTGGCAAACGCACTGGGCTCGGAAATTGAGATCGAAGGACTTAATATGAACAGTCTGCAAGGCGACAAGGCAATTATAGATATTGTCAAAAACGCCAACGGAAACGCCTTTGATGTTGACGCATCGCAGATACCCGACTTAGTCCCTATTCTGACGGTTTTAGCCGCATTTTCAAAGGGTACATCTCATATAACCAACTGCGGCAGACTGAGATTAAAGGAATGTGACAGACTGGCGGTAACGGCGGCGGAGCTTAACAAGCTTGGCGCAAGAGTTACAGAAAACAGCGACAGCTTGGTTATAGAAGGCGTTGACAAAATTCACGGAGGAATTTGCGACTCGCATGTAGATCACCGCATCCCCATGTCCTTAGCCATTGCTTCGACCCGTTCCACAGAGCCCGTAACAATAAACGGCGCGGAATGTGTAAGCAAGTCATATCCGAATTTCTTTGAGGATTTTATATCCTTAGGCGGAATAGTCAACGAAGTTTGAATTTAATACAATCCTTTAATGAAAGGAAAAACGTAATGTCATCTACATTAACTCTCGGCAATATATCGCTTTCAATTTTCGGCGAATCTCACGGCCCCGCAATAGGAGCGGTCATAGACAATCTTCCCGCCGGAGAAGAGCTTGATATTGAAAGAATATACAAATTTATGGCGCGCCGCGCTCCGAAAAAGGACGGCACCAGCACAATGCGCAGCGAAACGGACACTCCCGAAATAATAAGCGGCTTTTATAACGGAAAAACTACGGGAGAGGCCCTCTGCGCCGTAATAAAAAACAAAGATCAGCATTCGGCGGATTATAAAAGCATTTCAGAGCTTGCAAGACCGGGACATGCCGATTATACCGCTTTTTTAAGATATAACGGCTCCAACGATCCCAGAGGCGGCGGTCACTTTTCGGGAAGACTTACCGCGCCGCTTGTTTTTGCGGGAGCAGTATGCGAACAAATGCTTGAAAAAAGAGGTATAACCACTGCCGCTCACATTTATTCGATAGCAGGCGAAAATGACAGGCCCTTCGACCCCGTGAACGTTAACGCAGAACAGCTTAAGCTCGTTAAAACAAGGTATCTTCCTGTTCTTGACAAAAATGCCGATGAAAAAATGAGAAGCGTAATTGACAGGGCGAGAAACGATTTAAATTCGGTGGGCGGCATAATAGAGTGCTGCGCTGTGGGCTTTCCTGCGGGGTTAGGCTCGCCGATTTACAACGGAATAGAAAACCGCGTTTCACAGCTTGTTTTCGGTATTCCCGCCGTAAAGGGCATTGAGTTTGGTATCGGCTTTGAAGCCGCCGCAATTTACGGCAGTGAAAATAACGATGAATTTTACATTGAAAACGGTGAGATCAAAACAAGGACAAATAATTCCGGCGGGATTTTAGGCGGTATATCAAACGGTATGCCCATTATTTTCAGAGCGGCAATAAAGCCCACTCCCTCAATCGCGCGCCCGCAAAATACCGTTAACTTTGTTAAAAAAGAAAACTCGGTAATGGAAATAAAGGGCAGACACGACCCTTGTGTAGTCCCGAGAGCGGTTCCCTGCGTTGAGGCCGCTTTAAACGTTGCTTTAATGTCATTTCTTGTATAAATTGACTTTACAGATCAAAAGGAGGAACAAAGATGTTTCAGTCTCCGAAAATCATAATTGACGACAAGCTTACAATACAAATATATCTTTGTTATCTCCTCGATCAATTGGGCGAGCTGTCGGAGGAGCAATTAGCGGATATTATAGATGAAATCGAAGCGGTAAATTCCTTGGATTTTTTTGAAGCGTTAAGTATCGCGCAGGAAAAGGAGCTTATAAAAACCTGCAACGAAAAAAACAAAAAGCTGTATTCCCTGCTTTCTACCGGTAAAACCCTGACGGACGAATTTCTTAACCGTATTCCCCTGTCAATAAGAGAAAAAAGCGTTGAATACGGAAAATATTTGCTTAAAATGGCTGATCTGGAACGTTCGATAATTTGCAGGATAGAAAGAACCGACTATAACGGTCCATGTTATCTCACCGTTAAATTCCTGAATGAGCTTAACGGAGATAATTTAATGGATTTAAGAATTTACGCCCCCGATTACGAACAGGCAAAGCTGATGCGGGAAAGATTTTTTGAAAAGCCGTCGGATATTGTTACAAAAATTATGAAAATGTTTATTAAGGACAGTTATTTATAATCAGAAAGAGGGCAGCTGTGAATATTATTATCAGCTTCAGCGCAAGAAAAAACGGCAATTGCGATACGATCGCAAGGTATATTGCCTCAGAAAATGATCTGTGTATCAATATGAGAGAGCTTGACCTTCGGCCTTGCGCTGAATGCAGCTACGAGTGCATGACCGATAAATGTGTACATAATGATGAAATATACTCTCTCCTTGAAAAATGTTCCCATGCAAATAAAGTATTTTTCATTGTCCCTATGTATTGCGGTAATCCCTCCTCGCTGTATTTCATTCTTAATGAACGAAGTCAGGACTTTTTTATGCGAAACGAAAGCCTGTATGAAGAATTTACAAAAAAACTTTATATCATAGGCGTATACGGAAACAAACAGGATTATCCCGATTTTTTAAACCTGTTTCAAAAGCAATATGAGTTTTCGGACGCGAACGAGCATATATTGGGCTTGGAGCGGCACTTATATCATCATAAAATAAACGATTTATTATTAAACGAAAATGACGTAAAAGAAAAGATCGCCGTATTTTTAAAAAAATAATTTTCATTTTTAATTCAACTCAACACCCTGCAAAAACCGCAGCGCGGCTTTGTGGGGTGTTATACTAATATCCGTTTGGACAGTAGATAAAATCTACTGTCCAAATCCTTCGGCTTTGCCGAAGGACCGCCAAGGGCGGTGGATATGTACGTTCAATACAATATCTGAGGGAGCTTCGCTCCCTCACGCTGCCGCAATAGCGGCAGCGCATTTAAAAAGTGGCTTGTCTACTTTTTAAATGGATATTAGTATTATACTTAATACAGTTAACCGATCTAAAACTGAAATTTCATATAAAGCCTTGCATTTATGCCTAACAAATGATATAATATTTATAATTAAACGTTTTTTTACATTTTTAGACCTTATCAGCTTGGAGGAAAAATATGGATCAAAACAATAACATACAGTCCGACAGCCGAGTTGACGGCATAAATGATACCGATCAGCAGCGCATGCCAAATAAGGAATACTCTCTTCCTCAGAATAAAGAACAGTTTAGACAGGTTTTACAGCAGGCGCAGCAGGGACAGTATCAACAACAGTATACCGAATCTCCTCGTCAAGTAAATCAAAACATACAGGAGCAGTACGGCGCATACGAACAGTCGGCCGCACCCAAACAGGAAAGCTTTTCCGATTATCGGAAGCCTGTTTACGTAAACCGTTTTACCCCGGCAAAAGTAAAAAAGAGATTTAATCCCCTTGTTATTATCATACCCGTTGCCATACTTTTGATTGCGGCGGCTGTTGTGTTTTTTATTTTCTTTTATAATACCGTTTCATACCGAAAAGCAGAAGAAAATTACTTCGGCGGAATTTACAAATCATTGTTAAGTCATGTCGAAAGCGCGGAAGAAAAAAGCAAAAACCTCGCTTCATCGCAATTGGAGGTTAACATAACCTCCCCCTTGGGCGGCACGTTGGATATTGCCGATGTTGATTTATCAAATATTTTCCTGCGCCTCGATACGGCGGTACAAGGCGGCAGTATTTACAATACGCTGGATATTGTGTCGGGAAAAATAACCGAAAACGCCGAAGGCTGGATCGACAGAGAAAAGAGAAGCGCGCTTGTACTGCTCCCGGGTATTTCCGATATTTACGCATACGCTGAAGATTCGTCCGCTTCCTCAGAAGCCGCCGAGCCTTCGGAGTACATAAAAGCTTTCGGCGAAGTTTGGAGCAAAACCTCGGAAAATTACTTTGAGCTTATCGGAGAACCCGAAATAGTAGAAGAGCAGGAGTTTACAATAAACGAAACCGCATATACCGCCGATAAATATGTAGTACACCTTGACGGAATACAAACAGCAAAAATTGAAAAAGCTTTAATAGAAAATATAATTGAAAACGAAAAAACGGCGGAAATTCTCTCTAAACAAATGGGATATGAGAATAAAGAAGAACTGCTTGCCGATGAAAAAATAAATAATGAGCTTGACAGGCTAAGCGAAATAATTAACGGTGCGCAAGCCGATTATCCCGCCCTTGAAATGACCGTTTATATTAAAAACAAAGCCGTTATCGGCAGAGATATGGTTATTGCATTTTCCGAACAGCCGGAAAATGAGGAAACAGATTCACAAGCCCATTTTAAACTCTTTGAAATTCCCACTGATAAAGGAAATTTAACCCACCTTTATGTTAAAAACAGCAGTACCGAAATAACGGTAACATGCGAGGACGAAGCAAGCGGAGCCGATAAAAACATTCACGAGGGAAAGCTTTCGGTTTCTTACGGAGGTAATACCTACACCGCGAGCTATTCCGAATTTGCCGTTACAGAAGAGCTTTTCCAGGGCAATGCGGTTATTGTCTCGGAAAAGGATCCCGCCCTTACAGCGGCCATAGAGATGAAAACGGAAAACGGTATAAAGAAGTTTACTCTTTCCGTTCCCAATGTCGTTGCGGCAACAGTTGAGTTAACAACTCCCTCCGATTTACTGTTCAAAGAAATGCCTGCCCTTTCCGACGGCGAATACGCAGACTTCTCCGATTATACATATAACGAAGAATACAGCAGGTCGGAAGCATCCGCGGCCGCTGTTGAAAAATTCGGCTCGGATATAAACAAATATATATTAAAGCTTTTGGGGTTGGCTGACCCCGACGAAAACGACAAAGACGATTCGGACAATAAAACAAATCTTCCCAATACCGAAAACAACGCTTCCGAAAATTCAAACGACAGCAATCATGAAAGCTCTTTATCGTCCGAGGATAATACAAACGGCAGTGAGAACAGCGAAGCATCAGGCAGCGAAAGCACCGAACCTGTCACCGCCGACAGTGAAAATACCTCACAAAACGGTTTGGACGCCGCTCCCGGGACAAGCAGCACGGAAAGCACCACCCCCGTTATAGTCACCTCCGCTCCAAACGGCAATTCCGCAAATACAAGCAGTTCACAAACCACAACTGTCCCTTCCGCTTCAACGCTTGATGTGGGCGGCTCACAAAAAATTAGCAGCTCACAGTTGAACAGCTTTAACAGCGGAAATTATTACAAGGCGGAAATTTACGTTGACGGAGCTTCAAACGCCGACAGCAGCGTTTATATTTCCGAAATAAGCGGCAGCTTTGACAGCTATATTAAAGGAAAAGCGTTACAGATAGATTTTGCGGAGGGTTACAGCTTTGATTCTGTCCTTGTAGTTTTGACAATTCCCTCAAATACCGTTACCGGCGGCAGATATTACCCTTACAGCGATACTCTCCGCGGCTTAAACCGTTACCGCTTAATGGGAATGAAAAACTCTGACAGTTACGAAAGCGAGGTCGAATTTTACAAGTATTCGGGTAATCAGATCGGATTTATTGTTGACGGCCCCGGTTATTTCTATCTTATTGATATGGACGAATACTATCACAGCGTTTTCGGCATAAGTCCCGACGATATGGAAATACAATACGCTGAATAAACTTTAATACTAAATCTCAATAAAAATGACGTTTTCACCGAACATCGGTTGAAAACGTCATTTTTTGTTTCTTTATTTTATCGTTATAGCTGGTCTACTATCTCAATTTCCTCAAAAAGCGCACTTTCGTCATCGTCAAGGTCCTCGACCTCCGCTTCGGGTATTCCGACAGGTATAGACTTAATCTCATCGTCATCAGAAATATCCGACGGAGCTACATTGATAGAAGTAACCAAGTTTTTTATCTCCTTTAACTCGTCCTTGATATTACCGCCTGTTTCCCTCAGCTCGTCTTTGATATTTCCGCCGGTTTCCTTAAGCTCGCCCCTGATGTTGCCTGTTGTTTCCTTTACCTGTTCTTTCAAATTTACGGTAGTCTCTTTTACTTGTTCCTTTAAGTTGCCGGTAGTTTCCTTAACCTGCTCCTTAAAGCTTTCTCCCGTTTCCTTAAGGTGTTCGATGGTTTCTTCTCCCTTTTTAACCATATCCTCGGATTTTACCTGCTTGATTCCCTCGGAAATTTTATCGGCGGTGGTTTTGATAGTGCCTACCGCGTACATAGACGCTCTGCGGATCTTTCCGCCTTTACGGGATTCTTCCTTGTACTCCGTATACGCAGAGGTGTTTTCCTTCTTTTCCGTCATTTTTTTATACACTAAGTATCCGATCCCCGCTGTTCCTGCCAATGCTAAAATTGCTGTTAATGCTTTCATAGTGTTACCCTTTCTTTTTATTTGAATGTAATAAAATAAATTTTAAAATATACTTTGCGGACTTACAGCCTTCAAGTGCTTATGATTTTATTATTTTACCATAAATTTCAAAAAAAGTAAATACTTATTTTTAAAAAACACAAATATACGAAAAAAATTTATCTCAAACAGGCCTCCAGATAGTAGATCGGCAAACCCATTTCGGTAAAGCGTTCCTCGTATTCAGTCATAATATTCCCCGCTATTTTGCTGTTATGTAAGTCAAGAGAAACATTTCTTAAATACCAGCCGTTTTGCGAAAAATTTTCGACAGAAAATTCAAAAAGACGTTGATTATCAGTTTTTTGCTTAATATACCCGTCCTCGGTAAGAATAGACCTATATATATTCAAAAACAAAGGATGAGTCAAACGGTGCTTTGCATAGCTTTCTTTCGGATACGGACAGCTGAAATTAAGATAAATGCGCTGTACCGATTGAGGCGTGAAAG
The DNA here is from genome assembly GCA_014799365.1 of Oscillospiraceae bacterium. GTDB lineage: Bacteria > Bacillota > Clostridia > Oscillospirales > Ruminococcaceae > Ruminiclostridium_E. The sequence goes on from JAAVIF010000026.1 coordinate 117,886, forward strand.
CTTTTTCCAAATACTCCGCCTTGCCCGCGTAGTATTTCAGATTTTTTATACCGCTTTTTTGCGTCCTTTCCATAGCAGTGACCAGAACATTGGCAGTCTGCTCCAAGGCTATAAAATTTATATCGGGATTCTGTTCCGCCGTTTGCTGGATAAACCGCCCCTTGCCGCAGCCGATCTCAAGGTGTACGGGATTATTGTTTCCGAAAATCCTTTCGTTGTCAAACGGTTCAATTATAGGTCTTTCTCTTTGCTCCGCTATGTAATCGGGAAGCCAGCCGAGACAAACATCTCCGCATTGCTCCAAACGCTCTTCTAAATGGCGTTTTTTTCTCATTCTCATTTTTATTTTATCCTTTCCTTTTCATACCTTATATAAGTATATCACAATACCGATAAAATGTCCATAAAAAAATAACCCTTTATTCTTGCGGATTATATCGCTTGCCGCCAATCGGATGATCACCCAAATTATGAATCAACATTCATCTTTATTGAGGGTTACAAAATAATTTGTATAAAATGTATAAGAAATTGTAAAAAAATTTGTTGAAACCGGTATAATTGTTTGCTTGATATAACTTTTTTTCAAAAAATTCTTTTTTTAACCATTTGTTAACGTATTTAGAAAACGTTTACATTTTTGTTTTCTCAAAATTGTGTTAACAGTAAACAAAAAAGAAGGTACTTTTTTATAATTTTTGTCATGTAACTCTGTTTAATGCCGAAACAAAAATCTCTTGACCTTTTCTTTTTTTTAGTATATAATAATAGTTAGTAAAAATGTATAAAAAAGCAAGTTTTCAACAACGGTTTTTTATACGTAAATTTCAGGCATTTATATACAATTACGAGACATCATATGGGCTAACATCACTGACAAATTTACTGACCCCATATAATCGGGCGTGTTCAAAATCCCGAAGGAGGCACCATTGCAACAACCTTACTTACATAATGACACCGAATTTATCGGTAATGTAAAAATACTTATCACTGATACGGACACCGACATATTAAATGCGGATGAAGCCGTTTATCGGTTTTTTTCAGTTCAGAATTCTCACGGTGACGATCTAATCCGCGCTTTGGAAATGGATAAGTATGTAAAAGAGATTAAGGAAATTTCCGCTGTACGCGGCAGCTTTAATCTTGTTATGAAAAACTCGCACGGATATTTTTACGCCGTTTTTTCCGTGGATAAAAAAACAGAGGATAAAACGGCAGTAAATCTTATGCTGTTTAAGTCCCACGAAACCGATACCGTTTTAGTGGCGGCTTCTCTGTCGGCAGACTGCATTTTCCGCTATGATCTTAAAGCCAAGAAAATGTATATTTATACCAATCGCAACGGTGAATTTGCCTTTACGGGGTGTACGGACGATTTTGAAAAATATTTTACGGAAAACAATGTTGTCTGCAAAGATGACAAAGAATTGTTTCACGCATTATGCAGCGATATTTACGAGGGCAAAAGCGATATAAGCTATGAGATCAGACTGTCAAACGGCGGCAGCAGCTTTTCCCTGTATTCTATTAAGGCGCAGACCACCATTACCGGCGGCAGTGAAAGCGTAATGGGACTGTTTGTAAATATTGACGGGAATAATCATAATACGGCATGTACCAATGAACGGTACTATGATTTTGAAAAAGAGATTACAGAATACGCTTTTGATATTGCGGATAAGGCACTTGAATCCGATGAGGCGATAAAATCCGTACTTACAAAAGTCGGAAAGCATTTTGGCCTTGACAGGGTATATATTATAGAATTAGGTGAGAAGCCTTATTCCTTGGGAGTGGTTTACAGCTACTGCTCATCTGAGGAGTATACTCTGAAAGGTGATTTTGAACAGACGGACAGAAAAAAATGGAATTTGATGTTATCCCTGTTTGACGTTAACGGAGTAATTTTATCCGAGGATATAAGGAACGATAAAACTCCCGATATACTGAAAGCTTTTTCCGTTTCCCTGTCAGGAAGTGCAAAATCCGCGCTTTACTATGCGCTTAACAATAACGGCAGATTTAACGGTATTTTATGCTGTGAGAGCTTTAATGAAGCAAAAAGCTTTGATATCCGAGATATAGGCACCGTTAAAACCGTTGGCAGGATCATTTCCTCATATCTGTTTAAAATACGTGAATTTCAGGACGCGGGTAAAACAATCGACCGCTTGACAAATTATGACAAGCTGACGGGAATGCCCAATTTCAATAAGTTTAAGCATATAGCGGCGGAAACGCTTCAAATGGAAGATAATCCCGAAAATCTTTCGCTGATTTATTATGACATTAACAATTTTAAGTATATTAACGAAAAATACGGCGAAGAAAACGGAGACCGCGTACTGAAAGATTTTGCGGCGTCAATTGCACCAAATAAGGACGAAACCATATTCAGCTGCCGTATTTTTTCGGATAAGTTCGTTTCTCTTGTCCGCTGTTCAAAGGAAGAGCTTGAGAATAAGGCATTGTCCGTAGCCAACGCCTTTGTATACAACGAAAAGCTTAAGCACTCGGGCTTTAACTTTACATTCTCCTGCGGCTTGTATACCTTTACGGATAAAAATACGGATATAAATATTGCATTGGATAACGTGACGCTTGCTGCGAAAACCGAAAAAAATATGACGGAAACCACCTGCGTCACATATCACGAAAATATGAGAAGCGATATAAAGCATGAGATAGAAATGCTTAACAACGCTATTAAAGGTCTTATTAACCGCGAGTTTGTAGTGTATTATCAGCCAAAGATTGCTCTTGAAAATTCACGGCTGGTAGGCGGCGAAGCGTTGGTTCGCTGGAAAAAACCAGACGGCTCCATGATACCGCCAAATGATTTTATTCCTTGCCTTGAAAAGAACGGCTTTATAACCGCGCTCGATTTTTACGTGTACGAAGAAGTCTGCCGTTTTATAAAGAGCCGAATTGACAGCAATCTCCCTGTTGTGCCTATTTCCGTCAACGTTTCCATGCTCCATTTAAAGGAAGAAGGTTTCCTTGAAAGAATAAAGAGCTTGGTAAGCAGCTACGGCATACCGTCTCATCTGCTTGAATTTGAGCTTACGGAAAGCGTGTTCCTTGAAAATCAAAAGGAAGCCCTTGACGTAATGGAGAAGATGAAAGAAATGGGCTTTATGGTTTCCATCGACGATTTCGGTTCGGGCTTTTCGTCACTTAACCTGCTAAAAAGCCTGCCTGTGGATATTCTGAAAATAGATAAGGAATTTTTCGCTAACCATACACTGCTGAATAACGATCAGATAATTATTTCAAGTATTATCAGCATGGCGAGCCAATTACATATATCCGTTATCTGTGAGGGCGTGGAAACGGTAGATCAGATCCATTTCCTTAAGGAAACAAGCTGTGATATGGTTCAAGGCTATTTTTATTCAAAGCCTGTTGATGAGGATATGTTCAGAGATTTTAACTCGCATACCGATTTTCGCAAGGATAATGAATAAAGAGTGACTTTATTATATAATCTATTTTGTGCAACAAATTCCGACCTATGGAATTTTGTTATACCTCATTAAAGGGGCTGCTGCATTTACTGCAACAGCCCCATTTTTATTATTACGAAGCATCAACTATCGGTTGTTCTATGCTAAGCTGTTCGTACAAATAGTCAAGCTTATTCTCGTAATCCTCTATACGCTGCTCCAAAACTGCATTTTCCTCTGCCTGCTGTTTTTCAAGCTTGGTTTGTGCGGAAAGATTAAGAGTATAAACGGTGACGGTAATAAATGCAAAAGCGATAAGTCCGACGGTAACAGGGTTGAAATATCCCTTGCTCTCGGTCTGCTCGTTGATGAGAGTACGTATGGGAGTTTTGGTCAATGCCGCTCTTAATGCAATATAAAGAGGTACCGAAATAACAACTGCCAAAACCGCGTTTATCAGTGATGTTACCGCATTTGTGCCTACCGCTATCCAAGCCGCTTCAACAGTGCCGCCGAGAATAAGAACGGTAAAAAAGGACTTGATAAGATACAAAACTATATAAGCTAACTGACCGAATACCGCTGCAAGTACTGTGGTTAAAACAGGAATTTTTCCGTCTTTACCGCGGCGGTTAAGCTTACCCGCCACAAATCCCATTGCAAATTTTGATATAAAGGTGTAAGGTGCGGAAAGGACATAAGCGGGATTGAATAAATCGTACATGGCCGCTCCTATTCCGCTGGCAATACCGCCTGTGCTCCCGCAGAACAAAAGTCCCGCCAAAAGGCACATTGAATTGCCCAAATGTATTCTCGTTACCAAAAGTCCGTTGGGTATCGGAAAAGACAGATAATTTCCCACATAAACAAGTGCTGCCATTAAGCCCACCGTAACTATTTTCATTATTCTCTTATTTGCTGTGCGTTCCATTTCGGTTCTTCCTTTCGGGTCAAGTAAAGTAAATTTAATACTAATCCTTTTTAAAACTGCGGGATTAGGGATGCAATCCCTTTTTAAACCGTGAGTATTACGTCAGTTTAAATTGGTATAAAATTCAAATTTGATCGAATTGCGTCTGTATATATTGTAATAGGTAAATCTGTACAATGCAAATTTTAAAAGTGCCATTTTATTTTTTATCGTTTTGTGAATTTTTAACTATTATTCAAAGGATTGTTTATAATTTTAATACATCTTAACAACATTATAAAATCTTTTTTTGACAACAAAAACCGCTGTTTGTATATTTTATACAAAACAGCGGTTTCTTGTCAGCTTTATTGAGATATTTTGAAGAAAAAACTCTTGGAGCTTTAAAAGTTAAAATGTCATTGATTTTGGCGGCAGAATACACGCCATAACGATATAGGCTATAAACATGGGAAACAGTGCGGTAAACACACTTATTAAAACTGCCAGCAATCTTACGATATTGTGATCTAAATTAAGATACTCAGCAATTCCCCCGCATACTCCGCAAAATACTCTTCCCTGCTCTATCTTATATAATTTTTTAGGCAAATTACTCACTCTCCTTATCCTCAAAATCAATCCTTACCTCGCCGATACCCGTATCGACCTTAAACTTGTACTTTCCTCCGCTTGTCTGAATGGGAGTGTTTCCGTTTACCTTTACCTGGCCTATGCCCGAATCAACGTTAAAGCTGTAATCGGAAGAATTTCCGTATACGGTCATTCTTATTTCGCCGCAGCCGTTGCTTATCTCGGCATCGCCGTTAATCTCACCGCTGAATTTAAAGCTGCCTACCCCGCTTTCCGTCTTAATATCTCCGCATTTTACTTCCGAAGCGTCAACCGCTCCCACGCCGGATTCGATTTTCAATTTACCGCAGCTTAACTTATTTATTGCAATTTCTCCCGTCCCGGTTTCCACTTCCAATTCCTTGTCGGCGGCAACGTCCTCCAAGCTCAATTTACCCACGCCGTTATCGATGTCGATCTCCGACGCCGCAAAATCGGAGATACGCATATCGCCCGCTCCGTTGTTGATCTTAACGTTGTCGTATACCGAGGACTCGGGAAAGGTTATTGTGATCTCTTGGTTTCTGCTGCCGAAATTAAAGGCGAAAAGAGAAAAGCCCTTTTTATATTTTATATTGAGGGTATCTCCCTTGACCTCATATTTGAACCTGTCCGCTATAATATTTTTTGTCTGTATATCTATTTCTTCAACATTTCCTCTTTGAATGACAATCTTGCCGTAATCTATATCTATTTTTACATTTTTGATCTCGCTTGTCTCCATTATTTTGGTTCCTCCGCTTTCAAATTTATAATCATAATCATTGTAAAACACCGATACCCCCATGGGATTTATCGTAACCTCGGGGAAATTCGTAAATAATCTCCAGCCGTCGATACATACGGCAATTATTACCAAGACCAGCCCCGCCGCCACTATTGAGCCGCCGACTATATATTTTGCAGCTCCTTTTTTTACTGTGTTGCCGCCTTTTTGAATACTGACATTTTCATATTCTGTTTTTTTCATTGTGTTACCTCCCTTTTGCCCGTAAGCCTGTTGATAAGAGACCCTATCCCTTTTATACAAGCCTGTATAAGCTTAAAAATCGCTTTGCACAGCGGATAGATTGCCAACGGTATTAAGCCGCCCAAAATAAGCCCCATACCTATTAAAAATATTCCCGCTACGGGTTCGCTGAACAAAGCCACGATACCACCGATAAAAAGACCGATCGCCGCCGCCGTAAAGCCCCCGAACAGTCCTATTATCATACCTATAAGACCCACGATGATTCCAAATACCCCTGCCAGCAAGCCCAGCCATATAGGCGAAGCCAATACCGCAAGCACTATCACCAAAGCAAGCTGTCCGCCCGTCCATCTGTTAGCCTGTTGAGCGGGAGTGGGCGGAGGAGTGAAGCCGTTGTATCGGCCGCTCTCATTTTCCGTTCCCGTTTCGGAATTGTCCTTTTCGTTTTCCGTTATTATGGATTTAGCGAGCGTTTCGGGAGTACCCAAGCTGGCAATGACCGCCTGTTCATTTTCCTCTCCCGCGTCGCTGAAAAACTCCTCATAGTAGCTCATAGCCGCTTCCCGTTCCTCTTTTGGCAATGAAGAAAGCGCGCTTCTGAGCTGAGATAAAAACTCGTATTTATTCATTGGGGGTTTGCTCCTCTCCTTGAGTAAAAATTATGTCCTCAATTTTTTTCTTATGCAGCTTCCATTCCTCACGGTACAGTTCCAACGCCGCATTGCCCTTTGGAGTAACTCGGTAATACCGTCGGTTCCTGCCTTGAAACTCTCTGTCGTAGGTCTCCAGAACCTCTTCCTTTTGCAGCCGCCGCAGTACGGGGTATAGTGTGGATTCGGACACGTCTACGGCTACCCTTATATCCTGAGTTATTTTGTATCCGTAGGTGTCCTCTTTCGCCACTACCGCCAGCACCAAAGCGTCAAGCAACGCCGATGTAATCGGAAATCCCATTTGATCACCTCTTTTTAAAGGACGTTTTTATTTGGTTTATTATATTATAGCAAATATAATATCGTTTGTCAATACAATATTACAAATTTTTTCATAATTCTCCATTTGTATAAAAAAACAAGCGGTTTTTCGTTCCGCTTGTTTATACGTTTTTGACCCATATATTATGCAGCACTGCTGTAATTTACAATAGAAATTTCCTGTGTGAATTGTTTTGCCTGTTCTGTGATTTGCTCCAATCTTTTAACCACGTCTCCCGTATAAATGATCTCGTTACATTACGTACACTTATAACAAGGAACATTGCGCACAATTAAAAGGCAGTTTCCCAAATCGGTAACAGTTGTTGTGTATCCCTTTTCTGCTTTGGCACCGCATTCCATACATAACATTATTAACATTCCTTCTTTCTTACTTTAAAATTGCTTTCCCACACATCAGAATCAGGAAAATATGCGGTTATTAAATATATAAAATCCGTATCACAACTTATTGTTCTATCGTTATCATTTTACACCAACTTTTATATTTAGTATTCCTAAAAATATAACTACTATTATTACAAATATTACTCCGCAATCTCGTACGATTTAACACCGTTTGCATCAATATACCCTATCACAAATCCGTTTTTACTTAACTCGGACCAACCGAATCCATACATCGGTTCATCACCAAAGCACCAGTTATCGTCAATGTAAGGAAAGTCGGTGCCTTCATGAAGCTTGCCGACATTTGGCGCGTATACGGCGACGGTACATTTATCGTTCATCACATACACATCCGCCGCAGCTTTCTCGGTATCGGGAAAGACCTCCAAAAGCCTTGCTTTCAGTTCCTCTTCTTCCTCCTCGCCGAGAAAATAATACTCATCAACAAGGTTATAGTCGTAGTCAAGGCAGAGGCCGGATAAGTAAATCTTTCCTGACCATAGACTAATGTCAATGTTTAGACGATGAGGGACGGAAATACTTTTTTCGGAAAGAAAGTCATTGAAAACCGTCATGATTGTTTCGGCGGTTTTCTGCGACAACTGCAATTGCTCCGCTCTTTCAGCTTCCTCTGCTTTTTCCTCATTCCACTTCAAGTGAAGCACAGTCCAGCATAAAAATCCCGACTTAATAGGGACTATCCCCTGCCGGGCCATTCCGTCCTTTATCAGCCCCCATATTTCACTGTCGCTATGTTCCTTTTCCCGTTCATTGGGAGCTAATATCAAATATGAACCACCCTCCAAAGAGGTCTTAATTTCTTTCCAATCCTCGCCCTGCGGCACAAAGCTTTGATCCGCCAACACAGCAATTAACAGCAGCGCGAGTATTATCAGACAAACCGAAACAGCGGCAAGACCCTTTCCCTGCCTCATAAGCCTGCTGTTATTCTCATTCTTATCATTGCCCATACCCAAGTCTCCCTATTTTACCGCGCTCTATCCAATCTCTTTCTTTCCGATAGGATAAATCTTATCATAAATATACGACGCCATATCATTGGTAGCCTCCGAGGTAAGATCATACCTGTACCACACCATTTCCTCGCTGCTTGTATCAGACTGCATCCAAACCAGCATTCCGTTCCAGCCGTTGTCATACATTGAGCGGTACTTTTCGGGAAGAGTCATTCCCCTTTGCGAATCGTTGCTTGTCTCTCCGATAACGCAGGGCTTGTCGGTTTCAAGTCCGAAATCCTCGGGCGATTTATCAAACGGTGTTCCGAAAGAGCCTCTCATCCAGTCGTAGTAATGAGTGCTGTAAAAATCAAGATATGCCCCGTCAAGACCCGTTAACTCCTTTAAATACTCGTCGGAAACCTTATCCCCTTCGTACTTGTCGGAATTGTACTTTATAATTCCTATTCCCGCCGTTACCAATGTATCGCACTTTTCATGGATCATTGCCGCGCATTTGCCAATAAGATAAGAAATATTATCCCAGTCAAACTGCCCGCATTCTTCGTTTTCGTGTATCCAATCGGGTTCGTTTACAATATCTATTGAAAACAGATACTCTTTTTCTCCGTATCTTTCACAAAATTCAGATACATATTTGTCAACATAAACATCGCAGGCTTCCTTTGAGGAAAGCATAGTCTTCCAGTTTTGGGTTTTAAAATGATCAAAGGATAAAAGAGTAGCCATTACATAAACACCGTATTTTTCAGCCAAGTTAAAAAGCTTATCAAGGTCTGTCCAATGCTCCTCGGCAATACTGTAAATCTCTCCTTGGCTGTTTAAGCGCACAATGGACTGACCGTCACAGTTTACCCATATTCTTGTACAGTTTATATTGTCCTCGGCAAGCTGCGCAAAGGTCTTTTCCCACGCCTCGTCGTTCATTCCGCCGTTAAACTCATTCCAGTTATACCACGGAGTGTTGCAGCCGTTTAACCAAAGCTCATTGCCGTCCACCACAAACTTTCCGTCCTCAACGGTCACACGCGCGCTTGCCCTTTCCTCCGAGCAGGCGGAAAAGGACGCAACCGTAACCGCAGCGGCAAGAAATAACGCCGCCGCTTTTTTTATAATTCCCGTCATAAAATAACCTTTCAAAATAGTTTTACCTTGTTCCGATAGGAGTGGTGTTCAAATTTCGCCGAAAAGACGTGCGCCAATCCTATCGAGACATGTTCTTATTTGCTTAAGCTTTCGATAAATCTTATAAACGCCTGCTTTCCCTTTTCGTCGCGTTTAAACACACCCGCGTCACAAAGCACCTGTTCAAATACCCTGCCTACCTCCATACGGATGATTTTCTCCGCGTTATCCCTTGAAAATTCAGGGTGAGCCTTTAAAATCTCATTTGCCCACTCCGCGTGAGAAGCGGTTTTGGGATCGGACGTCAGATCTTTGCCGTCAAGCATTGCTGTTTCCAAATCCTTAAGCTCTACCGCCAAACGCGATGGCAGCACCGCCAAGCCCATAACCTCTATCAAACCTATATTTTCTTTTTTTATATGGTGCAAAGAGGGATTGGGATGATAAACTCCAAGCGGTCTGTCCTCAGTGGTGATATTGTTTCTGAGCACCAGATCACATTCGTATACATCGCCCTTCATTCTCGCAATTGGCGTTATCGTATTATGAGGCACCCCGTCGGTTTCGGCGTAAATAAACACGCTTTCGTCGCTGTAACCTCTCCATTTTCTCAAAATAAGGTCACAAGCCCTCACAAGCTGATCTCTGCTGCGGCTTTGCACTCTTATGACAGACATAGGCCATTTCACGATACCGAAGGTAACGTCAGGATATTCGGAAATCGAAAAATATTTTTCCGTTTCGGCAGTTTCCATGGCAAAGGTATAGTTGCCGCCCTGAAAATGCTCATGACTGAGTATGGAACCGCCCACAATAGGCAGATCGGCATTTGAACCGACAAAGTAGTGAGGAATATATTCTATAAAATCAAAAAGCTTTTCAAATACCGCCGCGTCTATTTTCATAGGAATGTGCTTTTCGTTAAAAACAATGCAGTGTTCGTTGTAATAGCCGTAGGGAGAATACTGAAACTGCCATTTCTCTCCGCACACCGTAATGGGAATAGGGCGAAGATTCTGCCGTGCGGGATGAGTAAGCGTACCGCTGAAGCCCGCGTTTTCGGGGCAAAGCTGACATTTCGGATAAGCGGTGGACTTGCTTTGTCCCTGCTTTGCAATATCACGCGGATCCTTTTCGGGCTTGGAGCAGTTTATTGTAATATCAAGCTCGCCATACTCCGAGGAATATTTCCATTTTAAGTCCTTTGCTATCCTGCCCGCTCTTACGTAATTGACATTTTTATTGTACTCATAATAGTTTTCAACCGCGTTTACGGGTGAAACGGAATTATACCTGCGCTGAAATTCATTGTAAACCTCGTGCGGCAAGGGAGTAACCACTCCCATAAGCTTAGTGTCGAACAAATCTCTTGAATTGGCGGTATCTTCGATAATGGAATTTTCGCAGGCGTATTTTATCAGCCGCTCCAAAATTTCATCGACAGATAAGTTCCCGTCCGATTCGTCAATTTCGGGCTGTTCCCAGTCGGACACGCCGAGAATATTCATAAGCTGATTTCTTACCACGATTTCGTCAATTTCATCAATAAGTCCGTTTTTTATCGAATAATTGATCAAAAGCTGTATATCTCCGCAAATCATATTACAATCATTCCTTTCTTATTGTATGCCTATGGCTTAATTATAACATTTACTCCAATTTATGTCAATAATCAAGACATATCAGAAGGTCTAAATTTTTACATATTTCTTTGTTTTCATATATGCTCAAAAAAACCTGTTTTTTTACTTTTTTGGCACTTGAAAATTCTTTATATATATGGTATAATTTTTTAATAGCATATTTTAAACAATGTAAATAAGAACCCGTCTTCATAAGACGTGTGCGTAAGTCTGTGAAAACAGGTTCTAATAAATGCAAAGGCAAGGTAGCAAGTTAATGGCTAAAACTAAGGTTGCGGTATTGTTCGGCGGACAGTCTAAGGACTACTCGGTATCGCTGAAATCGGCATATTCGGTAATAAATGCGTTATCGGAGGATAAATACGATGTTATTCCCATAGGGATCACCCGGGTGGGAAGGTGGCTTTATTACCCGGGCAATTATGAATCCATAGCCGACGGAAGCTGGGAAAACGATTCCGACTGCTGCCCTGCCGTAATAAGCCCCGACGCGGTTCATCACGGAATAATAAAGCTGATCGATAACTCGGAAATGGCTATCCAGCGAGTTGATGTTATTTTTTCCGTCATATACGGAAAATTCGGAGAATGCGGACGTTTACAAAGCCTTTGCAAGCTTGCGGGCATTCCATTTTTGGGAAGCAATCCCGAAGCCTCAAGCACGGCAGTAGACAGATCAATGACTCATTTGCTGCTTGACGAAGCGGGGATAGAAACCGTAAAATATTTTTGTGTGGAACGAAGCGACATGCAGTTTATTGACGAAATAATAAACGCTCGGGAACAGGCTCTGAACTATCCCGTAAGAGTAAAGGCTTCAAGCTGCAGCTCGTCTATCGGCTCGAATATAGCCTTTGATAAAAACGAGCTTAAGTCCGCACTGAAAATTGCATTTTCGCATCATCACAAGGCTGTTGTGGAAAACGCGGTCACGGGGAGAAGGCTCTGCTGCTGCGTTTATGAAAACGAGGGTCTTGTTACGGTATCGGAAATAGGCGAGACCGCTCCCGTTGAAAGCACTATCGACCGTTTGAACAATTATATAGGCAGGACCTCTAAATTCAAAGCACCGGCGGAAATATCGGAATCCATGTCGGAAAAAATAAAAAATACGGCCAAGCGCACCTTCAGAGTCATGGACTGTCAGGGCTTTGCGATAATAGATTTTCTGCTTACAAATGATGAAAAATTGTACTGCACCAAGGTTTCCACCGTTCCCGGCTTTAACGAGGAAAGTATTTTATCAACTCTTCTTTCCGCAAACGGATTAAGCTATTCGGATATACTCGAGATAATGCTTAACAACGCCTTGGAATCAAAAGCGTAAAATACATAAATATAAAAATAAAATTTCAAGAGCATTTTTATAAATAAGAAAGGAAAAAAATGAGTAAGGAAGTTTCTATAAAGATAAAAACCGTACAGTCCGCCGACGGAGACGAAGATGTTACCGAGCTTTTCACCTTCGGAAAGCTTTCAAGGCTGAAAGAAGGAAAGGGGTTTCATATTGTCTACGAGGAAAGCGAGGTAATGGGCTTTGAGGGCTGTAAGGTATCATTGGATATAACCGACAGCTCCGTTAAAATGTCAAGAACGGGAAAAGCAAGCTCAACGCTGTTTATTGAAAAGGGCAAGAAGCATCACGGTCATTACGGGACACCCTACGGAGATTTTATGATAGGAGTAAATACCGACGAGCTGAAAAACGATATGACCGACAAAGGCGGAGACTTGTATATGAAGTATACGATTGATATTAACTCGGACTTTTTGTCGGAAAACGAAGTATTTGTAAACGTTAAAGAATGCAAACTGCAATAAGGAGAAAACAAAAATGATCAACACCATAGCTAACGCAAAAAATGAAATAAAAGAAATAGTTCTGAACGCGCTGGGCAGACTTGTTGCCGAAGGAAAGCTGCCTGCCGAGCCTTTGCCCCCCTTTGCGGTCGAAATACCCAACGATAAGGCTCACGGAGATTTCTCCTGCAACGCCGCACTGGTATCCGCAAAGCCCTTGAAGCAAAATCCGAGAAATATTGCGGCTATGATAGTGGATAATGCCGTTTTGGACGGTACCGCATTTGAAAAAATCGAGCTTGCGGGACCCGGCTTTCTTAACTTTTTTGTAGGCAAGGCTTGGTTTGCGGGAACGGTAAACGCCGTGCTTTCCGAAAAAGAGGATTACGGCAAAACAGACGACGGAAAAGGAAAAAGAGTACTTGTGGAATTTGTTTCGGCAAATCCTACCGGACCTATGCACATAGGCAACGCAAGAGGCGGCGCACTCGGAGACTGTCTCGCTTCCCTGCTCCAATACGCGGGATATTATGTGGAACGTGAATTTTATATAAACGACGCGGGAAATCAGATAAACAAATTCGCTCTGAGCCTTGATATACGCTACCGTCAGCATTTCGGAGATACCGTTGAAATGCCCGAGGACTCATATCACGGACAGGATATAATAGACCATGCGGAAAATTTTGCAAAGGAATACGGCGACAAGTATATGGGCGTAAGCGAGGAGGAGCGCAGACAGGCACTTGTGGACTACGCTTTGCCCATTAACATAAAAGGACTTGAAGAAGACCTTTTGAAATACAGAATAAAATATGATACGTGGTTTAAGGAAAGCACGCTTCACAACGACGGCTCCGTTGACGAGGCGGTAAAGCTGTTAAAGGAAAACGGATATACTTACGAGCAGGACGGCGCGCTGTGGTTTAAATCCTCCGGGCTTGGCGACGACAAGGACAGAGTGCTTATAAGAGCCAACGGAGTTCCCACCTATTCCGTTCCAGACATCGCCTATCACTACAACAAGCTTGAAAAACGTAAATTCGATATAGCGATAGACGTTTTGGGAGCGGATCACCACGGCTATATTCCCAGAATGAGGGCCGCGCTTACCGCTCTCGGAGTAGACGCGACGCGCCTTGACGTTGTTATTATGCAAATGGTTCGTCTTGTAAGAAACGGCGAAACGGTAAAGCTTTCCAAAAGATCGGGCAAGGCTATTACCCTGTCCACCCTTTTGGACGAGATCCCAATGGACGCGGCAAGATTTTTCTTTAATCTTCGCGACCCCAACACTCATTTTGAATTTGACCTTGATCTTGCCATTGAGGAAAGCTCCAAAAATCCCGTTTACTATGTTCAGTACGCTCACGCGAGAATTTGCCGCATACTCGAAAAACAAAAAGAAGATGGCAACGAATGTAAGTTTATTCCCGAAAATCAGCTTGTTTTTACCGAACCCGCAGAAATAGAGCTTATCCGCCATTTGGCTTCACTGCCCGACGTTATCAGCGAGGGCGCAAAGACCTACAACCCCTCTTTGATAACAAGATACCTGATAGAGCTGGCACAGCATTTTCATAAGTTTTACGATGCCTGCCCCATTAAGGGAGCGGAGGAGACTGTTTTGCAGTCAAGGCTGTCTCTTTGCACTGCCGCAAAAACAGTTATTAAAAATCTTCTTGATCTGCTTAAGGTAGAAGCCCCCGAAAAAATGTAATTTTATTTATTATTCGGAAAGGATTTTTTAAAATGAACACCGACGACAGCCATAACCGAAGTTTTATAGTCAAGCTTAACGAAACCCAATTTCCCGAGCTTTTTAATACCGAAGACAACAGTATTGATCTTACGGCATTAGAAGATAAGGAATATTTTGACAAAAAAATGGGCAATATTGACTGTGTGGATATTTTGGGGCTTCCTACGGAACGTTTAAACTCTTTTCAGCATAAAGATATTAACTGCGCTGAAATAAATATTAAAATCGCCGATGCCGTAAAAAACTCGGTCTTGGCCGAAAACAAAAAAATTGCGGGAGTTGTCGGTTCAAGCGGTATTTTCACCGATCCGTTTTCAGAGACCAGCTTTACCGAGCTTATCTCGGCTTATGACGAGCAAGTAAACGCGTTAAACTGTTATGTTGATCTCTACATTGTAAATAATGTCACAGCTATGTCCGATATGCGCGCCGCTCTGCTTTCATGCAAAAAAACAGGAAAGCCTGTTTATGTAACAATACTCCCTATTGACGATAACTCGGAGGAGGTCGGCGGAATATCGGCATTGGGCGGGCTTATAACCGCTCAGGCAATGAGGACTGATGCTTTCGGAATAACCTGTACGGACCGTAAAGAATACAAAGAGACCGTAACAGAGCTTTTCCGTTACGCCAGAATACCTATTATCGCCGATATACCGCACCTTGATACCGATTTATCGGAATTACTCTCACTTGGCGTTAAATATTTGTCCTTTGAAGCAGATAGCTGCAGCATAATGGAAAAAATAAAAGAAAAAAAATATGTTTATCCAAATGCTGAACCGCTTGACGACTTTTTTGTTTTTACTCATTACGGAAGCGTATTTTTCCTTGAACCCGACACAACGGAAATTTCGGAACCGATAAGCTGTTTTCCCGATATGGAGGAAGTGATCTCCGAAGCGTGCAAAACCTCCTGCGACGTGCTCCGAGTTGAGATAAATTCAATCGACGACGCGATAGATTTTGCACGAAACGCTCATATGTCGTCGCTTCCCGTTATGTTTATATCCGAAAATATTCTTGCGTTAAAAATGGCTCTCATGCTGTATCAGGGCATCGCGCTTATCGACAGCTCTACTCTTATCCCAAAGAACGAGCTTGAAGAGATTTGCAAAAAATATGGAGCGGTTGTATATTAATAACCTATTTTCACAAGATTTGCACGCGTCTTTTCGGCAAATTTTGCCGATGACCGCGTTGGAAATCCTTGAAATACGTCAAGTATTCCTGCGGCTTTCCGCCTTGTCCTCGACAAAATTTGCTCGAAAATCCACGCACAAATCTTGTGAATACAGGTTCTAAGGAGGATCAAAAACAATGCATCTTGAAGAAAAAACACTGGAAAGCGAGCTTGTTTACGACGGAAAAATCGTAAAGCTGTACAGAGACAAAGCACTGCTGGAAAATAACAGCGAGGTTATCAGAGAAGTAATAAAGCACCCGGGAGGAGTATGCGTGGTTCCTCTTACCGACAATAATGAGGTCATCATGGTTACTCAGTTAAGATACCCTCACCAGAAGGTTCTTACCGAAATACCCGCGGGAAAATTGGAATGGGGCGAGGATCATTTTAGCTGCGGCAAGCGCGAGCTTAAAGAGGAAACGGGCTGTACCGCCGAAAAGTATGATTATCTCGGCTGTCTGCTCCCCACTCCCGCTTATGACACCGAAGTAATCCATATGTATCTTGCCCGGGGGCTTTCCCAGGCTGAACAAAAGCTTGACGCCGACGAATTTCTCGATGTAAAGAAAATACCCTTTGACAAAGCCGTTGAAATGGTAATGAACGGAGAAATAACCGACGCTAAAACACAGCTCGCGCTTCTTAAGACAAAGCTTCTTCTTGAGAGTGAGCGGTAATAAAGCCATTATAAACTGACAAAATTTCCTGCTCCAGCTTTTCTCTTGCCTCGGGGCTTATAGGGTGTACAATGTCTCTGAAATTCCCCGCATCGTCGCGTCTGCTGGGCATTGCCACAAAAAGCCGCTCATCACCCTGTATTATTTTAATATCATGAATGGCGAGGGCATTTTCCACTGTTAAGGATACAACGGCACGAAGCCTTGCTTCATTCATGGTTTTTCTTATTCTGACATCGCTGATATTCATTTTTCTGCGTTCCTTTCATTAGTGATAGTGTTAGTTTTAACGCAGCAAACGGAAATATTCATAAATTTATACAAACGGATTTTCGTCGGTATATGATATATGCTTTTTTGCATAATATTCAATAGGTACTTTTTGCATAATTTTACGGCTTTTTTGAAAGGAAGATTATATGGAAGATTTTCTTACAGGCAAAAAACATATACATTTTATAGGTATAGGCGGCAGCGGCATGTATCCGCTGGCGCAAATTCTTCATTCAAAAGGGTATTACCTGACTGGCTCGGACAATAACGAAACAGAAACACTCGATTTGGTAAGAAAAATGGGCATACCCGTTCAGCTTGGACAGAGAGCCGAAAACATAGAAGGAGCTGACCTGATAGTATATACCGCTGCCATTATGGATGATAATCCCGAGCTTGTTGCGGCTAAGAAAAGCGGTGCTACGGTAATTGAGCGTGCCGCCCTGTTGGGGCTTATTACAACAAAATATTCAAATTCAATATGTATATCCGGCACTCACGGAAAAACCACCACTACCTCGATGCTTACTCAAATTTTCCTTGCCGAAAACATCGATATTTCCGCCGTAATAGGCGGTAAGCTTAAAGCGATAGGCGGCAGTGGCATTGCGGGGAAAAGCGATACGCTTGTGTGCGAGGCCTGCGAATTTCTTGACCACTTCCTCAATCTGTCGGTAGACGTTGCCGTTGTGCTTAATGTTGACGAGGATCATCTGGATTATTTTAAAAACCTTGACAATATAATAGCTTCCTTTAACAAATTCTGTAAAAACGCCGCAAAAGCGGTTATAATCAACGGAGATGACGAAAACGCGATGAAAGCTTTGGAGAGTGTAACGGGTAAAGATATTATAACCTTCGGCAAGACCAATAAAAACGACTGGTACGCCGAAAATATCCGTCATTCGGGAAATCTTGAGACCTATTTTACTGTTATGCACGATAAAAAGCCTTTCTGCGAAGCCGTTATACATGTTCCCGGAGAACACAATATAGTTAATGCGGTTGCTGCGGCCGCTGCCGCTTATTATTCCGGCGCGTCGGCAGAGGGCATAGCAAAGGGACTCGACGATTTCACGGGAGCGGGACGACGCTTTGAAAAATTCGGTGAATACGGCGGAATAACCGTTGTGGACGACTACGGTCATAACCCTACCGAAATTGCGGCCACCCTTACGACCGCAAAAAAAATGGATTTCAAGCGAGTATGGGCAGTTCATCAGCCCTTTACCTATTCCAGAACCTATACTTTTTTGGATAAATTTGCACAGGCACTTTCCATTGCCGACAAAACGGTGCTTACCGAAATTATGGGAAGCCGCGAAAAAAACACTTTAAATATCTACGCAAAGGATCTATGTGAAAAAATCGACGGCTGCGTATGGTTTCCCGAGTTTGAACAGGTTGCGGACTACGTTTGCGAAAATGCCGAAGAAGGCGATCTGATAATTACTCTCGGCTGCGGAGATGTATACAAAGTCGCAAGAATGATTTGCAAAAAGCTCAGTGAAAAGTTTTGATCTATTTAGTGTATGATTTATAAAAAATCGTACACCGGCAGAATTATTTATGTAATCGTTTTATTTAAAAGAAAACAGAATACTTTTTCATAAAGGACGTTTAATTATGAGTAATTATGATTATCTTAATCCCTCGATACCATTGAAAAAAAGAATAAAATCCCTCGTTTCCATGCTTACCTTAGAGGAAAAGATCGGCCTGATACCTACAAGACAGGCGGCCATACCAAGGTTAAAAATAAAGGCCTACAATGTGGGGAACGAGATTGCAAGGGGCTATGTTTCCCATGAGGAAAACGAACCCGCGACGGTATTTCCGCAGCCCACGGGAATGGCTTCCATGTTTGATACCGACCTAATGGAAAAAATAGGCGAGATAGCGGGAACAGAGCTTAGATATTACGATCAAAATACCGACAGAGATCATCTTATCCTGTTTGGTCCCACCGTTGACCTTGCCCGTGACCCCCGTTGGGGCAGAAACGAAGAATGCTACAGCGAGGATCCTTTTCTTGCTGGGCAAACCGTAAAGGCTTACACCAAAGGAATCGTAGGAAACGACCCCGGCTGCTATCGTGCCGCACCCTCATTGAAGCACTTTTATGCCAACAATAACGAAAAAGACAGAGTTTCCTCAAATTCAAATATAGAACCCCGAACAAAATACGAGTATTATTACCGCGCTTTTCGACCCGCGATAGAATCGGGCTGCGCTCTCGGAGTAATGACCTCCTACAATTCGATCAACGGCTTGCCCGCCATGATAAACCCCGATATAAACAAGGTGTGCAAAAAACAGTGGGGCATGAAATACGCGCTTACCGACGGCGGAGATGTCTCACAGACGGTAAACGAACACAATTACACAAAAAATCACGCAGAAACCTTGGCTCTTGCCATAAAAAACGGAACCGATATAATGTGCGAGAACGCGGAGCTTATCACGAGCTCTTTGAGACATGCTTTACATAACGGCCTGCTTACGGAAAAGGAGCTTGACAAGGCAGTATATAACGCATTGTATCCAAGGTTTTTACTGGGAGAATTTAACCCTGCCGAAAACAATCCTTATTTAAATATACCCGAAAGCAGCGTAAACTGCTTTAAATCAAAAGTGATTAACTTACAAGCGGCAAGAGAAGCGATAACCNTGCTTAAAAATAACAATNTGCTTCCNCTCAGAAAAGAAAAAATCAAACGCCTTGCGCTTCTGGGGGCTCACGCAAATGAAACCTTCCGTGATTGGTATACGGGTACTGCTTCTTACAGTGTTACCGTGCTTGACGCCTTTAAATCACTTTTGCCCGATACCGAGATAATTTACAGCGACTGCCGNGACGTTATCGCGATAAAATCCCTTGCAACGGGAATGTATCTTAAAGTAAACGACGACGAAACAGTCACCGCCGACGGAACAGTCAGCGACGAAAGCTGCCACTTTATTAAAGAGGACTGGGGCGGCGAGATCGTTCTGAAATCGGTCAAGAACGGTAAGTATGTTTGCTCCGACGGCATATATAAAGCTAACTGCACTTCCCTTTTCACATGGTTTGTTATGCCGATCCTAAAACCTTATATCGCAAACGGCGGTATAGCGTATAAAAGCTGGAACGATAAATCGGTTCTGGTTGATCAAAACGGCTTTTTAACATGCGANACCACAATTCGCACGGNANCGGAGCAGCTTTTTNCCGAAGAAATAATAAGCGACGGAATTTTTACTGCTTCGGATATTGCAAAAGACTGCGATTATGTCATTGCATGTATAGGAAACAACCCTATGANCGTGGCGAGAGAATGCTACGACAGAGAAAGTATTGAACTGCCGTATTTTCAGAACGAGTTGGTAAAAAACATCTACAATGCCAATCCAAATACGATTTTGTGCATTATATCAAGTTACCCTTACGCTATCGGAGAGCTTGACAATATGCTGCCCTCGATCATTTATACCGCTCACGGCGGCGCGGAAATGGGAAACGCCNTTGCCGAAACAATTNTCGGTATCAACAACCCCGCNGGCAGAACGCCGTTAACATGGTACAGCTCCACCGATGAGCTGCCCNCCATAAACNACTACGACATCATAAAAACAAAATCTACCTATCTTTATTATGANGGAAAGCCGCTTTACCCCTTTGGACANGGNCTTAGCTACTCACAATTTGAATATTTCAATTTTAACGTTACCGACAGCTTAAATACCGTTGAGGTNTCTCTTACGGTACAAAATGTTTCGGANATAGGCGGCGACGAGGTGGTGCAAATCTACCTTTCCGAGCAAAATTCAAAATTCAAACGACCTTTAAAGCAGCTTTGCGGATTNAAACGCAAGCGTATCGAAGCGGGAGAAACGGCCGACTTCCGTTTCAGCATCAGCAAAAAGGAATTTGCGCGCTGGGACGTTGAAAAAGAGNATTACAGCTTTGACGAAGGAATTTATTGTATATACGCGGGACGTTCAAGCGAAAACAAGGCNGTNGAAACGGAAATTTTCCTGACGGGAAATAAAATAACGCCGAGAAATTTACATAAGAAAACTCTTGCCGTAAATTATGACGATAAAAAAGGCGTTTCTATAAAAACCGCCAACGGTTCTTTAAAGGAATATGTTGCGGGGACTGCGCTTTTCGGCGGTGAGNTCGTCTTTTTCGACTGTGATTTCAATAATTGCAGACTTATAAAAATCAAAGCGTCCAATGACGGAAATCCAACTAAAATTTCCTTTGAGGTTGACGGNGAAACTATCGGAAAGGTTGATCTAAAGCCTTTTNTTTTCCCGGNGGACTTCAAAAGCTACGAAATCATGCTTGAAANGGAAATTAGTGGTGTGCATGATTTAAAGATAAGGCTGTCGGAGCATGCNAATATTTACAGTATAAAGTTTAAATAATTCGGTCATACTTAAATATTTGCTGTTGCAAAGGCTTTATTGAATTTTTCCAAGGCTAATGTAACGAATATAAATCAAACAGACACCGCGCAAAGACTTATTAAGAGCTTTGCGCGGTGTCTGTTATTTCTAAAATNCTATATCATATCTTACGCCATTGTCAAAAATCACTCCGTCGGTAAGTCTGATACGCAAAATACAGGTATTGGAATCATTCTCGTTGATATGCCCGTTATAATACCAATCCTTGAAAATCACTCTTAGCCTTTCCGTAAGCGGTTTATTTTCATCACTTAGAAGATACCCCATATTTTCACCTGTACCCTGCGCAGTGAACCAGTCACCGCATATGGCGACAGCGGGATTTTTCTTTATGTGAAGCATTTTATTTGACAAAGCGTATGTAATAACATAAAAGCAGCCGTTTTCGTAATAAGCGTTAACGGTACGTACAAATGGCTTACCGTCGCTTACTGTTGCAATCGCAACAAGAGAATCCTTGCCGAAACGCTCATTCATTATTTTTTGAATTTCCTCAGAAAGTTTTTCTCTCATTTTTATATTTCCCCTACCATATATATTTTTCAAGTCTACTCATATTGTTTTTGCATTAAGTCTCATAAGAGTATTTTGGCACCATGACAACAACAAATCAAAAGCATAATCAAAATCATACTCATCGCTGTTTTGCAGATTTAGCGACATAGCCATAACGTCTTTGTCCCGACCTTCGAGATGACCGAGAAGCTCCGTTTTGGAGTTATAAAACGTACCTTTTTCAATGTAATGCAGATTTTGAAGAATGAAAAAAATCGATTTGCAGGTCAAGGGCAATTTTATCATGTTTTTTTCGCGGTTTGAATATATGTACCGATGACACAACTCATGATATAGATTTCCGATACTGACTTTAATATAATTCTTTTCGTCTTCCTGCGTATAATAAGGAACAAGCTCCGACAGATTTCCGTATATATCCTTTGTGGCGTGCAGCAAATGACATATTTCCAAAGGATTCCAGTTTTTCAGATCGTCCTTTCCGCAAATAAAGCCGCAGGATTTTTCATAATATCCCACTTTCAAAAGAACGTCCCTATACAAATCCAGGTCCTTAGCATTCAACTTATCGATAACCGCCATTATATCTATATCGCTGTTCTCGTTCTGCTCGTTCCTCAGATAACTGCCTTGCAGACCCATATAAACAAGTCTTTCGCCAAATATGTTTTTTAAGAGTGCCAGAAGCTCCTCTATGTACACTTCTATTCTGAACATAAAAAAACTCCTTTACTTAAAATAAAAATAGAAGACTTTTCATTTCAGCACTGTAACATTTTATCATTTGACGGCATATACTAATCAATAGGCAACGATCTTCATATCCACCTGACCGTCCGCGCTTATTTCAAGAATACCGAAGGACGGGGCGTTTTTTCCTCTGGGCGTACCTAAGCTTCCCGGATTCATAACGTAAATTCCGTCTATTTTTTCGGTTTTATAAATATGAGTGTGTCCGTACAGCAAAATATTGCACTCTGCCGCCTTAGCCTCCGCAATTATCTCATCAAGTCCCGACATAACATCCTGTTCATGACCGTGAGCGCAGAAAATACGGCACTTCCCTACCTTTAAAAGCTGCTTTGAAGAAGCGGTGCAAAAATCGCACTCACCCTTTACAAAAACAAACTCCTTATCGGGGTGAGATTTCGCAACATCGGCAAACTCGTTTACNCCGTCGCCTAAGTGAATATAATAGTCNGCAGGGTTGGCTTCAACGACCTCGTTATATTTTTCAAAACTCTTATGAGTATCGGCAATTACAATTATTTTCATTAACTTAACCTCTCAGATAAATGATCGTATAAAATCGCATTTTATTTATTATACCAAATAATGTACCTATTGTCAATCACAAAGTTCATAATTTTAACCGCATTTATTATCACGAATATTTTTTTAATCCATCTCATACATTAAAAGGAGAACAAGTTTGATTATTCATATGTATAAACGCTCCTTAACAAGAAAGGAATGACTTATTTATGAACAGCAGCATGGAAAAAATGATCGAGCTGGCAAGCAAAAAGCTTGGTATTTCCAGCGAAAAACTGAAACGCTCCCTTGAAACGGGCAATGTAGACGATATGCTCGGAAATATGCGAAAGGAGGACGCTGACAAGCTTAAAAGAGTNATGGATAATCCCTCGGTAAAGGAAAAGCTGTTAAACTCTCCCGAGGCCGCAAATATTATAAAAAAGATGAATGAATGATTTTTGCCGATAAAATATANNGCTTTATTAAAATTAAAGCGTGTTCGTATAAAACCGATCGNAGTTTTTCAAGAATAATTTTGTCGGCTGTAATACTAATCCCTTTTAAATCTGTCGGATTAGTGTTTCGGGGGCAGCCCTTTTTAAACTATGGACNTTATCCATAATTTAAAAAGAGATTGGTATAAGGAGGGATAAAATATGTCACAGGAGGATTTGCTGGCCAAGCTGTTTGAACAGCTGCTTGACGCTGACGATAACAAAGCTGATAAAAAAGAGCCTGACAAATCCCAAAATGACGGACAGGAAGATATTTTTGGCGGGATCGATATCGAAGCAATTATGAAGTTGGGCGAAATAATGTCAAGCATGAACAGCAGCAACGATAAAAACACACAGCTCCTTTTAGCACTTAAACCCCATTTACGCCCCGAAAACCGCAAAAAGGTGGACNGTGCATTAAAGCTGATGAAAATTATAAGTCTTTTGCCGCTGCTGAAAGAAAGCGGAATAATGGACGCACTTTTTTAATTATGGAGGAATACGCTTATGGAATGGAAAAAAAGCAATATCAGTCAAAGCGAGCTTGAAAAACAACAGCAGGCTTACATAAAGGAAGCCCTTGAAATGGCAAAAAAATCCATGGCTTCACAATTTGAAAAGACTGCCGAAATCGAAAAAGCGGAGAATGAAAGAAAAGCTGCCGAAAAGGCGGAAGCTGAAAGAATCGCTGCCGAGAAAGCGGAAGCCGAGAGAATCGCTGCCGAAAGGGCGGAAGCCGAGAGNATCGCCGCCGAAAAGGCAAAAGCTGAGAGAATCGCCGCCGAAAGGGCGGAAGCCGAAAGGATCGCCGCCGAAAAGGCAAAAGCTGAGAGAATCGCCGCCGAAANGGCANAAGCNGANAGNATCGCCGCCGAAAAGGCAAAAGCTGAGAGGATCGCCGCTGAAAAGGCGGAAGCTGAAAGAATCGCCGCTGAAAAGGCGGAAGCTGAAAGAATCGCCGCCGAAAAGGCAAAGGCCGAGAGAATCGCTGCCGAAAGAGCGGAAGCTGAAAGAATTGCCGCCGAAAAAATAAAAGAAGAGCTTACCGTATATCATAATTCGGAAGAAAACGATAATAACGAAGTACAGGATATATCTAAAGGANGCTGTCAAATGTCCGACGANAAAAAAAATTGCTGCGAGGAAAACTCTATAAAATTAAATGAAGAGGATATTATTGACATTTCCGAAATAAAAAAGTCCTCAGAACGTCAGCAATCACAGCAGCATCAAAATCAAAGCCAAGGCCCCAATCAAACGCAGCGACAAAACGTCAACCCTCCGAATTTCAACCGCTATATAAACGATCACAACAAAAATCAGTGCAACTGCCCCAANTGNCGAAGAAAAAGAGCGGAGCAGCAGCATTGAACGATTTGGTACGCTTGCTGGGCGACAGTGACAAAAGGCTGATAACGGTTATTTTACTGATTTTGCTTCAGGAAAATTCGGACAAAGGTCTTATTTTTGCTCTGATTTACATTCTCTTTGCATAGTAGCCGATATTTTGGTAAAAATAATAAGGCAGTACCGCACAAGGACAAGTGACTACNNNTCTTATGCAGTACTGTGCTTAAGGAATAGTATTCAGCTATTCAAATCATCTTCATTTGGAGGACTACCATGAGTAATAAGAATCAGCAAAACAACAAGCAGGGTCAGAATAAGCAGAACCAACAGCAGCAGAACCAGAATCAGCAGAATCAGCAGAACAAGAAGAAGCAGAACGCCGAAGACTAAGTAATTAAATAAAAAAACCGCTGTAAAACAAAAGGTTTTGCAGCGGTTTTTTATACTACTGATAATTTCAACAGTAAATTTTTTCTATATTANCGTTACAGATAACTGTCCGACAAACAGAAAGCCGCAATATATCGGTGTCACTTCACTGCCCTGGTTGCTATGAAGCACGGAATATTCATTTGGTGCAGCCGTCCGGTGCCGTTTGTATCTTCATACAAATCCGTTAACCGAAATCCCGCTTCAAGCTGACCGCCTATCTGTTCCTCCANAGTGTGAGAAAATTGTACACCGTCATTGTTTTGCTCTAATTGCTTCATCTGTTCCGAATTTTTTAACGGATTAAAAGGCAATGAATTTACCACTTCTTTTNCATCTTCANCTGCAAATAAAAAATTTATTCCGTTATCCATTCCCGCAAGAAGTATCCCCGAATGCTTCAATACACGGTAACATTCTTTCCATATCGGTTTTACTTCCTCAACATAGCAATTTGATACGGGATGAAAAATAATATCAAAGCATTCGTCCTCAAAGGGCAGCCTTTTCGTCATGTCCCCTCTGATGATTTCAATGCTGTACTGTTCTCTTTCGGCAACCGTTCGTTCACTTTTTATCTGCTCTTCGGAATAATCAAGCACTGTACATACTGCGCCCAATGCGGCAAAAATCGGCATCTGCTGTCCACCGCCGCTTGCTAATCCCAATATTCTTTTGNCCTTTAGCTCTCCAAACCATTCGTGCGGGACATATTTTGTCGGAGTCAATTTTACATNCCATATTCCGTTTTGNGCAGCTTCATATNCGGAATGNTCAATTGCNTTTCCCCATTCCCAGCCTTCTNGAACCCAGCTGTCAANAGTTTTTGNGTTTATATCCTGATATGACATTAAATTCCTCCAAATAACGATTTAACACCCTGATGATAAAAGGATATTCCTGCCGTTCAATATATCTTCCTAAGTTATGAATCATAAAAAAATTTCTTAAAGGAGAGACTGCGCCGCCTCCTGCTTTTCCTTGTTNGCCTTAATAATCTTCTGACGCGAAAATTCTTCTCTTTCCTTTTCCTCNAGAGCGTTTGTAATAAACTTCACCTGCTCNGTNTACCGAGGGATAAGTATATTTTTCAAAGCGTTGGCNCTCTTTTGAGTCTTTTTGATAGCTACCGACAAACGGTAAATGCTGTTTTCGATCTCCGCAAGGGTTGCCGCCATTTGCTTCGCCTTGTTAAAGCANATGTACGCTCGATCAAACTGGCTGTTGGTGAGCATTGGGCTGTACGTCATAACCGGCAAATCTTCGTCTATCGTCACGGTAGGAAGCTCTACTCCCATTACACTGCGGTAAGCTACTCTTACTCCCGTTTCTTCGGGTATCTGCTTAGTCAAAGGAGTAACAACGCCTAACATTATATTAGCCATTTCAAGGGATTTATAAGCGTCCGCAAATACCTTGTCAATGCTGCCCCGTATACTCTTTGCCTTATCGGACAAGCTTACCATTTCCCTTATTAAAATATTGTGCTTTCTGTCCATAAGCTCATAGCCCAAACGTGCCTGTGCCAATGAACGCTTTGACGCCATTAGATTTCCCTTGGTCGGAAATATCTGTTGTGATGCCATAAGCCGCACCGCCTTTCATTACCGTAATACCAATCCCTTTTTGAACTGACGTAATACCCGCAGTTCAAAAAGGGATTGCACCCGAAACACTAATCCCACAGTTCAAAAAGGGATTAGTATAAAAACGCATATAACCGACAGCTCTGGTCAAATCGAAATATACCGTTAAAATCTACTTAAAAAATCTTTCCGCACGTTTCGTATCGTAATTTTCCGAAATCAGCTTTTCGTTCATTCGGTCAAGCTCGCTTACAGGAAGCATGCAAAGCAAATCCCATGCAAGGTTAAGCGTTTCGTCAATAGAGCGGTTTTCGTCAAAGCCCTGATTCAGAAAATGCTTTTCAAAGGCCGCGCCAAAGCTCATGTATGCCTTATCCGTTTCCGAAAGCTCGTCTTCGCCGATAACCGAAGCCAAAGAGCGTGCGTCCTGCACCTTTGCGTAAGCAGAAAACAACTGGTTGGACACATCGGGGTGGTCGGGTCTTGTATAGCCCTCGCCTATTCCGTCCTTCATAAGTCTTGAAAGTGACAAAAGGACGGAAAGCCCCGGATAAACGCCGGTTTGGTCAAGATTTCGGTCAAATACTATCTGACCCTCGGTGATATATGCGGTAAGGTCGGGAATGGGGTGAGTAATATCATCATTGGGCATAGTTAAAATCGGAATCTGAGTAACAGAACCGCTGCTGCCCTCAACAACACCCGCGCGCTCGTAAAGCGAAGCAAGGTCGGAATACAAATAGCCGGGATAACCCTTTCTTCCGGGAATCTCACCCTTAGAGGAGCTGAACTCGCGCAATGCCTCCGCATAGGAAGCAATATCGGTCATAATAACCAATATGTGCATATTTTTCTCGTAAGCCAGATATTCCGCTACCGTCAAAGCACATCGGGGCGTTAAGGTACGCTCGATAATCGGGTCGTTGGACATGTTCAAAAACATTACAACACGCTCTATCGCACCCGATTCCTCAAAGCTGCGGCGGAAATAATCCGCAACGTCATTTTGAACACCCATAGCCGCAAAAACCACCGCAAAATCCTTACCCTCGGAATCGGCGATCTTGGCTTGGCGCACTATCTGAACCGCAAGCTTATTGTGAGAAAGACCCGAACCCGAAAAAATAGGAAGCTTTTGTCCTCTGATAAGAGTCATTAAGCAGTCTATTGAGCTTATACCCGTGTGTATATAGTTTCTGGGATACGAACGGGCAACGGGATTCAAAGGCTTACCGTTTATATCGGCGTATTTTTCGGGAAAAACAGGACCCAACCCGTCAATAGGCTTGCCTACGCCGTTAAAAACTCTGCCCAGCATTTCCGAAGCAAGAGGCATTTCCAAAGGCTTACCGCCAAAAACTGTTTTGGTATTTTCAAGAGAAAGTCCTCCCGTACCCTCGAATACCTGCAATATTACCTTGTCTCCGTCCATTTGTACAACGCGCCCCATACGCTGGGAGCCGTCGTTTAAATAAATGGTCGCTATTTCATCGTATCCTACGCCGGTCACTCCCTCCAAGCAAACCAAAGGACCGTTAATAGACGTAAGACCTGCGTACTGTATCGACATATTTCTCAGTCGGCGTTTACAAAATTTGCCGTATGGCTTTAAGCAAATCCTTTAACGCTTCTCCTTTCGATTTTTCTGCAAGCTTGAACATGAACGTTCAAAAATATGAACAATATTAAAAATCAAGCCGCTTCCGTAATAAGCTTTTCTATTGTTTCCTCTATTTCCCTTTCATAATCCTCAAACATCTGAAGCTTATCGTTGGGAATATCGTATTTTATCTTTATAAGCTTGTCAAACAGCCCCGTCTTAACGATAGAGGAAAACAAAACGCCCTTTCCTATTGCACCGTAAGCCTCATGATGAAGCTTTAATATTACTTTCATCATAAGCATTTGTTTTTCAAGCGGAACATAAGTATCTTCCTTATGGAAAGCGTTTTGCTGCAAAAAACCTACGCGGATAACTCTTGCCGTTTCAATAATAAGCTTCTGATCATCGGGCAAAACGTCCGCTCCGATAAGCTTTACTATTTCCATAAGGTTGTTTTCTTCAACAAGCAGTGTGGAAATTTCCTGCCTTAAAGGCATAAATTCCTTCCCTACGTTTTCGGAATAAAAGGGAGACAAATCCTCGGTGTATTCGGAATAGCTTGTCATCCAGTTGATAGCGGGATAATGTCTCGCATAAGCAAGGGACTTATCCAACGCCCAGAAGCAGCGCACAAAACGCTTGGTATTCTGCGTTACGGGCTCGGAAAAGTCCGAACCTTGAGGGGAAACCGCGCCGATAATAGTAACGCTGCCCTCGCTGTCATTTAATGTTTTCACATATCCCGCGCGTTCGTAAAACTCGGAAAGTCTCGACGGAAGATATGCGGGGAAGCCTTCCTCCGCGGGCATTTCCTCCAAACGTCCCGAAATTTCACGGAGAGCCTCTGCCCAACGGCTGGTACTGTCCGCCATTATAGCTATGTGATAACCCATGTCGCGGTAATATTCCGCAAGGGTGATACCCGTATAAATAGACGCTTCACGAGCCGCAACAGGCATATTTGACGTATTGGCGATAAGCACGGTCCTGTCGGTAAGAGGTCTGCCCGATTTAGGGTCAATAAGCTCGCTGAACTCTTCAAGAACCTGTGTCATTTCGTTTCCGCGCTCACCGCAGCCGATATAAACAATAATATCCGCATCGCACCATTTCGCAAGCTGATGCTGAGTCATTGTCTTACCCGTTCCAAATCCGCCGGGTATAGCCGCCGCGCCTCCCTTTGCAATCGGCAGTATAGAGTCTACTATACGCTGTCCCGTGATCAAAGGCTTGGTAATAGGTAAACGGCGTTTTGACGGTCTCGGGTCTCTTATAGGCCATTTCTGACAAAGAGTAAGCTCTGTTTCCGCTTCCTCACCCTCAACGGACAGCTTAAGCACGGTGTCGTTAACCCTGTACTGTCCGTCTGACGCCGCAAAAGTGACCTTAGCAGTTTTGATTGAGGGAGGTATCATGCACTTATGAAGCAGCAAGGGCGTTTCGGGGCAGGTGGCGTAAATCTGTCCCGCCGTAACCGTATCTCCCACCTTAACGGTCAATGTGACATCAAACAGTCTTTCGCCGTCCAAAGCGGGAATGTTGCTGCCCTCAGATACAAAAGCTCCCGAAAGCTTCTTCATATCACCCAAGGGACGCTCGATACCGTCGTATATATTTGAAATTATTCCGGGACCCAACTGAGCGCACATGGGAGTACCCGTGCTTAAAACCTGTTCGCCCACCTTAAGTCCGTCGGTATTCTCATAAACCTGTATAACGGTAAGCTGAGAGGTTACTCCTATAACCTCGCCGATAAGCTTCTTTTCCCCGACATAAACCATTTCTCTCATGGAAAAGTCCTTGGTGTCCTTTACCTTTATTACGGAACCGTTTATAGAATAAATTGTATTCAAATGATCATTCCTTTCAAGTAGGAAATTTTCGCCGCTTTGCACCGATCGTATTTTTTGATAAGAGTCAAAAACAGTATTACAACTGCATAAAGCTGTTGTTTACAAATTCGGTTTTTTGCTGCTCAAAAGCATTATCGTAGGTTTTATCAATATATATTGAAGCATCGGGATAAAAAACCGTAGCTCCGCCGAGCTTTATATTTTTATCGGCCTGAACCTTTATTGAGGGATACAGCTTTTTCACCTTTTCCACATCCTCGGACTTAACATATATGACCGCGTTATCCCCAAAGCTTTTTTCGCCGTCGATTTCTGAGAGGATTTCGGAAAGGCTTTCATTGTATTCGGCCGTTTTTGAATATTCGATTATTTCCCTTGCCAAATCTCCGAAAAACTCATCAACACATTTGTTTCTGTAAGCAAAAATTTCCTTTGATGTTTCAAAGCTTTTTTGAGAAACCTCATGAGCAAGCTTTCTCTTTATATTCTTAGCTTCACTTGAAACAAGCTGATAGCTTCTCTCCAAATATTCCTCATCGGCACAGGCTACCGCTTCTGCCGCTTTTGCCTTTGCGGCCTCGATCAAAGCGTTTATTTCGGCTTCCGCCGCGCTGTTGATTGCCTCCTCAAAGCGAGCTATCTTGTCTAAATTCTGCATAGCCTTTTACTCCTCTTTTAAAATTTTATACCGATAGCCTCGTTGACATAGCTGTTTATGGTATCGGTAACATCGCTTGTACCGTGTCGATCGGATATTTCCACTATAAGAGGCTTAGGGCAGTTCAGCTTAAACTCGTATACCTGCTCTTTACACAAATTTATCAGCTTTTCGGTCATAAGGATAATTGCAATGTCCTTGTCTTTCATAGCCTGCTCGAGCTTTGAAATGACCTCGTCCTTTTCGTGGACCAAAACGCCCTCGATCCCCGCTAATCTCATTCCCATAAGTGTATCGGTATTATCGCTTATAAGATAAAATTTCATTTGTATAAGCCTTTCTCTCAAATAACGAAAAAATCAGCTGAACAGAATAAGTATGGAAATAAGCAAGCCGTAAATCGCAACGCCTTCACCCAGCGCAACAAATATAAGCGACTTTGTAAAGTTCTTTTCGTCCTCGCTGGTAGCACCGATAGCCGCAGGAGCAGCACCGCCTACCGCAATACCGGTACCGATAGTTGCAAGACCTGTTGAAAGAGCCGCACCGATGTACTGTAAGCCCTGCGCAAGACCGTCCACCGCTTCTTCGGCGGCTTCGGCAGCCTCCGCTCCTACAAACGCAGGCATAATACAGATCATAAGAGCCATGCAGCCGATAAAGGAGCAGGCGTTAATAAGAATCGACTTTTTAATACTTACGGGTTTTCCCGCTTTTTTGCGCTTTAAAGCGACCGCAAGGGGAATGATTATAAGTGCTACTGCTACTAAAGGCATAAGAAAAAGATATGCTTTATCCATTTTTGATTCCTCCGATATTTCTTTTTAATAAATTTATTTTGTCAATATCTTGCAAAAGCAAAATACGCTTTTGGCTCGGTCTCTGATTTATACCAATCCCTTTTTAAACTATGGAAAAATCCATAGTTTAAAAAGGGTTGCACCCTAAACACTAATCCAACAGTTTTAAAAGGGATTAGTATTAATCAGTCCTCAGCGTTAAAATTTGCAACAACGGGACTGAAAGGTTTTCCGTCTCCTTTGTAAAAACGGCTGAATATCTCGTAAAATTCAAGACGAAGCACCTGAATGCCCACCAAAAAGCCCTCCATACCTATTACGAAAAGGTTGCCCAAGATCTGAACTATAATAGCACCGTCACCCGCACTTTCCGCAAGCACGGACACTACCAGCATCATACCCGCATGGCTCAGAATAAAGCCGCCGATACGAAGGAATGACATGGTATTGGTAATATAGGTGAGACAGCTTTCAAAAAGCTCGATTATACCCTCGATAATAAAATTGCCAACCGACTTATGCTCCTTTTTGACTTCGGAAATATAATCGGTAAGGTGAAGATTCTGCGCCTTGCTTATATCGCTTATATGCTCGGGCATCTTCATCTTTTTAAATCCCAGATTTAAAAATCCCTTTTCAATGCTGCTATACTCGACGTTAGAGGTAACAAAAACTCCCATTACATATTTTCCGTCGTTCTCGAAAGGATAAAATACATAATTGCCGTTTATGTTTGCCCCGATCCTCCTGTATTCATCCAATTCCATTACGCCGTACTGGGCTTTGATAAAACGTGACCGAATAAGATTTTCCAGCATTTCGTCACTGTCGTTTACCGCGTCAAGATCAGACACCGCGTCACTGTATGATTTTGCGGCATGCAGTATTTTTTCGTGGTTTTTCTTTGAACCGGGTCTTACAAATTTTTCATTAAAGCTTACGATAGGCTCTTTAAAGAAAAGTAAAATCAACGGCAAAATTATCAGGCAAAGCACATAAGGAGTTGTGAGAACCGTTATTCCGAGACCAAGCTGCAACGCTACACCGGCCATAACGGAAGCGTAGAAAACCATTCCAATTATTCCGTTGGGGCTTATTATAGCCTCTGCCAGCCGATCGGGCTTGCGTATATGGGTGGCGACGTTCATAGCCATTGATATAAGCACCAGTACAACTCCGATTCCGATAGCGGCAATAAGCAGCAATGATGAAATCTGGAAAATATCCTCGGGAGCCGAAGCGTAACCCAAGGCTTGATATACGGAGGGGATTTTAAAGAAAGGCTGAATGATCTCCTCGTTTCCGAATACCGATCCGTAAAGTACGCCGAATATCGCGCTGGTAATTCCTATTCTCTGCATTATAGGAGCAAGCTTTACTTTGCGCCATTTGTCAAGAATAATACCGAAAACGGTTATCAGTAAGCCTTGACCCAGATCTCCGAACATGATGCCGAAAATAAGCATATATGTTACCGCCACATAAGGCGTGGGATCAAAGCACTTGTAATTCGGCAAACCGTACATCTTGACAAACATCTCAAAGGGACGGAACAGCCAGCAGTTTCTCAGCAATACAGGCGGATCCGAATTTGGTTCGCTGTCCAAAGGTCTTTCCTCCGCACGAACATCGGAAACACTTTCAACAGACGCTATAAACTCCTTTAATTTACGTTTGGGAACATATCCCGACATATAAAACTTATTGTTTACGGCAGAAACATTCTGACGCAGATCATAGCTTTGATCTATTGCAATAAGCTTGCTGACCGCTTTAAGGAAGTTTTCCTCCACCTCGAGACTTAATGCCCTTATTTCCGCCTTTACCGCTTCCAAACGTTCGTTTTCTTCGGTAACCAGCTTTATCATTGAGGTTTTAGCTTCATCGGCATTGCCTTGAAAATAATCCGGCAAATGTATACGCTCAAAAAACAGCGAAGCGAATATATTGTCTATTTCCGCCGCGTCGACAACGGGAGTTAAATAAAGAATCTGCGCGTAGCCGTTTTCCTCGGAAAAGCTGTAATACATAAAATTCCTGTCATTGTAATATTCAAGCTTGGGAACGCTGTCCAAAGGAAGTCTGCCGAATCTGAGCTTGATATACTTACACGCAAAAACCTCCGAGAAATCGGTATCAAATCCCGAAAGCTTTTCAACACGCATAAGAGACATGCTGTGTTCCCTTAAGTCTTCTTCGAGACCGCGCTTTTTCTCCGTAAGCTCGTTTAATCTGTTTTCAATGCTTTTAAGATAACTGTCAAAGTCTACGGTGACGTTCATATTTACATCATCGTAATCCACTCGCTTTATCTCAATTTCCAGATCGTCCGCCAAAGCCTTGGCGCGGTTAACAAGCGAAGTAAACGGACTTTTTGACTTCAATGAACGAAAACCTCCGCTTCCGTCTTTATCTCCGCCCTTATTGGTGATAATATGAAAACAGTTGCTTTCACAGCACTTCATAAGGGTCTTGTTTACTCTTTTCAGAGCACCCTCGATATGAACAAGGGACATTTTTTCAATTGCCATAATCAACCGTCCAATTCTGTTTAAAATATTAAAATTATTAAAATACCAAAAGCTGCTCTGTTTCGGAAGGCAAACGATTATATCTCGCGCCCTCTATGATTTTCTGAAGATTGGAACGCTCTATCTCGCATAAACCCATTAAGGAGTATAAAGCCATTGTTCCGTTGCTTGTAAAGCTGAGCTGCTTTTTATAATAATTGTAATTATACCTGTGAATTGATATTTCAAGATTTTCGGGATCATAATTGATTTTGCTTTTAAAATAAATCCTCTTAAGCAGTGCCAAAAGCTGAACGTCCGCATCGGGCTGTGCCAAAATCTCATCCAGCATTGCGGGAGTTACCAAATAGTGAGTGCTGCGAAGCGATTTTTTTATTGTTTCGGTATCCTCGCTAAAGAGGCTGCGTTTACGGTAACACAGCATTATATTTGACAGATCCGACTGACGCATAAATATCTCTTTGAGCTCTTTCGCTTCCCTGCCCTTGTAATTGCGCCCGATCGCCTTAAACGCCCAACGTATATACCACGCGTAAAGTGCTACCGCGCATTCCTCCAGATCATGGCTTCCGCTGCCTGTCAAAATAGGCCTCAATACCTTGCAATAAGGCGTATCGGCCAAAACCTCCAGCACCTGTTCATAATCCCCCGCCTTACTGAGCTTCATCATATCAAAGGAAATGTAATCCATCAGATAAGCCGGCATCTCAAGCAAATATCCGTCTGCGGACCTTGCTTTGATATACATCAAAGCGGAAATGATTTGTTTTACTTCCGTTTCCTTTATCAAGTAATTGCAAAAGCTGCTTTTGTCTGCCGACATAAACCTGCATAGCTTAAAATAAAGCTCAAACACTTCCTTTGAGAGCATTTGCTCCACCTGTCCGCGGTGAATCTGCGCTTCATTTATGTTGCGAAAGACTTCACGGTAACGCTCCGTATCCTTAAGATAAGCCACAACACCGCTTATACTGTTTTTATAAATAAGATTGTTGTAGTCATACCTTGTGAGCTGCTTACCATAGATAGATTTGGCTTTTGCTATGATTGCATCAGCCATTCCGAACCCTCCGTTTTTTGCCCGTTACCGCTTCAAATACCTGATCGGCAAGTCTTTCGCGGTTAGATGAAAAAGCATTGTCGAAATCTTCCGTTTTCTTCTTTTTATCCGCTTCGATCTGCAATATTTTCTCGTCGGCTTCGGCACGGTACGATTCTTCCATCTTTAAAAGACTTTTTTTAGCATGCTCTTTATAGTCGGAAACCATTTGTTTTTTCTTGCTTTCTGCCTCAAAGTCGATTTCCTCTGCCTGCTTTTTTGCTTGTGCAACTCTTTCCCGCGCCTTTTTATCAAGTTCAACAATATGCCGAATAGAGGTTCCCGTAACTAATTCCTGCATATAGATACCGACCTTTCCATTATGATTTTTGAACCCGCCGCGGTTCAATCAAACTACCGAACAAATCAATCGTTTTTTTTATGCGCTTTTTGTTCAGTTTCATATTTTAAACCTATTATAATGTTTTTTCAATCCCTTATCTTATTTTTTCAACAGTTTTTCCTATAAATTCATATATTATTACTAAAATTTAAATTATCTGATACAAATTTTTGTTAATTATTTTGAATTGCATTTTTTTGCATTCCGTATCTTTTTTAAACGAAAATCTTATATTCCTTCCAATAATTTATGTCGTTAAAAAAAAGAAACTCAATAAAATATCTCAAGCTTTTATTGATTATTTAATTCGTTTCTGTTATAATTAAGGCATGGAAAACTATAACATGAATTTAAGAGCGGAGGTAAACAGCGAAAACCAGCTTTCGCAGGCTTTGGCGCGGCGGGAATTTCAGCTTGTTTACGCGCCGATAGGGTTACTTGGCTCCGATACGCCCGAAAAAGATAAAATAATAGCAGTACCTCCCGTGTTTTTGGCTGACTGCGAGGAAAAAACGCTTCAAAGGCTAAAAGAGCTTAAAGCCATTGGATATAACCATGCTTTGGCTCACACGGTAGGGCATATTCCGTTGATACAAAAAGCGGAAATGACGCCGCACGGCGGTTTAAGGCTGAATATATCAAACAGCAGGGCGGCATGCTTTTTTGCGGATCAGGGCTTTTCGGATATTATTCTATCCTGTGAGCTTACCGCAAGGAGAATAAGAGATATTAACTGTAAAATTCCGTTTGGAATAATCGCTTACGGCAGACTCCCCTTGATGATAACAAGACGCTGTCCCATAAACGACGGAAAGCCCTGCAATAACGGGAAAAACTGCGGAAGATATTTGGAGGACAGAAAGGGAGAAAAGATACGCACTCTTTGTTCCAATACGGTGGAGCTGTTAAACCCCAATATATTGACCGTTGCAAACAAGCTCTCCGACTTCCCTGCTGTGCATTTCTTTGTTATGAGGTTTACCGATGAAAAAAATGTGGGAGATGTTTTAAACGGCTTTAAAAAAGGAGAAAGGCCCAATGGAAACATTACCGCGGGACTTTATTACAGAGGAGTGGAGTAAAGGTGAAAATTAAAGTAATTAAAACAAGGGAAAACGCAAAACTGCCTTACAAAGCAACAGCGGGAAGCGTAGGTGCGGACTTGTTTGCTTGTATAAATGCTTCCGCTGTTGTCAGCCCGGGTGAAAGACTGCTTATTCCGACAGGTTTGGCAATGGAAATCCCATTGGGTTACGGCGGATTTGTCTTTCCGAGAAGCTCCGTTGCAAGCAAGCACGGTGTTTCACTTGCAAACTGCGTCGGAGTTATCGACAGTGATTACAGAGGAGAAATTTCGGTGCCCGTTATCAATCACAGCGACAAGGAATATACTATAAATGCGGGAGACCGTATCGCTCAGTTGATCATAATGCCTGTGGAAGATACGGAGTATGAGAGTGCCGATGAGCTGTCAGATACCGTAAGAGGGAGCGGCGGCTTTGGTTCCACAGGTGTATAGCCTCAATATTATAATGATATAAACGGCGGCAGGTTTTTTCCTGCTGCCGTTTTCACAATACGGTGTTTTTCTGACCGTTTATATCTCAAATCATACCGATTACCGAAAAACGGTTGAAAATATGATTTATTTTCCTTATAATATCCATATCGGGAGGAGGTGAAGCACAATGAACGTCGAAATAAAAATCGACAGCTCATATATTGATCCAAAAATAATTATTATGACGGCTTCAATTACAGAAAGGGTCAACAATATCATAAAAAGGCTGTCGGAGGATAATCCTCAAATAATTTCGGGAGTTAAGGGTGATACTGTGGAGATACTGGAACGGTCGGAGCTTATCAGAATTTACGCCGACTCGGGCAAAACGGTTGCAGTAACCGACAAAGGAGAATATATTGTTCGCCGCAGGCTTTACGAGCTTGAAGAATTACTTGACAACGATCTCTTTGTACGTATTTCTAACTCGGAAATTATCAACCTCAAAAAAGTAAACCATTTTGATATGAGCTTTACCGGCACGATCTGCGTAAAGCTGTCAAACGGAGCGATGACGTATGTGTCAAGAAGGTATGTTTCAAAAATCAAAAAAATATTGGGATTATAATGAAAGGATTGATCATAATTATGAAAAAGAAAGTACTGTTACGCGTTCTTATAGGATTCCCGATAGGTATCGCGCTTGGGTATTTAATTACCATTGCCGTTTCACTCGTACTTGCAAACGGATACTATTCACCTTGTGTACCCGAGCTTATCGACACTGTGGGAAACGAGATCAACGCGGTGGTTCTTCAAGCGTTGCTTTGCGGAATTTTAGGTTCCGGCTTTGGTGCTATATCCTTGATATGGGAAAATGAAAGCCTGAATATTGTAAAACAAACGGGATTATATTTCCTTGCTGCTTCGCTTATAATGCTCCCCGTTGCCTACTTTACTCATTGGATGGAACACAGCGTTACCGGCTTTATAAGCTATTTCGGAATTTTTGCTTTGATCTTTGCGGTTATATGGATAATAATGTTTGTAACGGGAAGGCATAATGTAAATAAAATAAATAAAAGCTTATGTAAAATAAAAAAAGGTTAAAAATAATAAACAAAAAACAAACCGCCCCTTATGTGCCAAACGGGGCGGTTTTATTTATAACATAAGTCCACATATCAGAATTTTTTTGCTTCCTTAAAAATAACCGTTTTGCTAAAGGGATTGTATATTATTCCCTCGCAGTCCTCGCCAAAAAAAGCATACTCGCTTTGATTCAGCAGAGGTATAAACACCGCGGAATCAACTATCGTTTTTTCCGCCTGATAATACAGATCGGCACTTTCCTTTTCGGTAGCCGAATTTTCCGCCCTTGACAGTAATACGTTAAAACTGGAATTGACATATCCGCTGTAATTGCTGCCGCCGGCAGAGGAAAAAGAGGATAAGTAAGAATATGGGCTGTTGAAATTTCCCGAAATATCCGCAACAATAAAATCAAAATCTCCGCTTTGAAGCACGGTCTCATAATTAGTTTCGGAAAGACGCTTTACGTTGCAGTAAAAATTCAGTTCGGACTGCCACATCTGAGAAATATCTGAAATGTATTCATAAATCACGTCGTCATCGGGAACATATATCGTAAGTCCCGACCACGAGTTTTTGCTGACGTTTTCCAAGGCCTCTTCAATTGATTTTTCCGCAAGAAAGCTGTTGTACGGCAGGTAGCATTCCTTATCCGCCAATTCACGGTAGCCTTGTTCTCCTATGTTTATAACCGTTGGAACGATCCCCGCCGCTTTATCGTATCCAACCGAATTTATCTCAAGAACTTCCCTTTGAATACTGTAAGCCAAGGCCTGCCGTAAGCTTTCGTTTCCGAAGGATTTGCTTTTTGTGTTAAAAAGTACTCCCCATATTCTTGTCTTACTTTCGGTGTTTTCATAGCCTAAGTTCAAAAGCTGTATCGCTTCCACTCCCGATGTGATATAAACGTGGCTTTGCTCGTCCAGAAAATTTTGGTAGCTGTCCGTCTCTTCAATGAAAAAGTTAAGTCCGTAAGGTGCTATGTCATTATTTTCGTTATTTTTCTTATTTGCCCTCATTATAATGTTATTGTTGTCGCTGCTCCACTGATCGTAATTCCAGCGGAAAATGTAAAACGCGCCGTTGGATGCGACGGAGCCACCGTAAAGACCGTACTTTCCGCCGGAGCTTTCGTAAAACTCGCGGCTGCACGGCATTGCGGGAGCGGTGGTAAGCATTACGGGAAAAGAGGGGTTCGGAGCGTTCAGGGTGATCTCCAAGGTGTATTCGTCAAGAGCTTTGACGCCCAGCTCAGTTATATCGGAGATAGTCCCATTGTTTATCTGTTCCGAATTTTTTATGCAGAAAAAGCCGTCCGCGGTTTTTGACTTTGTGGTTGGACGAAACAGCCGCTGAAACGCAAATACAAAATCGTCCGCGGTACATGGAGCCTCAAATTCGTCTCCGTCGTACCAGTAAACGTCTTTACGCAAATTAAAAGTGTATATTAAACCGTCGTCGCTGACTGTATATTTTTCCGCCACCGCGTTTTGTATATTTCCCTCGTTGTCAACCTTTAAAAGTCCCTCAAACATATTCGCGATTATTTCGTAAGATGAGCTGTCGGCGGCCGTCTGAGGGTCTAAAGTCACGGGATTGGCCGCAATATCGTATTTAAAAATATATCCCGTTCCGTCGTCCTTTTTGCAGGCGGAAGATGTCAGTGTCAAAGCCGCAGCAAGAACAACCGAAAGCACCGTTTTTATTGTTTTCTTATATTTCAATTTCCACTGCTCTCCCCTGCTTCAAACTTTCCTGTACATCTATTGTACGCTGATTTTTACTTCCCTTGTACTTAAGCTCCAGACTGCGCTGAGATAAATCAAACTTACCGTCAATTATTATATCCAAACAACTTAAAAATTCTTTCACATATTTGTCCTTTTGCGACATTTCAAAAAGCTGTTCAAAGGTGTAGCCCGTAAAAGCCATTAAGTGATAATCAAGCCCCTTAAGCCTTTTGGCGGTATAAGCGCAGGGCTCGGGCTGACAAAATGGCTCTCCTCCCGAAAAGGTCACTCCCGCAGTAAGCTTGTTCTGACAGATTTTTTCTATGATTTTATCGCAGTCGGCATATCTGCCGCCGTTAAAGTCATGAGTTTGAGGATTATGACAGCCCTCGCAGTGATGAGGACAGCCCTGTGTAAATATAGTAAAGCGAAAGCCGGGTCCGTCGACTATGGAATCGGCAACCAAGCCCGCAAGCCTTATTTTCATGTAAGTTCAGTTCCCTTTCTTTAATTTGTCTT
Organism: Oscillospiraceae bacterium; assembly: GCA_014799365.1. Classification (GTDB taxonomy): domain Bacteria; phylum Bacillota; class Clostridia; order Oscillospirales; family Ruminococcaceae; genus Ruminiclostridium_E. The sequence continues at coordinate 158,501 of JAAVIF010000026.1, forward strand.
AAACAAGTATACCTTTTATTTCCAATAATGTCAATTACAAAACGGTTACAAATTTATAATTTTTTAAATGTTCCCTTATTATTTTTCAATAACAGGAGCGGATCGTAACGCGCTTGACATATTATTTTCAGTGTGTTATAATTTGGGCATTACTGTTGTGTGAGGGAATTTATATGGACAGAGAAAAAATACAGGCCTTATTTGAAAAATGGTGCGGCAAATTAAGACTTACTCCCGATTGGGATATAAAGCTCGAACTTGTCAACGACAAAAACTGGACAAAAACAGGCGATTTCAAGATAGACTGTACCGATAAAAAAGCTATACTGCTTTTGAACGAAGAAAATCCAAAACAGGAAAATCTTGAAGAGGTCATTGTACACGAACTGATGCACCTTAAAATGTATCCATTGGATCAAGTGACGGAAGGATTGATCTTAAGCATTTTCGAGGAAAACACACCCGCCTGTAATTTTGCTTACCGAGGATTTTTTGAAACGCTGGAGCAAACTGTTGAGGAGCTTACAAAATGTTTCCTTTTTGAATTCGGAGAAAACAAAGAGATCTCCTTCGGCCGATGCAATCTGAATAAATCCTTTACAGAGCTGTACGACGGTTTAAAAAATCTTGAGTAACATTTCCATGACATAAAAAGAAAGGAATATCACCGATGAACTATAATAAAGCGGAATTTTTGACGTCATACGGAAAATTCAATCAGATACCGCCGTCCGACAGGGTTGAAATAGCCTTTTCGGGACGTTCCAACGTTGGAAAATCCTCTCTGATCAACAAGATATTCAACCGCAAGGCTCTTGCAAGAGTCAGTGCTACCCCCGGAAAAACGGTTACAATCAACTTTTACGGCTTGGAAAATATACACATTGTGGACCTACCGGGCTACGGCTACGCGAAGGTCGCAAAAACGGAGAAACAACGTTGGGCGGGTCTTATTGAAGGATATTTACAGGCAGACAGAGACCTGGGGTTGGTGTTCCAGTTAGTGGATTTCCGTCATCCGCCCACCGACGACGATATACACATGATAAATTTCCTTATCGACAGCGAAATTCCTTTTGTGATAGTGCTAACCAAGGCGGATAAGCTAAAAAAAACGCAGAGAGAAGCACGAATGAAAGCACTGCAAACCGAATTGCCGTGCGCAGATCAAATTACGGTTATCCCTTTTTCCGCGGAAACAGGCGAGGGTGTTGAAGAAATAAGGCAAATCATTGAGGAAATCGGAGAGGAATATGAGAATACGGGAATTGACGAAGAAAGCGGATTAGGTGAATAATTCCATATTTTTTAGGTACAGGGCGGCAATAAAAAAGTGAGTGGAATTGTTTATTTTTTCTTTAAAAAATAAACATAACCTCAAATTTAACGGATATAAAAGGTATACATGTCTTTTTCTTATTTATGTGAAAATTCAAATTTCAAATCATAACCAAGTTGAAAAAATCGCTTGACTTTTTTTGGATAATGTTGTATAATAATTAGGTCAAAAGCCGCTGTGGTGGAATAGGCAGACACAAGGGACTTAAAATCCCTCGGTAGAAATACCGTACCGGTTCAAGTCCGGTCAGCGGCACCAACACCATAGTGCTATATTCAATAAAGTTCGGTTATTAACTGAACTTCATTTTTTAATATCCATACTTTCTTAAGAGAGGTATTCCGGTTCGCAACTCATACAACTGACATGCTATACTCAAAGAATTTTTTATCAGGAGGATTATTCATTATGCCCAATTATGCGGATTCATCAACATTTTCCACTGCTTCTGGTCGAGCATTGCAATATGTTGTTCTTCAGGTAACACTTAAAGAAAAATTTTTGGGAACAGGTTCGGGTAATTTAACCGAATTGGAAGCTGTGATTAACGATCAAGCATCCAAGGGATACAGATTACATACTATAACCACTTCCAACGGAGGCAGCAAGGGGATGCTTGGCGGAGATCGCATTCAAGCTACTATGGTATTTGAAAAAATTGTTTGAAGTAATTCCTAATACCAAAAATCTTTTTGTAACGTTGTCACAAGTTGAAAGCTACATTTTTAGTGCAAAACGCACAAAGAATGTAGTTTTTTATTTTGTACAATAACTAACCGCAGGTTTGAACAGTCTGCGATTTTCTATTTGGAGGGTATGGAAAAACTCAGAGTGGTAGCATATTGCCGAGTGAGTACAAATCACATTGAGTGATGCTATAAATTAATCTATAATTTGTGTTATGTTCATAAAATTCCTTTCATGAATTTCAAATTTTTTCGCTTGACATATCATAATAAATATGATATAATATAAAAATAATAAAGGTGCAGCTTGCTGTGCCTTGGCTTGGTCTTTTGATCTGGGCCACCGCAGACGGGGACACTTCCCCGTCATTTTTTGTTTCAGAGAGGAAAAATGAGCTTATTAAGCATTTTCGTAGACAAATCCGGCGATTTTGGCAAGGCGGAAAACCATTCGCCCTTTTTCCATTGTCAAGATAACACTACAAGTAAAGATTTAAAAATAGAAAAAATAAAGCAGGGAGGTAGAATAATTTGAAGCTGATATTTATACGACACGGAGATCCCGACTATGCAAATGATACACTGACCGAGCGAGGGTGGAAGGAAGCCGAAGCATTGTCCAAGCGTGTATCAAAATGGGATATTGATAAGATTTATTGCTCACCATTGGGCAGAGCGCAGGATACGGCAAGTGTATCACTGAAATTGATGAATAGAACTGCCGAAACGAAAGATTGGCTGCGTGAGTTTTACATAAGAATTACCGATCCGCAAACGGGCGAGGGTAGAATTCCGTGGGATCTGATGCCGGCATATTGGACAGAACAACCGGAATTATACGACAAAGACGGCTGGCACAAAAGCGGCCTTATGAGAACAGGCGGCGTTTCCGAAGAATATGAACGCGTGTGCAATGGGATTGATGAGATTTTATCCGAATACGGATATATAAGAAACAAAGGTATCTACACCACCAAGCAGGGAAATACAAAAACAATAGTGTTCTTCTGCCATTTGGGAGTACAGTTTGTAATTTTATCTCACTTATTCGGAATATCCGCGCCTGTAATGTGGCAGAATTTCTTTGTGGCTCCGACATCAGTAACGGTTGCAGCAACCGAAGAAAGAGAAAAAGGAAAGGCAGTATTCAGATGCAAAAAGCTCGGAGATACGTCTCATCTTGACGCGGCAGGAATAAAACCGTCTGATTCCGGATTTTTTAATGAAGTATATAATGTGGAATAAGGATAAGCAATGGAAAACGGGTTTACCGATTTTTTAAACAGTTATCAAGAACAATTCATAAATGCGGGCAAGGAATTAGACAAAGAGAAAATACCGCAATTGACAGAGGATTTATTTTCCTTATTTGAGCGCAAGGGCAATCGCTTGGAATACGAAAAGGTGTATTTTAAAAGGCGTAAATTTTTAACGGTTTATGCAATGCTGTCAATTATGTACGGCGAGCAAAGCCACATTTCCAGCCTTGAAGAGATAATCAAAGCTATATGCGATGAGGAGTGCTGGGCACTGCCCGCTCATGTCAACAGAAGCGGCAAATATTGGAGGACATCCATCGATCTATTTGCAGCGGAAACGGCATTTTCTTTAGCTGAAATAACCTGCCTGTTGAAAAGCAAGCTGTCCGCCGACTTGCAGGAACAAGTCCGCAGCGAGGTATTCAGGCGGGTGCTTGACCCTTTTGCGGAAAGCAGCTTCCCCTACTCCTCATGGGAAGCCTCTCAAATGAACTGGTGCGCCGTATGCTGCGGTTCAATAGGCGGGGCGGCCATTTACCTCATGCAAAATAACAGAACAAGGTTAGATAAACTGCTGGAACGTATCAACAGCTCAATCATGAATTATATCGGGGGCTTCAGTGAGGACGGGGCGTGTCTTGAGGGGCTGGGATATTATACATACGGCATGAGTTTTTTTGCCGCGTATGCCGATTTAATGTACAGGTATTCCGAGGGAAAGGTTGATCTATTTGAAAATGCTAAGCTGAAAAATATGGCACTGTTTCAGCAGAAATGCTTTCTCACAGGAAATGTTACGGTCAGCTTTTCCGACAGTCAACGGGACGAAAAATACAGACTTGGACTTACGGCCTATCTGTCAAGGCGTTATTCGGGGGTAGAATTTCCCGACATATCCCTTGCGGCGGATCTGGAATCGGATAACTGCTATCGTTACGTTATTTTATCCAGAGACTATTTCTGGACAAATCAGCACGTTGATACTGCCAATTCAAAAAGCGAATGGCACACGGTACTGCCTTATGCACAGTGGTTTGTCTGCAAATCGTATAACGATTGCGTATTGGCGGCAAAGGGCGGTCACAACGACGAGCCTCATAACCACAATGACGTGGGCAGCTTTATCTATGCCTGTGAGGGTGAGAGCGTTTTAGACGACATCGGCGCAGGGGAATATACAAAGGACTATTTTAACGAAAACCGCTATGAAAATATCTGCTGCCGTTCACTCGGACATAACGTGCCCATGATAGACGGAAAGGAACAGCTTACCGGCGCACAGTACAGAGCTTCGGGATTTGTTTCGGACGGTAACGGAAAAACGGAGCTGGATATTGAAGCCGCATACGGGCTTTCCGCAGATGATAAGGTCACACGCAGCTTTCTGTTTGAAAGAGACAGCGGGATCTGCACCGTGACTGACAGCTTCCGACTGAGCGGTGAATGGGTAGTTACGGAAAATCTTGTAACAATGCACAAACCGATAATAAATGGCTCCGACTTTATAATCAAAACCCCGAAAAACAAATTCACAATACATATAACAAACGGAAAAGAGCTTGATATTATAAATAAAACTTATACCGACCATTACGGCGCGGAAAAATTTTTATGGTTAATGCAATGGAAGGTTTTGGGAACGTACACCAAAATGGTAATAAGTAAAATGTAGAAAAAGAATGCAGAAAATTATTTAAGAAATCATAAAAATAGAAATTGTACCCGTGGTAGTATTAGAGTACACGAAGGACGCGATATTCTTAAGGAACTCAGCCTAAACGGATATAAGAAGATGATCAATGAATCTGCAAAGACCTATTCTAAAAGTTTATATGGGTACCAAAATATTATAAGTTGCGCATTTTTGGCGTGAAGAAAAAATCTTTTTTGTCAACGAATCACAAGTTGAAAGCTACATTTTAAAGCTAAACGCATAAAGAATATAGCTTTTTCTTTATATAATAACCAACCGCAGGCTGAATTTAACAGTCTTCGATTTTCTGTTTGGAGAAAATGTTAAAACAGTATATTTTTGTGAAAGGAATCCGGGAATATATGCAGACGGACATGACCCACGGCCCGATCATGAGATCAATGCTGATCTTCGCTGCTCCTATGGTGCTTGGCAATCTATTGCAGCAATGCTATAATATTGCCGACACGCTGATCGTAGGCAGATTTCTCGGATCAGACGCCTTGGCAGCGGTAGGCTCCTCGTTTACACTTATGACATTCCTAACTTCGATCCTGTTAGGGTTGTGCATGGGAAGCGGGGCGTTTTTTTCAATTCGCTTCGGAGAAAAAGACGAAAAGGGATTAAAGGATGGGATATGTGCATCCTTCCTGCTTATTCTATTGCTGACAATAATCCTCAACATAACAGCGTTTGTTCTTTTGGACAAAATAGAGATATTTATGAATATACCTCCCGAGGTATGGGAATACATGCGTAATTACCTCGCGGTTATTTTCTGCGGGATATTCGCGACATTCCTTTATAACTACTTCGCTTCCCTGCTGAGATCGGTCGGAAATTCCGTTGTGCCGCTTGTGTTTCTCGCGGTCTCTGCAGTGTTGAATATCGGACTTGACTTCTGGTTTGTGCTCGGTTTAAAGAGAGGTGTGTCAGGTGCGGCGGAGGCTACTGTAATAGCGCAATATATTTCGGGGATTGGAATCGCATTATATTCTCTGAAATGCGTTCCGTATCTGAAATTCAAAAAAGAAGAAATTCGTATCAGCAGCCGATGTATACGAGATATTACAGGTTTCTCCATACTGACGTGCATACAGCAGTCCGTTATGAATTTGGGTATATTGTTGGTGCAGGGAGTAGTCAACAGCTTTGGCTCTGCGGTTATGACAGCGTTTGCTGCCGCAGTCAAAATCGACGCGTTCGCATATATGCCGGTGCAGGATTTCGGAAACGCATTTTCCACATTTATTGCACAGAATTACGGTGCAAAGAAGCCCGAACGTATCCGAAGAGGATTGAAAGGCGCGGCTGCCCTATCATTGATTTTCTGCGCTGTGATATCCGCCGGTGTATGGATATTTGCGCGTCCGCTGATGCTTATATTTGTTCGGGCAGAGGAAACGGCTATTATTGCCGAGGGCGTACGTTATCTGCGTATTGAAGGGGCATTTTATTTCGGAATTGGTTTTCTTTTTCTGCTGTATGGATTTTATCGCGCACTGGGCAAACCGCATATGTCAGTGGTGCTTACTGTATTTTCTCTCGGAACACGAGTGCTGTTGGCCTATACGCTCTCTTCTATTCCCACTGTCGGTGTTGTGGGAATATGGTGGTCGGTTCCTATCGGCTGGCTTTTGGCAGACACAGTTGGTATTGCCTATTATATAAAAAGAAAGAAAAGCATGTTGGGCGACGGAACGTTGGCATCGGAAAAAACAATATTACACAAGTTTTAACGACTCAATTAAAAATCTTTTTATACTAGGCATTGTTTGAAAAATAAAAGTTGCACAAAAAGGCAAAAAATGGTAAAATAAAAACATGAGTAGATATGAAATAACAAACGAACAATGGAAAAGAATAGAAAATCTATTACC
>JAAVIF010000027.1 GCA_014799365.1 Oscillospiraceae bacterium
TTTTTGGATTTAAGGTTATTACGCTTTACGTCGAGTTGGTGCAGCCATTTGCGAATTCCGTCTCTTATCTCGGAAGTGCGTGCAACTCGGTTGACAATAGAATAAAAATCATTACATTCAGCTTCGGTTAAGCAATCGGATTCATCAATTTTTTCAAATGAAATTCTTATTCTTTTTATACGTTTAGGCGTTTGTGAATTTGAGATCTTGATTATATATTTTTTAATTTTTTTTATATTATTAAAAGCACTATCATTATCAAAAGAAGCAGGATTCATTTTGTAAATGTATTTCTTAAAAAGTTCAATAACATTGAAAAAGTAATACGTAGGTTTGTTATTTATACTAAAGTTAATTCTTTCCGTTGTATCTACATTAACAATACCAACATCTCGAAACCGTTTTTGCAAGAAAAAAATATCTGGTTTCGGTGCGGAATCTGTTTTATTTTGAATAATACGCAGTCCTTCTTCTAAAGCGTTTACGACAAAACGTTCCGATTCGATTTGAATTAACAATTCATAATAATCACGCTTATTATAATATGAATCATTAGATAATACTTTAATGAATAATTCTTTTTGGTCTTCGTCCTTTAATTTATTAGTATAACAAGCTGCAAAATATGTTTGAAATGAGCGGTGAGAAAAACGGTATATATCACCCTCCTTTACAATCATACATACTGCATTTCGTATGTCTGTCAAGTAATCCTTGGCTGTCATATCTTCTAATTCTAATTTATGAATGCTCTTCTTTAAGTAAGATAAAATTTCTTTTTCCGGAAATTCATATATTTCATCAAAGTAAGTTTGAAAACAAAAGCGAGAAAGAAGTAGTTTAAATTTACCTTCGTCTAAGTTTTTACACTTGAAATCTCTTTTATAATATCCCTTGTCATGATTGTCATGAGCACTGTATAAAGCTTCATACGCCTTTTGATAAAAATCGGACAGATGATTAGGAATTGAGTTGTTGCGCATAAAAGTAAGAAACATCATTGACAAAAGAAGAGGATTTTCCGCAAAGTCCTTGTGCCGTATATAAAGTGTTTCGTTAAGCTGTTTGCAAAACTCTTTTGTTTTCTCGTCCTCAGTCCATATTTTTGACGCTAAAAGTACGGCTTGACTTTTACTAAGAGTCATGGATTCCAACACCGTAAAGGTTTCAAGCGGTTTTATGTCATGACGAGGTCTTGATGTTATAATGCAAGGGTTTTTAGGGTACTTGGCACAAAATGATTGAATTGCTTCGGCAGTTTCGGGAGTCAATACCTCTTTTACTTCATCAAAACCGTCCAATAAAAACAGATAGCATCCCGAGCGTAAGCTGTACTCAAATTGTTCCTTGTTTAGCTGTACGTCAAAATCTTTCATACAGGTGTATATCAGCTCTAATATGGATATTTCCCCGGGAGCCTGATTGCTTACTCGCCGCAGTTCCAGAAGCACGGGAACATAATCTCCTCTTGTTGCTGTGTTTAAAAACAGATAGCGCATAAGCATGGACTTTCCGACTCCGCCGCTGCCTAAAATTAAAATGTTGTTGCTGATATTCAACATAGGCTCTACCGTTGATGTAGCAATTTCCTGATTGTGATACTGAACGCCTATGTCTACATAAATACTGTCATCTCCGATAATAGATCGAGGTTCGGTTCCTGTTGCAAGCGTACGAATCTGATTGTAACGGCATGACGCGTTATCCAGATACCGTTCAAACGCCGTACGAATGTCGACTTGATGTTCCTTGTACTTCTTTTGGACAAAATCCGCGGCCGCATTGACCGCGCGGTTAATGACATTCTCCGTTGCTTTTTTGACGCCGCTTTCCGCGGCAGCGTCCAATAAAGCTGTATTGTTGCTGCTCATCGCTTTAAACCTCCGTTACTTATTTATTATATTTTATCAAAAAACAGAGAATTTTGCAATAAGCTTATTAAATATTTTCTTTATTTTTTATATAAAAATAGTTTGTTTTGCTATCTAATTTTATTCTACACCTTTTTTAAACCTCTTTAATGATCTGTTTCACAAGCCCCACCACTCTCAAACGGTCCACTTCCGCGCCCTCAAACCGTCTTGACTTATACTCGGGGTTTATTGAAATAAGCTCGATCCAATCCTTGCCGTATTCTATCTTTTTGACAAGTCCCTCCTCGCCGTCCACCAAGATCACCGCAATGCTGCCGCTGTCCACCGAGGTTTGCTTCCTTACAACTATAATATCCCCGTCCTCAATTTTAGGGTACATGCTGTCGCCGTGAACCTTTAATCCCATAAGCAGCGGGGCTTCCGAAGGATTTCTTACAAGAAGCGGCACATAGTCGACCACCGCCGAATCCGCATACGCGCCGAAGCCCGCCGACACGCTTTCAAAAACAGGTATTCTGTAAAAGCCGTCGGTGTAAATATCGGCTATTTTTAAAGCCTCCGAGTCCTCCTCGTCCACAAAGCTTGCCGGGGAGACCCCGAAATAATCCGCAAGCTTTAAAATAGTGCTGCGCTTAAGATTTCTTACGGTGCCGTTTTCCCACTTCTGCACCGCAGCTTTCTGAACGCCGATGATTTTTCCTACTTCCTCCTGCGTCATGCCCCTTTCGGTGCGAAGCTGTTTTATATACGCGCCTATATCTCTCATGATTTTTTTCTCCTGTTATTTAATACTGTTTTTTTCTTTGAAGCATAGCCGATTTTTTTACAAAAAGATAAATTGATTGTAAACCTTTTTCGGAAAAGCTCATTTTTTATCTTGTAAAAATTGTATCATATTTTTATATTTTTGTCAAGATTTTTTGTGCATAACGGAAAATTAAGATACTTGCTATTGACAACGGAAAATAGATGTGGTATCATCTAAGTATCGTAAAAAGAAACTGATGTATATAAAATTTAGATATGAAAAACAATAATATATATTTGGGTTAAAAAGTTTTATTCTTTAAGTGTCTTTTAAATCGATCTGCCTTGTGATTGCCTGTATTTTTAATTATGTAGTATCTTAAAAATACACTTAACCGTTCACAACCCCATTTTTCTTTCATAAGACCTGTTCGATAACCGGAGAAGTGCCGGATTGCGCAGGATTTTTGGCGAAAGGCAAAGTGTGCCGAACGCCGCTGTACTGTATGTACCGCAAGTGAGGTACACAAAGCCTTTCGCAAAAAAGACAAGCAAGACGGTGCTTCGGAGGTTACCGAACAGGTCTATATAAAAAACAAAAAGAAAGGAGCTGTTATGCGCAACTATCTATGTACCCTATGCGGTGTTCGTCTCACACCCGATGAAACGATACAGCATTACGATCACATCTACGGGGATTTGTACGTTTCCTGNCCTTACTGCCGTTCCGAATGCAGACCCGATCATGAAGACGACCGGCAGGACGACACGTTTGAAAACGAATACTCACAAATCTCCTTATGAAATGAACAAAAAAAGAAAGGATAAAAAATGACCGACCGACAAAAACGTTTTTGCGANGAATATCTTATTGACTGCAACGCCACTCAGGCNGCTATCAGAAGCGGNTACGCNCCCGGCTCGGCGGATAAGCTTTTGAAATCCCCAAAGGTACAGCAGTATCTTGAAACTCAAATGGAAGCCATTCACAGCGAAAAGATAGCCGACGTTCAGGAGATAACCGAATANCTGACCTCNGTAATGCGGGGNAACTGTGGGGAGCAAACCAAAACCTCTATCAGCGACAGCGGCGAGACCACCACTTATATAACGGTTTCCGCCAAGGAACGCTTAAAGGCCGCGGANCTTATGGGAAAAAGATACGGACTGTTCAAGGAAAAGACGGAGGTGACCTTGAACGCACCCGTAATAATAAGCGGTGAAGAAAATCTGGAGGATTGATCATATCGGTGATTCACGCGCTTATCTGTAATATCGTGGTNTCTTAAAAAGATNTTTATAATAACAAGAAAGGAGATCAAGCCGAANAATGCCTCAAAAAGTAATTCTCANGCTTCCCGAAATAGTGGGCAAGGGGTATGGCCGGTTTTGGAGATGGAAAGGCAGATACCGCGTCTGCAAGGGTTCAAGAGCCTCAAAAAAAAGCAAGACCGCCGCCCTNTGGTACATAGTAAACCTNATGAAATATGACGGCGCAAACCTGCTGGTTGTGAGAAAGGTTTTCCGAACGCTTAAGGACAGCTGCTTTACCGAGCTTAAATGGGCCGTCAACCGTTTGGGNGTACAGAATCTGTGGGAAATAAAGGAAAGCCCCCTTGAAATGACATATAAGCCTACGGGACAAAAGATATACTTTCGGGGACTGGACGATCCCTTAAAGATAACCTCCATAACGGTNGAAAAGGGGTATCTGTGCTGGGCGTGGATAGAGGAGGCCTATGAGATAGCAAGCGAAAAGGACTTTAATATGCTGGACGAAAGCATAAGGGGCGCGATACCCTCGGACAGCGGTCTTTTCAAGCAGATAACACTGACCTTTAACCCGTGGAACGAACGCCATTGGCTGAAGTCAAGGTTTTTTGACAGGGANGATCCCGAGGTTCTTGCAATAACCACGGATTACACCTGCAACGAATGGCTGGACGAAAGCGACAAAAGGGTTTTTGAAAGCATGAGAGTAAACAATCCCCGCCGCTATCAGGTTGCGGGCTTGGGAAATTGGGGAATAGTTGACGGGCTTGTTTACGAAAACTGGGAGGAAAAGGCCTTCGACCTGTCCGAAATAACCGCTTTGTCAAATATTCGCGCCGTGTTCGGCTTGGATTTCGGCTACACCAACGACCCCACCGCCTTGTTTTGCGGTCTGGCGGACAGGGAAGCGAAAACCTTGTGGGTATTTGACGAGCTGTACAAAAAGGGAATGAGCAACGAGGCGATCGCGGCAGAAATAATCTCAATGGGCTACGGCAAGGAAAAAATAAGAGCGGACGCCGCCGAGCCAAAAAGTATTGATCGGCTGTACAGTCTCGGACTTACCCGAATAAGAAGCGCGAGAAAAGGAAAAGACAGCGTAAACAGCGGAATAGACCTGTTAAGGGATTACCGAATAATTATTCACCCAAAATGCGTTAACTTTTTGACCGAAATTTCCAATTATACATGGAAAACAGACAGGGCCACGGGCAGATGCTTAAACGTACCCTCGGACGATTTTAACCACCTTATGGACGCTATGCGCTACGCTGCCGAGGAGCTGTCCAAATCCGACCCGTTCAGCTTTGATTAGGTTTGTTTTTCATGCAAGATAAGTATCTTAAAAAAATACAATAGAAAGGAATTTATAAAAAAGAAAATGAACCCCATATTGACAAAAATAACTCATCTGATAAAGCAATCCGCTTCGGAAGCTCTTACGGATACCGAGTTTATCGAAAAGGAAATCGCCCGCTGGAGAATTTCTCCCGAAAGGGCGTTGCAGATCAAGGGAACGATGTACTGTGCGGGCGACCATGACATACTTCGCCGTAAACGCACGGCGATAGGCGAAAGAGGCATGCAGGAGGAGGTTGGCAACCTGCCCAACAACAGGGTGGTGTATAATCTTTACGGAAAAATGGTGACCCAAAAGGTCAATTACTTATTGGGAAAGCCTTTTGTGCTTCACGGGGATAACCCCTTGTACATAAACGCCTTAAGCGAGGTTTTTGATAAAAAATTTATGCGCACCTTGAAAAATGCGGGAAAGGCGGCGTTAAACGGCGGGATTTCGTGGCTTTACATTTATTACGACAATGAAAGCAGATTGAGGTTCAGGCTTTTTCCCGCCTATGAGATTTTGCCCTTTTGGAAGGATACCGAGCATACCGAGGCAGAAGCGGCGGTAAGGCTGTATCAGGTGGAGGTGTACGACGGGAAAACGCCCGAGCTGCGGGAAAAGGTCGAAATTTACACCGAAAACGGAGTGAAGCGGTTTATTTACAGAAACGGAAAGCTTATTCCCGATACGGACGCTCAAAATCCCGATCACAGTTTTCCCTATGCGGCAAAAAGCCGGTGTGAAGCTAAGGGCGGAGCGGGATTGTACAGGTGGAAGCAAATTCCCTTGATACCCATAAAATGCTGCGAAAGAGAAATTCCCCTTTTAAAAAGGGTGAAATCCTTGCAGGACGGCTTGAATCTGATGCTTTCCGATTTTGAGAACAACATGCAGGAGGACGCGAGAAACACTATCCTTGTGCTGAAAAATTACGACGGCACCAATCTGGGTGAATTCCGAAAGAATCTGGCCGCGTACGGAGCGGTAAAGGTGCGCTGTGACGGCGATGCGCAGGGCGGCGTGGAAACTCTCGAGGTAAAGGTCGACCCGGATAATTATAAGGCGATAATCGGTGTGCTTAAGGAAGGAATAGTGGAAAACTCCATGGGCTTTAATCCAAAGGAGGGCAGTCTTTACGACAAAGGCTACGGCACACCGAATCAGCTTAACGTAAAATCAATGTATACCGACATAGATCTGGACGCAAACGATATGGAAACGGAGCTTCAGGCCGCGTTTGAACAAATACTTCCTTTTGTCAACACTTACCTTTATACAAGCGGAAAGGGGAATTTTCAAAAGGAGCGGGCAGAGATAATTTTTAACCGCGATATGCTGATAAACGAATCGGAGGTTATCTCTAACTGTATAAGCTCTCTTGATGTGCTTTCAAAAGAAACGGTGGTGGCTCAGCACCCATGGGTGAACGATCCCGACGCGGAGCTGAAACGGCTCAGGGCGCAGTCTGACGCTAAAGTCCAAACAGAGCCGAAAGCAAAAGACACGGTCAAAGCTTGACAAATTATTTAAATTGAAATAATCATAAAAAATCTTTTGAATTTTCAAATCAAAGAAAGGAATAAAGAATGACTCTTACCGAACAATTAAGCGAATTGGCACTCCCGCAGGAAAAGCTTAAGCAAATATACGACGCCCTTAAAGCGGAATATGTGCCGAAAGATGAATATAAACGGCTTTCAGACAATTTAAGCGCGCTTAAAACCGAGCATAAAAAGAAAGCCGATTATTTAAGGCAGGCGAAGGAGGACGCCTTAAACCGACAAAAGACTTTATATGAACAGCAGATCAAGGAGCACCTGATCGAGCTTGCGCTGAAAGAGGCGGGTGCTAAGAACAATGAGATCGTGAGGTCGCTGTTGGATATGGAAAAAATAACGCTGAATGAGGGAAAAACGGTAGGCTTGACCTCGCAGCTTACGCAGCTCAGAAAAAACGCGCCGTTTTTATTTGAGGATTCGGTTATATTTTTAACCGGGTATCGTCCCGAAGCGTCGTCTGATATTTTGCCCAAGGTAAGCGTTGGGGATATGACCTATTCGGAAGCGGTGGCGTATCTTGAAAAGAACAGGCAGTGAGCCTTGCTTACCTTTAAATAAAGGGTAAGGTTATAAAAATAAAGGTCGATTTGAAAATGAAGGGAGGTGTTGCCCGCATTACGGCTTTATGCCGATCTCCAAGCGGCCGCCCAATCGTTTTATAGGGCGCAGCAAAAAACAAAAAAGAAAGGAAAAAAACAAATGACAAAATTCGATTCAAAAACCTTTAACGCGGAAGCCTTCGGTGCTTATGTCAGCAAGATCCCCAATGTGAACAAAAGCGAGCTTGCCCGTTCGGGAGCGGTGCAGGGAAACGAGAACGCCAAGCTTGCGCTTTCGGGACAGTCCGGCTCCTTGTATGCCCGTATTCCTTATTTCGGCAGGATAACAGGCTCCACCTCTCAGAACAATGACGGCAGCACCAATGTGACCTCAAGCAGCACCACCACCTACGAGCAGGGGTTTGTGGTAGCTTCCCGCATGGATAGCTGGACAGAGCGTTCGTTCAGCAAAAATATCACCGCAGGGGTGGATTTTATGGACAATGTGGCGGAGCAGATCGGAGAGTATAAGCAGGAGGTCAAGCAGGGTATACTGCTTGCCATGCTTAAGGGCATTTTCTCCATGAATATTTCTGGAACAGATGTCAAGGCAAAAGCGGCCAAGGAGTTCATTGACAATCACACCCTTGATATTACGAAAGAGACCGAGTCCGCGGTGGGGGCAGCAACTCTCAACAGGGCCATTCAAAAGGCGTGCGGGGATAATAAGTCGGCGTTCAGCCTTGTTGTAATGCACAGCGAGGTCGCCACCAACCTTGAAAATCTCCAGCTGATGAAATATCTGACCTATACCGATAAGGACGGTATTACCCGCGATCTGGCATTAGGCTCGTGGAACGGCAGAACGGTGCTTGTTGACGACGGAATGCCCGCAGAGGAGGACAAAGACGGCGTTACCTCTTATACCACCTATATTTTGGGTAAGGGCGCGATCACTCTTGACGACATCGGCGATTCCGTACCCTATGAAATGAGCAGAGACGCAAAGACAAACGGCGGCGAGGACACTCTTTATGTAAGAGACCGCTATATCTGCGGCGCGGACGGCTTGTCCTTTGAAAAGCCCGCAAGCCTTGTTGGCTCGGCGTCCAACGACGACCTTTCCGACGGCAAAAACTGGGCGGTAATAAACGACGGAACCAAGCATATTCCCCACAAGTCGATCGCCATAGCCAGAATTATTTCAAAAGGCTGATTATAAAATGCCTGATATGAGCTGAAAGGAAAGGGGCGGTAAAAATAGATATTATCGAGGAACTAAGGGTTGAGAAAAAAACCGAAGCGAACGGCGAAAAAGATAACGACAGCGATCTGCTGCTGAGAAAAGCTCTTACCGTACTTTTAAAGGCCTTTGGGTATGAAGCGGAGGAAGGGGACACGCCCCTTTTGGATTGGGCGGTAGATCAAGCGGAGGGATATATAAAGCATGAGCTTAATATAGAGTATCTGACCCTCGATCTGGCGGAGCCTATGCTGAACATGGCGGTGGGTGAATTTCTGAAAGCCAAAAAGGCCGCCGCGCCCGAAGGGCTTACGGGATTGGACCTGACTCCCGCCGTAAAGCGAATAGAGGTGGGAGATACCAACACCGAATTTGCGGTAGGCAGCGGAAGTCTTACCTCCGAGCAGCGTTTTGATTTGTTTACGGAGTATCTTATAAAGAGCGGCAAAAGGCAGCTTATGGGATACAGGAGGATAAAATGGTAGCGGAAAAAAGCGCGAGAGCGGCGATAGAAAGCACATATGCTCACTTATGCACCGTATACGGATATAAGGGGGTAAAGGACTCGGAAAGCGGAATTACCGAGGAAACGGAAACAGTGCTTGCGGAAAATGTTCCCTGCAAAATTTCCTTTGAATTGAGCTATCCGCTGGAGCAAACCGAGGAGGCGGCCTTGTCCTCTCAAAGAGTCAAGCTTTTTATTCCTCCCGAAATTACGGTACCCTGCGGAAGCAAAATTTCGGTAGCGGTAAACGGAGAGGTTTTTAGCTTCGGTTACAGCGGTGAACAGGCTTTGTATCCCACCCATAAGGAAATACGGCTAAAACCGCTTGAAAAGCACAAGTAGAAAGGAGCAGGCCTTGCAGCAGGAAATAATAAAGGGAATCTCTAAGGCACTGAACGCCGAATTCGGCAGCATGTATACCGTTTACGCAGAAAAGGCAAAACAGGGGGTGCAAAAGCCATGCTTTTTCATTAAAAGCGAAAGCACCGCCGAAATACCCTTTCCGATGGGCAGATATTTTCACGAGAATATTTTTTCGGTGACCTTTTATCCCAAAAACGAAGCCGAAGAAAAAATAGACTGCGTAAGGACGGCGGAACGGCTTTTCGGCTGCCTTGAATACATAACCGTATCGGGAGACCTGACAAGGGGAAGCAAAATGAGCTGCCGTATTGAGGAGGGGGTTTTAAAATTCACCCTTCATTACGATATGTTCGTGTATAAGCCCAAGGAAAAAACTCCGAAAATGGGCGAACTGCACTATAACAGATTTTAATATTCACAAGAAAGGAAAGGTAATTCAACATGGCATTAGGAGGAGGTACTTTTACAGTACAAAACAAACAGCTTCCGGGAGCGTATATAAATTTTGTGTCCGCGGCGTCCGCTTCCGCCGAGCTGTCCGAAAGAGGAATAGCCACAATGCCTCTTGCGCTGGACTGGGGCAGGGAGAACGAGGTTTTTGAGGTAACTTGGGAGGAATTTCAGACCAATTCCTTAAAGCTTTTCGGATATGAATATACGCACGAAAAGCTTAAGGGCTTAAGAGACCTGTTTGCAAACGCAAAAACCTTGTACGCTTACAGACTCGGCGGCGGCGAAAAGGCGCGCAATGAGCTTGCCGAAGCCAATTTCGGAGGAAGCAGGGGAAACGGCTTAATGACATCGGCGGAAGCAAGCGGGGACGATTCGGATTCCTTTGTCGTTAAAACGTTTATGGACGGCAGGGAAGTGGACGCGCAAACGGTAAAAAACGCTTCCGAGCTTAAATCAAACGACTTTGTTTCCTTCGATACCTCAGCCGAGCTTTCGCTGACGGCGGGAATACCTTTGACGGGAGGAACCGACAGGGAGATAACAACGGCCGATTATCAGGACTATCTGGACAAGATCGAAAGCTACGGCTTCAACACAATGGGGGCGTTGGTTTCCGATACCGCCGCAAAGGGGCTTTTCGCTTCCTTTGTAAAGCGTATGAGAGACGAAATGGGCGTAAAATTTCAGCTTGTGCTTCACGATTACGCGAACGCCGACAGCTGCGGCGTTATCAGCGTTAAAAACGAGGTGAAGGACAAAAACGCGCTTAAGGAAAGCTTGGTTTACTGGGTAACCGGCGCGGCGGCAGGCTGCGAAATAAACAAAAGCAATCAGAATAAGCGTTATAACGGCGAATTTGACATTGACGCGGATTTCACTCAGTCGCAGCTTAAGGCGGCGGTGAAGCAGGGCGAATTTGTTTTCCACAGGGTAGGCTCCGACATAAGAGTGCTGGAGGATATAAACACCATGGTAACGGTAAGCGACACCGTGGGAGAGGTCTTCAAGGATAATCAAACGGTGCGTGTTATCGATCAGATAGCCAACGATATAGCGGTTCTGTTTAACACAAAGTATCTGGGAGTTGTGCCCAACGACAACGCGGGAAGAATTTCTCTTTGGACGGATATTGTAAAGCATCATGAGCAGCTTCAAAGCATCAGGGCCATCGAAAACTTTTCCGACAGCGATATAACCGTTTCACAGGGCGACAGCAAAAAATCCGTTGTGGTGGTTGACGCGGTGACGGTGGTCAACGCAATGAGCAAGCTTTATATGACCGTTACGGTTGAATAATGAAAAGGAGTTTTGATCATGGAAAACGTGGTAATGAAAGCAAAAGATACGGTTTTCGCCGCTCTTGCGGAATGTTACGTAACGATAGGTTCAAGACGTTACAACTTCATGCAGGCGATAAATCTTGAAGCAAAATTTCAGAAGAACAAGACCGAGGTGCCGCTGCTGGGAAAAACAGGGCGCGGCAATAAGGCCAGCGGCTGGAAGGGAAAGGGTACGGCCACCTTCCACTATAACACCTCCATATTCAGAGAGCTTATGATAAAGTATAAGGACAGCGGCGAGGACATATATTTCGAGATTCAGATCACCAACGAGGACAGGACCTCCGCCGCGGGAAGACAGACGATCGTGCTTATCGACTGTAACATTGACGGCGGCGTGCTTGCCAAGTTCGACGCCGACGGCGAGTATCTTGATGAAGAGATGAGCTTTACCTTTGAGGACTTTAAGATGCCCGAAAGCTTCACGCAGCTTGACGGATTTCTTACCAACTAATTTTTAATTAAAGCCTGCCGCCGCTGAGATTCCCTTGAAGCGTTTTCAGGGGAATCAACTGCGGCTGCAGGAAACAAGATCATGTTCATACAGAAAGGAAACTGAAATGTCACAATTTACTTTATTTATGAAGCAGAACAAAATTTCCAGGCCCAATGTAAAATACCCTGCCTCAAGCTCTCTTTGCGACAAAAACGGCAAGCCGCTGGAATGGGAATTAAAACACATTTCCTCAAAGGAAAACGACAGGCTGCGCGATGAATGTACATCGGAGATACCCGTAGCGGGAAAGTCCAACATGTACCGCCCCAAGCTTAACGCCGCCAAGTATATAGGCAAGCTTATAGCCGCCTCGGTGGTATATCCCGATCTTTACGACGCGGAGCTTCAGGACAGCTACGGCGTAAAATCTCCCGAGGAGCTTTTGTACGAGCTTGTTGACGATCCGGGGGAATACAGCGAGCTTGCGGCTTACGTGCAGAAGCTTCAGGGCTTCGACATATCCCTGGAGGAAAAGGCGGACCGGGCAAAAAACTGATAAACGGGGGCGACGGCGAAGCCAATTACGCCTATTACGCGCTCCACAGGCTTCATATACTTCCGTCACAGTTTGCCGAAATGGAGGACAACGAAAAGGCGTTTATTATAGCGGCGATAAGAATAAAGCTGGAATCGGAAAACAAGAGCATGAAAGGATGACCGCAAAATGGATATATACGATTTATTGGATAGATTTTTTCGCAGCACACTTAATTCGGATTTTGGGAATACCGCTCTTGCTCACCGAAGCGCAAGTGCTTTTGAAACGGCGGAGTGCGGAGAGCTGACCGCGGAAAACATTACCGAAAGATTAAACACGGACAGCGATCTCAGCTTAGTCGAGCTCACCAAGACCGCCCCCGAGCTTCCCGTAAGCAACGGGATAAACGAACCGTCCGCTCCCGTATTTCAAGAACAGATATACTCTTTTACTGATTTTCCCCAAAGCGGTAAAATAATTGAAAAAGAATCTCAAAAAGATTCTTTTAACGGAGTTTCCGCCGATTTACCTCAGATTTCTTTTTTGGAATCCGATAGTCCGTCTTATGTTTCGGAGAATAATTTTTCGGATGCGGCGGGACAAGCCCTTCCCTTGGCGCGGGAGATAATGGTTTCTTCGTCCGAAATTCCTCAAAGCCGATATTCTTCCGAAAAGCCTTCGCCCTTTTGGGAACAGACCTCGGAGAGTGCGGTCGGACATACTTTTTACGCAGGTGAAAGTAATGCTTTAACACGCAAGGCCGATTCGGTCACTGCCGCATTGGATGACCGAAGACCTGAAGCCGACTTATACGGTTACGCGGTCGATTTGACAAAAGCACTCCCGACAGAAACAAAAAAACAGTTTGAAGATCATTTAGCGATAACCGATTTGGGAAAGTCGCATTCCATACATCATATCTCCGCTTTTCCGTCTGGGGATTCACATATACTCTCGGCGGAGAAAATCACCGATCCCATCAATCCGCAGGCATTAAACCAAGCCTATTTTCCAAATCCCTCCCAAAACGTTATCTTAATGGCCGCAGCGGAAAAAGCGCGGTATGCCGAAGCGGAAAACAGTCGGAGCGGAACGTCCGAAGCCGCTCTCGTAAGCAACGCCGAAGCTTTGGAAATACCCGCTTCGACGCAGACCAAAACAGCGGTTTTTTCAAGCGCGGCTTTAACAAGCTGTCAAAATAGCGAAGCAATTCCGAGGTTAGGATATGGTTTGTATTCTCAAACGAACCGAGAGACGGAACCCGCCGTCTTAGAAACGGGAAACATCGGCAGCGGTTATACACAGCCCGATAATTCACAGCTTATTTTTTCCTCCTCGGAATTAAAAGCGGAAACGCTTTCGGCAAACGCCGCCAAGGGCTTAAATACCGTTTATCCGCCCGAAGCCGTTTCACAGTACGAAGCGGAAACCTCTTTTCCCATGCAGCCGGTATACCCCGATATATCACAATCGGCACAGCCTCCGAACATTCCCGAAGCTTCGCCCGACAATATTTCTCAAAGGGAGATCACGGAAATAAGGGAGACGGGCGGCAATACCGCTTCTCAAAACACCTCAGAGATACATATAGATATGTCCAATATGTCTAACACGATAACAAATGAAACGGATATAGACGAGGTTATCTCTGCGATAACCGATGCGGTTGCCGAGGCTTCAATGATTATTTCGGAAAGAGCTTAATATTATAAAATCGGAAAGGAGAACAAATCGCATGTCATCGAGAGGTTACGATTTTTATTTGGACAAATGCTTGCTGCCTGTTGCGCCGTCAAAGCTTGAAATAAGCGAAAGCGGCTTAAACAAGGTAATAAGCCTTATCGACGGCGGGGAGATAAATCTGTTAAAATGCCCAAAGCTTAAGGAAATACGCTTTGACTGCATGATACCGCAGGTAAGTTATCCCTTTGCGGCCCGCAGCGGAACGGCAAAGCCCGCGGAATACTATTTGGGTTATCTGGAGGGACTTAAGGCGGCAAAAAAACCGTTTCAGTTTATAGTTTCCCGTACCATGCCAAGCGGAAAGGTACTGTTTTCAACAGATATAAAGGTATCTTTGGAAAGCCTGACCGTGACAGAAGCGGCGGAGCAGGGCTTTGACCTCATTTTTAAAATAAAGCTTAAGCAATACCGGGACTACGGGTTAAAAGCGATAGGCACCGCCTCGGGCGGTCAAGCGGTTTTGACTCAAGAAAGAGGAGATTCCACGGTAACGGAAAAGCCGATAACCATGGGCTGCGATGTAATTATAAACGGCAGGCTTTACGGAAATTCCTACGGCGACGCGGCAGGACAGACGCGCACCGATTACCGCGGAAAAATAAACTTTATAAATCTTGACGGCTCTCACGCCTACCATGTTACCACACCCTCGGGTCAATGGCTTGGCTGGGTCACAAAGGACAGCATAAAGGTGATATGAAAGGCGGGGTAAAGACAAAAAATGAACGGTACACCGACAGACAAAACAAAGCTCCTGCTTTCATCGCGGGACGGCAAAACGGTTTTTGAACCCGTAACGGCAGAGGGAGCAAAATGGACAACTTACCGCAGGGGTACTCCGGGTAAGCTCACATTTAAAATACTGAACGACAAAAAGCTTGACTTTGGCGAGGGCGGGACGGTCATGCTTTATAAGGGCAATAAGCCCTTGTTTTACGGCTATGTGTTCAAAAAAAGCAGAAGCAAGGACGAAATTATCGAGGTCACCGCTTACGATCAGCTGCGTTATCTTAACAACAAGGACGTATATGTTTACGAAAACAAAACCGCTTCGGAGCTTATTGCCATGATAGCCGACGATTTCGGCTTAAAAACAGGCGAGATAGAAAACACGGATTATGTCATTCCCTCGCGAATCGAGGATAATTCAACTCTTTTCGATATAATGGAAAACGCCTTGGATATAACGCTTCAAAACAGCGGAGAAGATTTTGTGCTGTATGACGATTTCGGAAAGCTTACGCTTAAAAGCACAAAGAATATGTACGTTAAAAAGGACGGCTCATATCTGCTGCTGGACGAAGCGTCGGGAGAAAACCTTGAATATTCTTCAAGTATTGACGGCGGCACCTTCAATAAGATCAAGCTTACCTATGAGCGCGACAAGTCGGGTAAAAGGGATATATACATTGCCAAAGACGAGGATAACATCAATAATTGGGGCATATTGCAGTATTACGACACCTTGAAAGAGGGCGAAAACGGACAGGCAAAGGCGGAAGCCCTGCTTAAGCTGTACAACGCAAAGACACGCAAGCTCAGGATCACCAACGCTTTCGGCGACTGCAGCGTAAGAGCGGGGAGCATGGTGGCGGTAAGGCTTGATCTGGGAGATATGACCGTTAATAATTTTATGCTTGTTGAAAAGGCGACGCATACTTTTAAGCTGGACGAACACTTTATGGACCTGAACTTGAAAGGCGGTGAGTTTATTGGCTGACGCGGCGGAATTGGTCAATGTAATAAAAAAGGCCGCTATGGACGCGGTAAAGGCGGATAAACCCGTGGAGGTCTGCTTCGGGAACGTGATAAGCACAAGCCCTTTGAAAATACATGTGGAGCAAAAGCTTACCTTGGGGGCGGAACAGCTTGTATTAACAAAGGCGGTGACCGATCATTGGGTGGATATTGAGGTAAGTCACTTTACGGTGAACGACAATTTCATGATACCAAATCATACCCACAATATTTTTGATACCCACTCGGGCGGAGGTTCATGCGATACGGGAAACCTTGATACCACACATAAGCACGAATATAAAGGGAAAAAGAAAATCTTGGTGTACAACGGGCTTAAGACGGGGGAAAAGGTGCTTTTGATACGCTTTGACAAAGGGCAGAGGTTTGTGGTGCTTGATAGGGTTAGCGATCACATGGCAGAAGGGGAGTGGATATAGTGATACCGAAAACAATTGGATTTGATGCCGATACATTTGAGATAACCGAACAGCCTACCTTGACCCACCGAATGGACAGGGAAAAGGAGTATATCAAGGGCAAAACCGATGAGATAGAAGCAATGAAGCAGGCGGTCTACAAAATACTGATGACCGAAAGGTACGGCAGTATCATTTATTCGGGGAATTACGGGATAGAGCTTGCCGATCTGTTCGGGCAGCCCGTGTCCTATGTTTGCCCGGAGCTTGAAAGGCGGATAACGGAGGCCCTGCTTTGGGATAAGCGTATTGAAAATGTTACGGATTTTGAATTTGATCTTAGCAAAAAGGGCGTCGTATCTGTCCGTTTTAAGGTACAGACCGCTTACGGGACTTTTGAGGAGGAAAAAAACGTAAATGTATGAGCATGTGACCTATGATGAAATATTAAACCGCATGATGTCGAGGGTAAGCAATAAGCTTGACAAGCGGGAGGGGTCGGTGATATGGGACGCTCACTCTCCCGCCGCTCTTGAGATCATGGCTTTGTACATAGAGCTTGAAAGGGTCTTGAATGAAAGCTTCGGCGATACCGCTTCGAGAGAATTTTTAATACTGCGCTGCGGTGAACGGGGGATCACGCCTTACCCCGCTTCAAAGGCGGCGGCAAGGGGTGAGTTTACTCCGAAAAATATTGACGTGCTGGGAAAGCGGTTCAATATCGGGGAAGTAAATTTCGCCGCGGTGGAAAAAATCTCCGACGGCGTTTACAAAATGGAGTGCGAACAGGAGGGGGCAAATGGTAACCATTATCTGGGGCAGCTTACTCCGATAGATTATGTAAGCGGCCTGCAAACGGCGGAGCTGACCGAGCTTCTGATACCCGGCGAGGACGAGGAGGACACCGAGGACCTGCGGCAGAGGTATTTTGACAGCTTCGAGGAAAAGGCCTTCGGGGGCAATGTCAAGGACTACGTTACCAAAACCAACGCCATTTCGGGGGTGGGACAGACTAAGGTCACAAGGGTTTGGAACGGTGACATCAAACCTGCGGAGCTTATCCCCTCGGAATCGGTGGAAAATTGGTATAACGGCGTTGTAAACACACTTTCCGACGAGCCTAAAAAGTGGCTTGAATCGGTGTTTAAGGCGGCTGAGGATAAAAAGCTGACGGTGGGCGGAACGGTATTGATCACCGTGTTAAATTCGGATTACGGGGAAGCCTCCGAGGAGCTTGTGAAAAAGGTGCAGGAGGAAATCGACCCCGAACCGTACGGCGGCGAGGGCTTGGGTTTGGCTCCTATCGGGCATGTGGTGACCGTCAGGAGCGCGGAGGCCGTTCCCGTGAATATTACCGCGAAAATTACCTTTGAAACGGGGTACGGCTTCGGAAATCTGAAGGAAACCATTGAAAATGCGGCGGAAAATTATCTTTTGGAATTAAGAAAGGGTTGGGGAGATTCATCGGCGACCGTTGTGAGAATAAGCCAGATCGAGACGCGGCTGTTGGCGATAAAGGGCGTTCTGGATATAGGAGGCACTAAGCTGAACGGAGCGGAGGAAAATTTGAGCTTGGGCGAGCTGCAAATTCCCGTTTTGGGAGGTGTTGAAGTTGATTAAAGCCAAAGGAGAAATCGATCTGCTTTCATATCTTCCGCCATTTTTGCGGGAATATGAGGAGACGAAAGCCGCTTTGAACGCCGAAGATCCCGAATTTGAGCTGCTTTGGGAGCAGTGTGATAAGGTGTTGGACAGCAGCTTTATTGACAGAGCTGACGAGTACGGGATAAAGCGGTTTGAAAGGCTTATGGGAATACTGCCCGACGCGGATTCCGATCTCGAAGCAAGGCGGAGCATAGTTAAGGCAAAGTGGCTGTCAAAACTGCCCTATACTTACCGCATGCTGTTGAAGCAGCTGGGGATAGTTTGCGGAGATGATTTTTCGGTCGCGAAAAAGTTCGAGGCGGATTATTTTCTGCGGGTAGTGACCCATTTGAGGGATTACGGAAAGACAACGGAGGTCAAAAAGCTGCTTGACGAGATGATCCCCGCAAATATGAGATTCGATTATTACAACAGCGTTACATTTATTTCGGATAAATACCCTGTTTTGTATACGGGGGTAAAAAAAGTCGGGATGCATAAAAAAATTGCGGTTTCGGTGAACAAATTCTGATACTATTCTCAAATTAGAAACATCGCAAATTTTAATGGTTAATTTGAGAATAGTGCTTCGGGTGTAATCTCAATTTAAAATTTGTAAAGATGGATTTTAAATTGAGATTAGTATGATTTGAAAGGAGCAAAGAAATGGCTTGGAATGAAGCGGTAGTGACCAACGACGGGTTGGAGCTGCTGGCAAGGTGTGTTATGGGCGGCAGTATTGAGATAACCTCGGCGGCGGGAGGAGAATGCGTTTCCCCTTCTGTGGCATTGATGGCAATAAAGGATATTGACGCGCCAAGGCACGAGTTGAATGTGGCAAAGATCGAGCGGATAAAAAACGGCGTGACGGTTAATGTGAGGGTGCAGAATAACGGATTGGCAGAGGGGTATTGTTTAAGGCAGATAGGAATTTTCGCAAGGCTTTCGGAAAGCGGCGAAGAGCCGATCTTACTGGCGGTGATACAGGATCAAAACGGCGAGGAAGTGCCGACGGAGGAGGAAAACCCCGAATATTTGCTTGAATACGATTTTGTGATACCCTTAAGCAACGCGGAAAACATAGCCGTTTCCGTTACTCCCGGTACCTTTGCCACACTGGACGATTTTTCGGAAATGAGCGGGCATATCAGGGATAAGTCCAATCCTCACAATGTTAATAAGGAACAGGTGGGGCTTGGAAATGTGCCTAATGTTGCGACCAACGATCAGACCCCTACATATAACGCCGCGGCTTCTCTTGCGGAGCTTACAAGCGGGGAAAATTTGGGGACCGCTTTCGGGAAGCTCGCAAAGGCCGTTAAGGATCTTATCGGGCATCTTGCGGACAGTGTAAGGCATGTAACGGCGGCGGAGAGGTCAGCTTGGAACGGAAAGGCGGCGGGAAATCATACCCATGAGGCTGTCACCTCCTCCGCCAACGGGTTCATGAGCAGGGAGGACAAGACAAAGCTTGACGGGATCGCGGCGGGGGCAAATAAATATACACACCCCTCCACATCGGGAAACAATCACATTCCCTCGGGCGGAAAAAGCGGACAAATACTGCGCTGGTCGGCGGACGGTACGGCGGCTTGGGGGGCGGATAATAACACCACCTACGGTGCGGCAACGCAGAGTGCCGACGGATTGATGTCGGCGGCGGACAAAACAAAGCTTGACGGTATTGACGCAAACGCGAATAACTACACCCACCCCACCACGGCGGGAAATAAGCATATTCCCGCAGGAGGGAAAAGCGGGCAGATATTAAGGTGGTCATCTGCCGGCACGGCAGCATGGGGCGATGACAATGACACCGTATACACTCACCCTGCCTATACGGCGAGAACTGGAGTGCCTACGGCAAATCAGACGCCCGCTTTCGGCAGCACCTTCAGCGTTTCTCAGCCCGTTTCCGACGCGAGCGGGCATATCACCGCGCTGACATCAAGAACGGTAAAGATACCGAATACCGCGGCCACCGCTTCTAAGGCGGGGTTGATGTCGGCGGCGGACAAGACTAAGCTTGACGCGATAAAGCTGTCGGGATTCAACGCTACCTTTGGAAATGTGGCCGTTAACGTCAGCAGCCACACGGTCACGATCAACCATAAGGTTGACATGCTGATCGTTTTCTTTAACCAACACGAAACGGGAAGCAGCGCGACCGCCGCCAACGTGGTTTTGACCCCTTCCGTCACCTCCGCTTCCATAATGCACGGTTCGGTAAAATTGACCTGCTCCGACAGCTCGGCAACCGTGTCTTTTACATTTGTTGGGGTCAACAGCCAAAACAGGTCGGTTCAAAATTACGCAGCGTTGCAATTGTCTTAAAAAGGAGGGCAATATGATAATATTTGAAAATCACACTTATCAGAGAACAAGCGGTTATCCCAACGAAAATTTTCTTGCGGAGCTGGATTGTGAACAGCCCAAGTGGGTGGTGGACGACAACTCGGAGCTGGCGAAAAAAATTTTTTTAACGCCGCTTTGGGAGGCGGTAGAGGACGAGGACGGGAATTTGACGGATATTATTCCCGCTCCGTCGCTTGTACTTGAACAGAGCGAAGAGGATAAAACGGCAGAGCTTATGGAGCGGCTTGACGAGATCGACAGGCTGGCGATAAGACCGCTCAGNGCNATTGCGGCGGGTACAGCTACCGACGAGGACAGGGNGATACTGGCGGAGCTGGAAAGGCAAGCGGAGGAGATNCGTAAGGAGCTTGCGGAGCTGAGCGGNGAAACGGCGGTGGCGGACAATGGATAGCACAATAATCGTTGCCATTATTTCGGGTCTGTTTACCCTTGTGGGGACGNTGGGCGGAATACTGGCTTCAAGCAGATTAACCGCTTACCGTATAGAACAGCTNGAAAAAAAGGTGGACAAGCATAATCAGGTGATTGACAGGGTNTANCGCTTGGAACAGCGGGACGCGGTTTTCGATGAGGAGATCAAGGTCGCAAATCACAGGATAAATGACTTGGAGGGGTTTCATAAGTAATGTTTCGTAAAAAGAAGCGTGAAAAGCATTTTTCCGATTATATAGTTGCCGCCGCCATTACGGCGATAGGTTTGTATACCGTTGCGGCCGCGGTTTTACAGTTTTGCGGTTTTATGGAAATTTCCCCTACGCTTACTACCTGCTGGTTCAGCTTTTGGACGGTGGAAATAGTTGCGTTGGCGGCTATTAAGGGCGGTAAGGTCAAGCATGGGGAGAGGAAAGCAAACAATGAAAATAAGGGAGGAGAAGAGCAAAATTAAAATTTTGCTCTCGTCGGGCGCGGAGCATAGCTCCGCTTCTCCTCTAATGGGAAGAAAGGATCATAAGAATGAATATTACACCTGTTGTTAACGCTGTAATCGCGCTTGCGGCGGCGGTGGTTACCGCTTTTGTTGTTCCGTGGATCAAGTCTAAGACTACGGCGGCGCANNGNGAGGAGATCGACGCTTGGGTCAGGATCGCCGTTACCGCGGCGGAGCAGATTTACAGGGAAACGGGAAAGGGCAAGGAAAAGAAAGCTTATGTGCTTAAATTTCTTGAGGAAAAGAATTTGAAGATCGACGAGGAAAGCGTGGATTTGATGATNGANAGNGCGGTNAAGAATATGAATGCGGCTTTTAAAGGCTGAAAAGAAAGGAAGGTAAAAAAGNATGGCTTATACAAATTCGGGTTTGGTAGCTCACTGCAAGGCGGCGTTAAAGCTCAAAACCGTTTATATGTGGGGCGGGCTTTTCCGTGAGGTCACAAAAGGGTACATAGATCAGCTTTCGGGGATAAAGGGGTATCAGGTGCAGTACCCCGCCGACAGAAAGGCTTATTTGAACAGCTTGGTTGGTAAAGGGTANTATGGCTGTGACTGTGTGGGACTGGTAAAATCTTACTATTTCGGCGGAGTGGGTACCGCGAAAAACGCTAAGGGGTATAAAGGAAGTCTTGACTATGGGGTCGGGACTATGTACAACGCCGCAAAGNCAAAGGGAAAAATTTCAACCATGCCTAAAGCAGAGGGCGTTTTGGTAATGACTTCCGACTTCGGGCATGTGGGGGTCTATATAGGAAATAACGAGGTTATTGAGTGTACTTTAAGCAGGTTCGGGGACGGGGTCGTTAAGACTAAGTTTTCGGACAGAGGCTGGGCTTGGTGGTGTCAGTGTCCCGTTATTGAGGACGATACGGGGGTGACAAAAACAANNGNNAATNCNNNCANNACTNCTTATNNNACCATNGGNAAAACAAANGCTNCCGTTAATGTGAGGGAGACAGCAAGTATTAAAGGGAAAATCGTTACTAANCTGGCTAAGGGTACGGAGGTTCAGCTTACAGGAAAGACGGTGAAAAACGACGGGTATACTTGGGCGGAAATTCTGCATAACGGGAAAGTGTGTTACTGTGATAAGCAGTGGGTAAATAACAAATCATAACGCGAGTCAAAACCAAACACGTCTTTTCAAATAACAGCAAAACGCCTTTGAATAACTTCTCCCACGGAGAGAGATTATTCAAAGGCGTTTTGCGTTATATNCAAAGTGAAAAAATTTATACTCTAATAATACTTTGATAATTACATTATGGAAATTTTTCTTTCCGTACTGTCGGAATTAAATGAAAATCTTATAGCGGTTTCCGCACTGATGATCTTTTTCTTGAAAAGCTCCAGCAGATATGCGTCCATGCTTATCATGCCCTCGTTTCCGAAGCTGTTTATCGCGTTGTCTATCTGGTGGATCTTGCTTTCTCTTATCATATTTCTGACGGCACCGTTACAGTGCATTATCTCAAAGGCGGGAACAAGTTTTCCGTCTACTGCGGGAACAAGCTGCTGAGATATGACCGTTTGAAGCAGCTGGGAAAGCTGAACCCGTATCTGCTGCTGTTGGTTGGGAGGGAATACGTCTATTACACGGTCGATAGTGTTTGCCGCGCCCACCGAGTGGAGCGTGGAAATGACTAAATGACCCGTTTCCGCCGCGGTCATTGCTGTTTTTATCGTTTCAAAGTCGCGCATCTCGCCTACCAGAATAACATCGGGAGATTGTCTCAGGCTTGCTCTCAAGGCGGGAACATATCCTTCGGTGTCGGCGTGTACCTCGCGCTGGCTTATAACGCTCTTTTTGTTTTTGTGAAGATACTCTATCGGTTCTTCAAGGGTGATTATATGCGAGTTTCGGGTGCTGTTTATTCTGTCGATAATACATGCCAAGGTGGTCGATTTTCCGCCGCCCGCCGGACCTGTTACCAGAACAAGTCCCTTGGTTTTTTCGGAAATATTCATAATGTTTTCGGGTATAGACATTTCCTTGTAATCGGGAACATCAAAGGAAACTATACGGATCACCGCCGCCAAAGAGCCGCGCTGCTTATACGCGCTTATACGGAAGCGTGAAAGCCCCTTTACCGAGATAGAGAAATCNTCGTCGCCTGTGGAACGGAGCTTTGTTATGGCTCTGTCTGCAAGCTTGTATGCTTCCGTGATCAGCTTCTCGGAGGTTTCCGGCAGAATGATCTCGTTATCCTGCGGCTGTATAAGTCCGTTAAGCTTATAGGATACGGGAAGACCCGAAACTATAAAAATGTCGCTTGCTTGTTTATCCACCGCTTCTTTAAGCATTGTGATCAAATCCATTGGCTTTTCCTCTTTTCTTATTTTTGGGGAACGGTTAATTTAACGTAACTGATCTATTTAGCGGAACGTATATTAAAAGCCGTCCCATAGCACTATGCTGTCGTCTATAATTATTCCTTCGTTTTTGGAAGCCGTTTTTTGGGATATTAACGTAAGCTCTCCCTGCTCCGCTCTTAGAGTTGTTTCAAGCGAGCGTTTTTCGTCTATATCGACAGTAAAGCTTATTGTAACGCCCTTTTCATCTGACGAAGCGGAAGCTCCCAAGCTTGATGCCGCCGAAGCTATATCGGAATTTCCCGTAAGACCCGATACGGCGTTTTTTATTTCTCCGCACTTTTCCGCCGCAGCCTTTTCGGCAGTGTANTAATCGTCNGAAACCTTTGCGGATCTGTTTACGGTGCCTAACTCGTTTTGCGCCGAAACCAAAGTAAGCACGGAAAAAACGGTAATGGTAAGCACGATAAATATAATCAGTATAAGCGAACCGCCTATTCCGGAGGAAGCTCTGCTGCGCTGAACCGCCATTTCCTTTAGTCCTTTCTTTATGAGTAATACGCGGAATTGATGTTATAAATCAGCTTGTTGTCCGCCGTTCTGTAAATTTCCACCGTATATTCGGTCACGCCGTTATCCTTGCTGCTTACGGCCGAAACCGCCGAATAAACGGCATTTTCTTTTTCGACGGACTTTAAGTCGGCGTTGTAGTATTCCGTATCATTATCATTATACTTTCCGCTTTTTATAAGCTCGGCTTTATTTTGTGACAAAATAAGCGCGTTGCTCATATCTCTGCTTTCGCTTATGCTTGATGAAGCCTTTGCTATAATTGCCGCGCAAACACAGGCGCATACGGCAAAAATAAGCAGAGAGATCATCAGCTCCATAAGGAATAATCCTGTCTTGCCCTTTTTTTTCATAGTCAGATCATTCCTTTCCGATCAGAGTCAAATCTTTTAAAGCAAAATTTTTTTAAAATGATTTTAATTTNAGAATAGTATTAAAGCGCGTTAATGTAAAACAAGGTGGTCTTATCTTCATTATCGGTAAGCGTTATCTCCAATAGGCTTCCTTCTTTTGCGAATGAGATCGCTTTTGCTTCGGTAAGCGCGGAGCCGGAGGAGGGAGGGAGAGATATTTCGGCGTTGCAGAACAGCTCTCTTATTGCTCCGTCATATTGGTAAATGTATGTTACATAATTTATACCGTCTATGGTGTCGTTTATGCAAAGGGTGTTTATTCCGTCAAGCTCGCCCAAGGTGATCTTATCGGCGTCGTTGTTGGCGCGTACCTTGGCGGTGATATAATTGATGCAGGTTTGCTTGTTAAACCGTTCGTCCATTTGAACTACGGAGTTTCTGTAAGCAATTGCACCCGATACGGTGACAAAAAGGGCGGTAATAATAAACAGAGCGAATAAAAGCAGTACGAACATAGTGTCCGCGGAATGCAGATTTTTTTTCAATCGCTCACCTGCTTTCTCGTTACCGTTATGCTTGGCATAAGATTAGACGCAAAGATATTATAGCGAACATTGTAATCGTCGCTTATTTTTAAGCCGTAGTTTTCCTTTAAGTAATCAATATCGGGAGGATAGCTCCCCTCTTGGGCGTAGCAGGTTATAACGGCGCGTCTTATGCTGTTTTCGGTTATCGCAAGCCCCTCGGCCTCCGACGTCCTGCTTATATCCGCCACAGATAAGATCACGATCACGGCGATAAGTATAAAGATAATAACGGCGGGAATGTATCCGATAAGAATATGNTTTTTCTTTTTAAGCTTCATTCAGACACCTTCCTTTCGCTGCTTACNGCTTACAAACANTCTGCCGNTTGNNGGCTCATATCGATGTAATGACGGAAAGCATGGGCAGCATTACCGAAAACAGTACGAATCCCACTACCACCGACATTATTATTACCAATACCGGCTCTACTCGGCTGATTTTTTCGTCAACCGCCTCGTTTACTTTTTTTGTATACTCATCGGAGATCTTTTTCATGGTTTCGTCGGTTTTACCCGTCTGAAAGCTGATAGTAAGCTTTCTCGCGCTCATGCTGTCAAGAATTTCCGCTTTTTGTATTGCCTTGTCAAAGCTTTGGCCGTTCCTCATGTATTCCTGGCAGGAGGAAATTTTCTTTCCGGTATTTTCATCGCAGATTCTTTTTGACATTTCCAAGGATTCGTCAATATCCATGCCGCTTGAAATAGTCATTGACATTGCTGAGGCAAAATTGGAGGAGGATATTTCGTTTGTAAGCCTTTTGCCCTTAAAAACGGAAACGACCTTATCATGTGTGGACGGCAGCTTGTAAAGCACGATCGCAAGCACCGCTATCACTATTATCGCGCCGACTATAACAAAAGAATAGGTTTGTATAGCCGAACCTATATTCATAAGCGTCACCGCCGCTCCNGACATCGTAACGCCAAGCTGACCGAATACGTCGTTAAATATGGGCAGTACCTGCGTTAAAAGCAGTACTACGATAACGATCAAAATTACAAGCAGTATAAGAGGAAACGCCACCGCGTTTTTTATGTTTTCCGCGATCTCCTGCTGTCTCGCGTAATATTCCGAAAGGCTTTGAAGCACCGAGTCCAAGCGGCCTGTCTGCTCGCCGATCTGTATCATTTCTTCCGCGTAAACGGGGAAAGCTTTTGTGTTCTTTACNGCGGCGGAAAAGGTACAGCCCTTGGAGGTATCGTTAAAAAGGCTTTCCAAAACAGGGTCGTTTTTATTGTCGTTCAGAAGCATGTATATCCCGTCATTTGTGGACATGCCTGAGCTGACGGTATCATGCAGCTCGCCGCACAATCTTGATATGTAGAATGGTTTAAGCTTTTTAGCAGCCATTTTGTTACTCCTTAAGAATCATTGAATAAGCTTGTATACTTATGATTCGGAAAAAATTTCAACCTGATCAGAATACATATTCTTGAATATAATTGCTTCCTGTGGCGATAAAATCAAGGATAGTCTGGCTTGAATTAGAGGTTGCGGCATAGGTGGGATCCATTCTGTGCCATGCGCTGCCGTCAAAGTAGATCGCGCCGCCGTACACCCAGCCAACGTCCTGAACGTACACATTTACCCACGCGTGGAAGCCGCCGCCGCTTACATCGCCCGATATTACCTGTGTGGGCACGTTCTGGCTTCTCAGCATTGCCGCCATTGTTGCCGCGTAATCAAGGCAGATGCCTTTTTTCTGATTTACGACCTTGTTGGTGTCGCCCGCGTAGCCGCCCGCTATATTTGAAGCGGCAAGGTCATGATCGTATACCACATTGTCCACAAGCCATGAATAAACTCTGTCAACCTTTTCCAAAGCCGTGGAGGTACCCGCGCAAAGCTTTGANGCCAATGTTACCGCGCTGTCTCCGTATGAGTAATTAACATACTGGCTGGGTCTTAAAAAAGGAGCGAGAGCACTGGAAAGAGTTACGTTGAAGGTAAAGGTATGCGCAAAGGCGTAGCCCGTACCGACGCTTTCCAATATATCAATGGTATAGGAGCCGTTGCTTGCCGTAAGAGGATATGATTCNAAGCTGCCGTTGGAATTTAAGTTATATATTTGCGAAACGCCCGTAGGTCCCGTGATGCGTACCTTGATCTTTCCGACCGTGCCCGTATATTTTGCCATTACATAACCGTCCGATGTGTGGCTGTAATCCACTGTCGCAAGGGCGTTACCCGATGTTAATATACCGTCCGCAACAGGCGTTAAAACGGTAGCGGGTGAAGGCTCGGCGGGAACGGTTGTGGTTGCGGGAGGCTCGGTCACAGCCTGGGTGCCTGTGGTGACCGGTGCCTGTGTGACCTCAGATGTTACGGGAGGAACGGTCGCGGCCTCGGCGGTTTCCTTTGAGGTATGTACGGGTTTGCTTTCCTCGGACTTTTCGGTATCTTTGTTATCTTCGGTATCCGTGTCCGTTTCGGATTCGCCGTCTTCCGTTTCCGTATNCTTTGTATCCTGTGTTTCGTTTGTACCTTGTGTTTTTTCGGACGATTCGGTATCGGCAGAGTGTTCTTCGGCCGAGGAAACGGTCTCGCTTGTAACGTCAGGAGTTTGTTCGGCGGAGCCTTCCGTTTCCGACGTTATCCGAGAATCGGTATCGCTTTCCGATATTATACTGCCGTTCGTTGTTACGTCGGGGGTGACGGTAGTTGTATTGCAGCCGCAAAGTAAAAGGGAAAAAGCGGTCAGTAAAGCGGCAAATTTTTTCTTATTCAAGCACTCACCTCCGTAGACGGCATAAAGCGTTAATTTTTTTACAAAATTGGGCATATTTGAGAAATTGAATTTTTGTCAAACGGCCCTGTTAATAAATTTATTTTATCACATAATTAGTTGAAAGTCAATAACGGCATATATGAAAATTAAGCGGAAAAACTATGAAAATTACTCTCCGAGTCCCTCGGCAAGTGCCGACGCGCTTATACCGCTGCCCGCTCCCGTGACCTCGGTGTATTCGCCCTCGCTTTCAACCGTTTCTTCATCCTTTTTGTCAAGAGCGGTCTTGTANTTTTTGGGGTCGTGATTGTCGTTCCTGCGGAAGGTCATTGCCATCATGAACAGCTTTGGCTGATTTTTCGCGAGGAACTTGATATCCTTCATCGGAACCTTATCGCCGTTCTGAATGCGTTTCGCTATTTTCATGCACTTTGCGAGGTCCATGAACTTGTTGCTTTTGCTGTCCTCGTCTTCGTTAAGGCTGTCAAGAAAACGCTGCAAATCGTCCTTATACTCCTCTCTTTTGGCCTTGGTGGGGTTTTCAAGCTCCTTTTGCGTATCGAGGAACTTTCTCGCTTCCTCNGTCAA
This sequence comes from Oscillospiraceae bacterium, assembly GCA_014799365.1. Lineage (GTDB taxonomy): Bacteria > Bacillota > Clostridia > Oscillospirales > Ruminococcaceae > Ruminiclostridium_E. The sequence continues at coordinate 28,203 of JAAVIF010000027.1, forward strand.
GGTAAGAGTATCGGTTTTTGAACCGCCGTTTTTGGTTTTCTGCTCCGTTACGTTTCTTTTTGTGTATGTGATCGGAGTTTGGCTTGCAGTGGCTATGCTGTTTACATTCATAATATTTCCTCCTTTTTTGTTTTTTTAAAGAAGCGTCGTTGATTTGCTGTTATGGTTAAAACGGTTTCTCTCCGCCGTCTGTTCTCTTCCGTTGGCGTAACAGTATAAGCAGCCGTGTACGCANGTATTATACGCGCCTATATCCGCGCTTTCGCAGCAGCCGCATTCCTTGCGCTGATTTTTGTCTTTTTTTACGTCAAGAGTGCGTCCCGTTAAAGCTTCAATGCGGTTTTTGTCTATACAGCAGGAATGACCTATTCCGTACCTGCTTAGATCCGCTTTTTCCGCACANGTGTTGACAGAAAAGCCGCAGTTTTTTGAGATTTCGGAAAAGCTTTCGGCTATCTTTAATATTTCCGCTTCCGTAAGCTCCCTTATACCGCCGCGCTTAAAGCGTTTTTCGGTCTTATTGTAGCTGTCCACAAAGCTTATNACACAGGTGTCAAAAAAACCGTTCAGCTCCTCGGACAATTTCTTAAACCATTTTATATGGTAGTCCGCCGAATATTTTTCGGTAATAAGGATAGGATCGTAACGCCATNTGATCTTTTCTTTTCCGATCTTTTCGGATAATGTCTTAAAGGTGTTTATAACGCCGCCGTTTTTTGAGGGAACATTCGGTTCAATATCTCTGCCATAGGGATTTAAGGTGAACTGGAAGCAGTATTTATACTCTTCCAGCTCCTCAAGCCTGTTAAGCATGGGAAGCGGGTTTTTTGTCCAGAACACGATGCAGTCCACGTCCTCGGGCTTAAGGCTTATTCTTCGCAGGACAGAGGGATTAAAGGGATTTTTTACCTCGGCAAAGCCCTCCTTTATTCTGCCGAAAAACCAGTCGGAATAAAAGGCGGGAATATCGGTGCGGCGGCTTGCGCTGATTATCATTTTGTCACCTATATATTGATCTGACCGAATACCTCGCCGATCCTGCCCTCTATCAGCAGATCGGCGGAGCTGTCCGCGCTTGTGGGGGACATGTTGATTATTACAAGGTTATTTCCGCGGAAATAGTTTATCAGTCCCGCCGCAGGGTACACCACAAGAGACGTTCCGCCTATTATAAGAGTATCGGCGTTTTCGATCGCGTTTATGGAAGCTCCAAGCACCTTTTGGTCAAGCTGCTCGCTGTACAGCACCACGTCGGGCTTTATCAGTCCGCCGCAATCGCAGCGCGGCACACCCTCGCTTTTCAGNATATACTCGGCGGTAAAGCTTTTTCCGCACTTTAAGCAGTAGTTTCTCAGCACCGAGCCGTGAAGCTCGTAAACCCTTTTGCTGCCCGCCTTTTGGTGCAGTCCGTCAATGTTTTGCGTGATTATTGCCGACAGCCTGCCCTTTTGCTCCATTTCCGCAAGCTTTAAGTGGGCGGCGTTTGGCATAGCGGTAAGACAAAGCATTTTATCGCGGTAAAAGCGGTAAAACTCCTCTGTTTGCGAATAGAAGAAATCTCCGCTTAAAATCGTTTCGGGGGGATAGTCGTACTTTTGGTTGTAAAGTCCGTCCACACTTCTGAAATCGGGTATACCGCTTTCGGTGGACACCCCCGCGCCGCCGAAAAATACCGTGCTTTTTGAGCTTTTCAGTATTTCGTTCAGCTTTTCGGTTTTTTCTTTTAAANNATCTTTATTCATAATATCAGAANGGCTTTGAATCCTTTAACTCAACGATTCGGTTAAATACGTTATCNTANTTGGAATCCTTGCAGAAGTAGCCTAATCTCACAAACTGGAACTTATCGCCCGCCTTTGCTTCGTCAAGACACTTTTCAAGCTTGCAGCCGAGCTTCTTTTCTACGGAATCGGGATTAAGGTAATCGTCAAAGGTCTTATCCTCGGGAATGGCGTTGGTGTTTTCAATGGTAAAAAGATTGTTATAGATGTAAACGTCCTTTTCCGTGCAGTTGTCCTCGCTGAGCCAGTGGATAGTNCCNTTGACCTTTCTTCCGTCGACGGGGTTTCCGTTGCCGCTTTCAATGTCGGCGGTGCAGATTATCTTGTTTATGCTTCCGTCCTCGTTGTAAACAATATCCTTATACTTTATAATGTACGCTCCCATAAGTCTTACCTCGCCCTCGGGCTTCAAGCGGAAATATTTGGGAGGAGGACAGGCGGAAAAGTCGTCCTTATCGATATAGATATTTTTGGTAAACAGCACCTTGCGCTTTCCCGCGGCCTCATCGTTGGGATTNTTTGAAATTTCAAAGTATTCCTGCTTATCCTCGGGATAATTTTCGATCTCAACCTTTATCGGATCGAGAATGGCGATCCTTCTCAGCGCGGTTTTGTTCAGCTCGTCTCTTATACAGTGCTCCAAAAGGGCAATATCCACCAAAGACAAGCTTTTGCAGACGCCCGCAAGCTCCACAAAGCGGAATATGGATTCTGGAGTATAGCCGCGTCTTCTTAAAGCGCAGAGAGTGGGCAGTCTCGGGTCGTCCCAGCCGTCCACAACGCCCGTTTCCACAAGCTGACGAAGATAACGCTTGCTCATTACGGTATTGGTAACGTTAAGTCTCGCAAATTCGTACTGATGAGGGGGCTGTTCAAAGCCNATATTTTCAACCACCCAGTCGTAAAGGGGTCTGTGGTTTTCAAACTCGATCGAGCACATGGAGTGGGTTATTCCCTCCAAAGCGTCCTGAATGGGGTGGGCAAAGTCATANAGGGGATAAATGCACCACTTGTCGCCCTGACGGTGGTGGGACATGTGAAGAATACGGTAAATAGCGGGGTCGCGCATATTCATATTGGGGCTTGCCATGTCTATCTTTGCGCGGAGAGTGCANTAGCCGTCGGGAAATTCGCCGTTTTTCATTTTCTCAAACAGCTCCAAGTTTTCCTCAACGCTTCTGTCGCGGTAGGGGCTGTTCTTTCCCGGCTCGGTCAAGGTGCCTCTGTACTCTCTCATTTCGTCGCCCTTAAGGTCGCAGACGTAGGCNTTTCCCTTTTTAATAAGCTCTACCGCAAACTCGTAGGTCTTCTGAAAATAGTCGCTTCCGTAAAATACCTCGTCGGGATTCGCGCCCAGCCACTTCAAGTCCTCCATTATGGATTCAACNTACTCGTTGTCCTCCTTGGTGGGGTTGGTGTCGTCAAAGCGGAGGTTAAACAAGCCGTTATACTTCTTCGCGGAGGTGTAGTTGATGTAAATGGCTTTCGCGCTGCCTATATGCAGATANCCGTTAGGCTCGGGAGGAAAACGGGTGTGTATTTTTTTAACGCGTCCCGCCGCCAGATCGTTTTCGATTATATCGGTCAGAAAGTTGGAATTGTCTTCCGCTTCCGTAACNTTGTTTTTTTCTTCCGTCATTATAATGTCTCCTTAAATTTCTTTATTCTGTTNAAGCTTTCGTCCCTGCCGAGTATTTTCATNACAAGGCAAAGGTCGGGGCTGTTCAANTTTCCCGTTACCGCCGCTCTTATAAACGCGCTGACGTCCGCAACGCTGCCCTTATANCCGTCGGGGTTTGCCTTATATTCCTTGATGTTGGAGCAAAAGCCGTGTTTTTCGCCTATNGCCTTGACCTTGTCGAACCAGACGTTTTGTTCGTCCTCTATATCGTATTGCTCCGAAAAGTCGTCAAGCACGGCGGCAATATCTTTTTTGTCAAATCCCTCGGGCTTTTCGGCAAAGGTGAAATATTCGGGGTAGAAAAAGCCCATATAGCCCTTTGCGTCTTTCCACGTTTCCAAGTCCTTGCGGGGCTTGTTTCCGCCTCTGCCGATCTGAAGNATNGNTTTTGTAAAGGCTTCGTCCCTTGAAATAACATCGTAAAACCCGCCGTCAAACTCCTTTGCCCAATTTGCAAGCTTTTCNTANACCTTNTCNGCGGTCATTCGGGAAATAACGTTTTTGCTGACGTCTCCCAATTTNACCAGATCGAACAGCGAGCCGCTTGCGCTCATTTTCTTTATCGAGAAAGGAAAATCGTTTACGTCCGCGTCGGGGTTCGCTCTGCGCCAATCCTCGAAATTACTGTTTAACAGCGTCATAACGTAATCTATAACGCTTTCGGCGGGATAGCCCTCGCTGATATAATAGCTCATGCCCGCGCCCTTATCGCGCTTGGAAAGCTTTTTCTTCGCGTCTCCTTCTTTTCTCATAAGCTGTGAAATGTGGAGATACTTGGGCAGCTTAAAGCCGAGAGCGTTAAAAAGCTGAATGTGGTAAGGCAGGCTTGAAAGCCATTCCTCGCCTCTTACAACGTGTGTCGTTCTCATTAAATGATCGTCCACCGCGTGCGCCATGTGATAAGTGGGCATNCCGTCGCTTTTCAGCAAAACGTGGTCAATATGGTTTTCGGTCACTTCTATCGCGCCTTTTACAAGGTCGGTGAATTTTATTTTATTGTCGGGATTTCCCTCCGAGCGGAANCGCAAAACGTAGGGTATTCCCGCGTCTATCTTTTCTTTTACCTGATCATAGGTCAGATAGCGGCACTTCACGTATTCGCCGTAGTAGCCGGGAGTTGCCTTAGCCGCCTCCTGCTTTTCCCTCAGCTTTTGCATATCNTCCTCGGTGCAGAAGCAGGGGTACGCTTTCCCGTTTTTTACAAGCTCCTTTGCGTAGGTGCGGTAAATNTCTCTTCTTTCNCTTTGTCGGTAGGGNCCGTANTTTCCCTCTTTTACNATGCTTTCGTCAAAGTTGATGCCGAAATTCTCGAAAACCTTGATAAGATCGTATTCCGCGCCCTCNACCTCACGNTTNGAGTCNGTGTCCTCTATTCTCAGATAAAACACGCCGCCGCTTTGATGCGCAAGCCTTTCGCCCACCAAGACGGGGAACAAGCCGCCGAAATGCACAAACCCCGTGGGGCTGGGAGCAAAGCGCGTTACCTTCGCGCCCTCGGGAAGCTCTCTTTGAGGATACAAGCTTTCGTAATAATCGGGGGTTTTGGTCACATCGGGAAAAAGCAGCTCTGCCAATGCGTTGTAGTCCATAGTTGTTGTTTCCTTTTTTTGTCTTTATTTTACCCAAAAACGTAATTTATTCCGTGATTACGGGTATTTTTTATACTTAATAATATAATAGCACAAATCGTAGAAAATTTCAAGTGATATTACATTTAAGTTTCCCCAAAATTTTCTCAGTCGGCGAAANGCNTTTTTAAAACTGCGTTTTATGTGGTGTTCTTTTTGACCTTGAAGAAGGTGCAATTTGCGCTCCCGCGCGGGGCTTAAGGCGACACCAAAGGGGGGAGAAGGTGCAGTAAACTCCGCCTATGTTGTCGCTTTCAATACCATATACAAACTTTAAAGCAGGTAACATCATATGTTAAGTGTTGAAACATCGGCGGCGTTCACTGCCCCACTCTCCCCCCTTAGGTTTCACCTTAAGAATCCCTTCCTTACCCCCCTCTATGCGTAGT
>JAAVIF010000028.1 GCA_014799365.1 Oscillospiraceae bacterium
CTCCCTCAGATATTGTATTGAACGTACATATCCGCCGCCCTTGGCGGTCCTTCGGCAAAGCCGAAGGATTTGGACAGTAGATTTTATCTACTGTCCAAACGGATATTAGTATAAGCTTTAAATCAAAAATACAATATCGAAAGGATAGAGAGAAAAATGAAAAAAACCGTAAAAATTCTTATGTCCTCGCTTTTGTGCGTATCTATGGCACTTTCTGCCTCCGCCTGCAATCAAAGCAGCACGACCGAAGGTCAGGACGACACCCCCGTTACAACAAACGCGGAGTACACGCCCTTGCAGGATCATATCAAGAGCCTTACCGACAAGGTGGACGGCAGCATTAAGGTTGAAAAGAAAATCCGCTGGCTGTCTCACTGGCCGATCGATGAAACGGAGGCTCCCTCGGAGCTGTTCAAGGCCGTTTACGGTATTCCCGAGGAGGGTGACAGCTCCTACGGAAACGACGCAAACAACATTTTTGACTATATTAAAGTAGATTACTCCGCGAGATACGACCAACTGGGAAAAATGGTGGTAAGCGGACAATCTCCCGACATCTTCCAGTTTGAGATCGGCAACTACCCCTACACTGCATGGAAAAACCTGTTACAGCCTATTGACCCATACATTGATTTAAGCGATCCTCTTTGGGACTCCACAAGAGAAGCAATGAAAATGTTTGAGTGGGGCGGTAAAAATTATTGCGCTCTGACTGTCATTAACCTGGATCAAGTGCTTTGGTACAGAAAAAGCGTAATTGCCGAAAACGGGCTTAACGACCCTTACGAGCTGTACAAGGCGGGCAACTGGAATTGGGACACCTTCCTTGAAATGTGCGACAAGTTCAGTGACCCCGACAACAATAAGTTTTGTATCGACGGCTGGTCGGTGGCAGAAAAAATCGTGTCTACCACCGGCGTGCCTTTTATCGGTATTGAAAACGGCAAGCTGAAATCCAACCTTTACAACGCCGACATCGAAAGAGCAATGACCACCATAATAGACACCTTGTATAAGGAAAATTACCGTTATCCCCGCCATGATCTTAACGGCTGGAGCATTAATCTTGTAAACTGGGTAACAGGCGACACGCTGTTTTTTGCAGATCTTTCCACCGCCTTAAAGGACAGCTTCCAGTCCTACATAACCCGCTACAAATGGGACGAGGACGAGGTGTTCTGCGTGCCTCACCCTAAAGACCCGCAAAACGACAAATACTACAACACAATGAAGATAGATTCGTTTATGCTTTGCGACGGTGCTCCCAACACAGCGGGCTTTACCGCTTGGACACAGTGCTTATTGGCTACTCAGAATGATGAGGAAACCGCGCGTATCAGCCGCGATAAGCTTCAGAATGATTATCTTGGCTATTCCGACGAGCTTTGCGATTTTCTGTACGAGCTTCAATTCGGCGACGTTCTGACGCCCGTATTTGATTTTAAATCGGGAATAGGACAAGACGTAGTAGACGGAAATACCGTTTATAACCCCGTTACCTGCCTTACCGAAATACCGTATCTCAATTGCCTGGACGTTGATAACAATCCCGCGACATTTACCATGCTCAGAGCGGCCAACGAAGGGACGATCAACAGTAGGATCGATGAAATAAACGCGTCTGTTTCTTAAAGAACCACCTATTTTTAAGCTACTCCTATAAATTTTATAATATTTTTAACCTAAGTATAAACAGCCTTGACAATTTTACTACCATTGTCAAGGCTGTTATTTCATGAAAATATAGATTTAGATTGTATTTATGAATGCCTACACCTCAAGAAGATTTTCCGTTAAAGTTTCTCTGCCAATGCGGCAGCCTGCTTGCAGCCGTCGGTCTTTTCAATATCTCCGACGTTCAATACTCCGGGAATCATAACCTCGCCGGCCATATGCCATTTCAGCAGTGCGGCGGAGCGTTCTATCGGAACACGAACACCGTCCATAACAGACATATCGTCTTCCTCGCAGCAAGTGATAATGGCGCATTCCTTGCCCGAAATATCTTTACCGCCTACAACAAAGCTGAACAGCCTGTCGATAACGCCCTTGACCTGTGCGGGAATGGAGTACCAATAAACAGGCATTGTAAATACAACCGCGTCCGCTTCCAACACAGCGGGAGCAATGGTGTTAAAGTCGTCGTCAAAGGAGCAGGCCTTCCCCGTTTTAAAACAAGTTTCACATGCGCGGCAGCCACCTACATTTTTCAGGGCGGCGTCAAAGCGGGTCACCGTATGTCCCTTTGCCTCGGCGGCCTTTATAAAAGCGTCCGTCATGGCAAAGCTGTTGCCGTTCTTGCGGGGGCTTCCTGTAATCACAACAATTTTCTTACTCATAATAAATTTCTCCTGTCATTTTATAAAAGCTTTTCCGCAGATGACTTGACTTTTCCTGCGGATTATATTACAATTATATCATGAATTTTAAGAAAGGCAAGTACGCACTTTCAGGTGCGATACTTACATTAAGGTTTAATACTTTCTTAAAGGAGAGCGTAAAAGATGACTAAGAGATGTATATCCAACGAATGTATCGGCACGACCGGATTCAGTTATACACTTTCACTGATAAACGGAAAGTATAAGATGACGATCCTTTATACCTTGATGGAATTCGGGGTTGTGCGGTTTAACGAAATGAAGAAGTATATCGGAGAAATATCCTACAAAACGCTCAGCTCCACATTAAAAGAGCTGGAAGCCGATATGCTTGTTCACAGAGAGGAATATCCTCAAATACCTCCTAAAGTGGAGTACAGCCTGACAGAAAGGGGAAAATCACTTATCCCCATTTTGGACGGTATGTGCGAATGGGGATATAAAAATCGTATTTAGGGAAAACGGTGATTACATCAAACACTTTAACCTATAACCGAATAAAAAACATTTTATATAATATTTTGAATATGTCCATGTAACAGAAAATGAAAAAATAAAGGAAAACCGAGATATTATGAAAATACTTGCAATAGAATCCTCCTGCGACGAAACCGCTTGTGCGGTCATAGAGGACGGCAGAAAAATATTATCAAGCGTAGTAGCGACACAAATAGACGAACACAAGCTGTACGGCGGGGTCGTTCCCGAAATCGCCTCAAGATTACACTGTGAAAATATTACAGGCGTTTGTGATGAAGCGTTGCAGCAAGCAAACATGAAGCTTTTCGACTGTGACGCCGTTGCGGTTACTTACGCTCCTGGACTTATCGGCGCGCTTTTGGTGGGCGTTAATTTTGCAAAAGGACTGGCCTTGGCGGCAAATAAGCCTCTTATACCCGTACATCACATAAAGGGTCATATCGCCGCAAATTACATTGCTCACAGCGAGCTTGAACCTCCTTATTTATGCCTTGTTGCAAGCGGAGGACATTCCCATATTATAAAGGTCGAAAATTATACCGAATTTAAAACCATCGGCAAAACTCTTGACGATGCGGCAGGTGAAGCATTTGACAAAGCGGCGCGGTCAATGGGATTTCCCTACCCCGGCGGCGTTCACGTTGACAATGCGGCAAAGCTCGGCNACCCTAAAAGNTACAAGCTTCCGATACCTAAAACGGAAAATCCTTACGATTTCAGTTTTTCGGGACTTAAAACCGCCGTTATCAACCTTGTTCACAATTCTGAACAAAAAGGCGAAAAAATCGATGTCAACGACCTTGCCGCAAGCTTCCAGCACACTGTCTGCGATATACTTACATCAAAATTTATTAAAGCCGCNTTGNATAATAATTACAAAACNATAGCTTTAGCGGGCGGNGTTGCGGCAAACAGCGGATTAAGAGAAACGCTGACAAACCAAGCNGAAGCGCACGGAATGAAACTGTATATACCTCCTGTTTCTCTTTGCGGAGACAATGCCGCTATGATAGGAAGCCAAGCTTATTATGAGTATCTGGCGGGAAATACAGCGGACAGCTCTTTAAACGCAGTCGCAAGCCTAAAGCTGAATTAACGGTTTTTTNGGCAAATCAAACTGTCNGATAACAAAAGGCCTACTGCTTTTTATCGCTGCCGCCGTTATCCTTACTCCTGATTTGCGCCTGAACCCTCCCNATTTTCTTCATATCTCTTCTTCGTCTTATTATGACCGAAAAATCGTGAACGCGTAAAATATCGTTTATTTCAGCTCCNACAAATAAAATTATCATACAGATATAAATCCACAGCAAAAAGAATATAATCGCCGCCAAGCTGCCGTAAATATTCGAGCGGCTTGCAAACATATCCATATACAAGGAATACAGCGCGGAGAATCCTACCCAGCCTATCGCGCTTATTACCGCACCCGGAATCTCATTTTTAAATTTTGTTTTTCTTTCGGGGATCACAGTGTATAAAAACATAAAAAATATTGTCAAAAAACCGAAAGAAACTAACCAGCGTACTATTCTTACGGCATTTGCAAAAGAATCCAGTGCGGGAATATGAGTTAAGACCAAATTCAATATCATGTTGCCGAAAACCATTAAAAGCAAAACCACAATAAGGGCTACCAACAAGCCGACAGTATAAAAAACAGCCGTTGCTCTGAGCAGGATATACCCTCGCTTCTCAGGAGTCTTGTATATTGAATTCAAGCCGTATATTATTCCCAGAACCCCTTTTGAACACGCCCAAAGAGCCGCAATGGTGGTAATTGAAATAAGTGCGCCCGAACCTGAAGAGTTCGCNTCTTGAATTATCCCCTTTAACAACTCCCCGATAATCGGNGAGAAAACTTCCATTGTCCAAACCTCAATACTCTCGCTGCTGAAAAAAGGNATATATTTTAACAAATTAAGAAACAGCATTAAAAAAGGAAAGATCGAGATAAAAATAAAAAACGCCGCTTGTGCCGCATAAGCTGAAAGATTATCCGAATCAAAACGCTTTGAAATACGCTCAATCGCATAAATTGCCGAATTTAATACCTTTTTTAGCTTGTGCATTAAATACCCCCTTCTTTTATGCTATTTATAACGATAAAGGGAAATTTTTTCAAATCCGTCCAACAATTCNTCCGACAAACTGAATGAAGCCTCGACTCCCTTAGCGACACACTCCAAAGGATTGTCGGCAACNTAACANGGCGCGCCGATTTTTTTCTGAATATACTTATCAAGACCTTTCAGCAGTGCGCCGCCGCCCGTCAAAACGATTCCGTTGGCCAAAATATCACCTACCANCTCAGGAGGAGTACGTTCCAGTACGGATCTTACAGCGGCAGTGATCTCTTTCACCAGATCGATCAANGCCTCATACATATCCATTTCGCTGACTTCAATGCTTTCGGGCANGCCTTTCAGTAAATTGCGGCCCTTTACCGACATTTTTACGTTTTCATCGGGCTCATATACGTTTGCAAGCTGTATTTTTGCCTGTTCGGCCGTTTTTTCGCCTATAATAAGCTTATATTTCGTTGAAATATATTTGATTATAGCCTCATCGAATTTTGTTCCTGCAAGCTTTACGGACGTATCCTTAACGATACCGTTAAAGGAGGTTATAGCAATATCCGTTGTTCCTCCGCCTATGTCAACGACCATCGCGCCCTTTGCCCGGGAAATATCAACTCCCGCACCCAAAAGCGCGGCGATAGGCTCTTTTATTATAAACACCTTTCTTGCTCCCGCCGAAAGTGCGGCTTCAATCACGGCGCGATTTTCCACATCGGTAATAAGAGAGGGGACGCACAAAATTATCCTCGGTTTAAGCATCATACTGCTGCTGACTTTTTTTATAAATGCGGANACCATCGCTTCGGTGGTGGTGTGATCCGAAATAACACCGTCCTTAAGCGGCTTAACGGCTATAATATATTCGGGAGTGCGTCCTATCATTTTGTACGCTTCGGAGCCTACTGCAAGGACCTTTTGCTTTTTCTTGTCATAAGCCACAACGCTCGGCTCGTTTACAACAATTCCCTTTCCTCCGATAGTAATAATGGTATTGGCAGTGCCTAAGTCAATTCCTATATCAACCGATGACATAACGCCACATCCTTTCAATTGTCTGCACTTTTATTTTTATCAAATTTTTTATAAATATTTCTTTGGATTTAATTCATATCCTTATTGGCAATAACAAATTTTAACAATTCCTCGGAAGAATTGGGGCATTTTCCCTCAATAACCGCATTCAGCANGAAATCGAGCCTTGCGCCTATTTCCGCTCCCTTAAAGCCCAACTTCATAATATCGTTTCCGTTGACCGCCAAATCCTTTAAGGAAAAGCATTCTTTTTCGCTTAATATTTTTCTCGCTGTTTTTTCCGCCGAATCGTAAACCGCAATTCGCTCCATAGCCACAGGTGCTTTTGCCGAATCGTCGGCAATATGAACCTTAAGCAAATCAAAATACGGCTCTTCTCCGAATCTGTTCAAATGCTTTTTTATTATCACGGGATCGTCATTCATGACCATATCGTGCCGCTCCACCAAGAAAACGGTTTTCTTTACGGTGTCACCGTCATAATGCAGTCTTGACAGTGTCTTCTCGCATATTTCCCTGCTGACGGCGGCGTGACCCTTAAAATGTCCCTCTCCGTCATAGAATTTGTAACAGGCGGGCTTGCCTAAATCATGGAAAAGCATTGTAAGCCTTAAATACATTTTCGGCTCTATGCTGCAAAGAGCGGCTATCGTATGCTCCCAAACATCGCGGTCATGATAATGCGTATGCTGTTCAAAGCCGCNGCATTCCGATATTTCGGGAATAATTACCGAAAAAATATCCCANTATTCCCGCAGTACTCCCGAAAGATACTCCGACTTTCCGCATAAAAGCTTTGAAAGCTCACAGCTTATTCGTTCGGGAGATATTTCCTTTAACAGATGCTTTTTTTCATGAAGCGCGGCNTCGGTTTCACCGTCNGGCTTAAAGCCGTAAACCGACATAAAACGCAATCCGCGCATTATCCTTAAAGCGTCCTCTTCAAACCGCTCCCCTGCGTTTCCGACACAGCGTAAAATACCGTTGTTCAAATCATGAATACCGCCGTACATATCCACGATACCTTTTGATTTTGAATAAGCAATGGCGTTTACGGTAAAATCACGCCTTGCGAGGTCCTCTTCAAGGCTGTGGGTAAAGCTGACGTTTTCGGGGTGTCTGCGGTCCAAATANCGGCCGTCGGTGCGGTAAGTGGTGATCTCCGCAGAGCCGTCCGCCGAAACTANCGTCACGGTACCGTGCTTCAGNCCCGTCTCAACGATTTTCATATCTGAAAAAACACGTTTTGTCTCTTCGGGGAGAGCAGAGGTAGTAATATCGTAATCCGATACGGGCAAGNCCATTAAAGGATTGCGGACGCAGCCGCCCACTCCGTATGCCTCAAACCCGTTGTTTTCCAGTCTTTCAATAATNTTTGCCGCATANTNGGGAAAATTTATATCGGTCATCTTAATTTTTCCGCAAGCTCGTTTGCTTTTTTGTAAATATCACNCGGCTGCTCTCCGATAAAGTATTCCCCGTTTTCATANAGTATCCTGCCGTTTATCATAGTAAGCTTAACATTGCTTTTGCTTCCGCTGTAAACCAGGTTTTTGCCTATATTGTTCAAGGGCTGCATATTGGGCTGATTAAGATCGATCAAAACCAGATCGGCCTTTTTGCCCGCCTTTAAGCAGTCACAATCGTCAAGTCCCATAGCTAATGCACCGCCCTTTACCGCCATTTGCAAAACGCTGTCCGCGTCACAGGCAGCGGCGTCCTTTTCACGAAGCTTTTGAAGACCCGTAACCAAAAACATTTCTCTGAACATATCAAGACAGTTGTTGCTTGCCGCGCCGTCGGTTCCTATCGCAAGATTGATCCCCTTTTTCTGCATTTCGCAAATAGGAGCTATCCCGCTGGCAAGCTTTGTATTTGAAGCGGGATTGGTAACCGCCCAAAGACCTCTGCGCTTAAATATTTCCATATCGTTATCGTCAAAATGAACGCAGTGGAAGCCGCCTCCGCCGTAATTTAACATTCCCAAGCTTTCAAACAAAGCGGNTGGACTTATTCCATGCCGTTCCTTACACTCGGCGACTTCCTTTTCGGTTTCGCTGTTGTGAGTGTATACGGGAGCCTTTAAGCTTTGAGACAGCTTTGCAACCTCCTTTAAAAGGTCGAGAGAAGCCGTGTATTCCGCATGAAAACCCAATTGATAGGTAATAAGCTCGTTATATTTTGAATGAGCGAATTTCTGATATTCATTGTTGATACGGTTAACGTTTTCGGGCGCGCCGCTTATAGAACCGCAAAGCACAAGTCTGAAACCCGTGTCCACCGCGGCGGAAGCAATGGCGTCCGCGAAAAAATACATGTCAAAGCAGGAGGTAATGCCGCTGCTGAGATATTCCATCACGGCAAGCTTTGTCAGCCAATAAACATCGTCGGGAGTGAGCTTGTCCTCGCGTGGAAAAACCTTATCGAAAAGCCATTCCTGTAAGGGCAGATCATCGGCGTAGGAACGCAAAAAGGTCATTGCGGAATGAGTGTGAGCGTTTTTAAAGCCGGGTATTATCAGATTGCCTTGACAGTCTATTTCCCTATCAAACCTTGCGGCCTCTTTCGGCTCCGCTCCTATATATTCAATCACGTTTCCGCTTGTGTGAAGCTCTCCGTTGATTATTTCGCAGTCCTTTTCGGCTGTCATTATTCTCGCGTTATAAAATCTGATATTCATGACGTTATACTATCCTNTCAAAACTTGTTNAAAGTGCGGCTTAAATAAGCTGCACGAGTGCGGTTANTTTTTNAATAACTCGGCAAGNCTGTCCGAATAAGGTGCCGTACAAATNCCCCGTTCGGTAACNATNGCCGTTATCANTTCATTATCGGTCACGTCAAAGGACGGGTTGTANCACTTAACGCCCTTCGGAACAACGGGAGCTTCAAAATACAAGCTTCCGATTTCCTCTCCCGAACGCTCCTCTATTNNGATCTCTTTACCGGTCGGGCAGTTAAAATCGATCGTGGACGAGGGACAAAAAACGTAAAACGGAATGTTGTAATGCTTGGCAAGAACGGCTACTCCGCTTGTGCCTATTTTATTGGCGGTATCTCCGTTAGCCGCCACACGGTCGCAGCCCACAAAGCAAGCGTTTATCCTTCCCTGCTTCATAACAATGCTTGCCATATTGTCACAAATAACCGTAACGTCAATGCCCGCGCGGTTCAGCTCATACGCCGTNAGCCTTGCGCCTTGCAAAAGCGGNCGCGTTTCATCGGAATAAACATGAAATTCATACCCGCGCTCCTTTCCCAAAAACAAAGTACCAAGCCCCGTACCATACCTTGATGTAGCCAAAGGTCCCGCGTTGCAATGTGTGAGAATNCCGTATCCGCTTTTTACCAAGGATAAGCCGTACTCCGAAATACTGCGGCACATTTCCGCGTCCTCAAGCTGAATCGACTTGCTTTCCTCCAGCATTGCTTCAAGTATTTCCGAAATGCCTTTTCCTGCTGTGGATAAAGCNGCTTTTTCAATCCGATTAAGTGCCCAGCTCAAATTTACGGCGGTGGGGCGTGCGGAATTAAGATATTGCTTTACATCGCTGAGCTGTGAAAAGAAATCCTTTTCCGTTCCGACGGAAAATCCCCTTGCTATAACTGCCAGCGCAAATCCGGCGCAAATTCCTATCGCGGGCGCGCCGCGGACCTGAAGCGTATTTATCGCTTTGTAAAATTCCTCCGGGGTTTTAAGCCGTAAATAAACCTCTTTGTTGGGAAGCTGCGTCTGATCGATAATAATNACGCTGTCCGAATCCTCCGATAAACGTACATTTTCAAAAAACCGATTTTCCTTGCCCGTCATTATTTTAAGCCTTCACTGTAAATGTTTTTTATGGAAGCTCTGATAAGCTTTTTAAACAAGGGTGCGGCTTTGTCCGCAGCCTCTATGACTTCCTTATGAGTAAGGGGAGTATCGGTAAGTCCGCANCCNAAATTAGCCACACAGCTTATGCCGACGATCTTCATTCCCGCGTGATTTGCNGCTATCGCCTCACAGGCGGTACTCATTCCGATAGCGTCTGCGCCTAACATTCTGCACATTCTGACCTCGGAGGGGGACTCGAAATTGGGACCCGTAAGCTGAATATACACGCCCTCCTGAAGCTTTATTCCCAAGTCCTCGGCGGTTTTCTTAACTATCGTTCTGAGCTTTTTATTATATATTTCGCTCATATCGGGAAAACGTGTTCCGAGGGAATCGAAATTTGCTCCTATAAGGGGGCTGGGAACAAAATTGGCTATCTGATCTGTTATAAGCATAAAATCCCCCGCGGAAAAATCGGGGTTTGCCGCACCCGAAGCGTTGGTCAAAAACAAAACCTCCGCTCCCATTTTACGCATAAGTCTTGTGGGCAATACCACGTCCCGCATATCATAGCCTTCGTAATAATGCACTCTTCCCTGCATTATCACTACGGGAACATCATCAATATAACCGAATACAAAACGGCCTTTATGACCCGGAACGGTAGACATGGGAAAGCCTTCGATCTCATTGTAATTCAAAACCGCCTTAACATCGATCTCATCAGCCAGCGCGCCAAGC
Organism: Oscillospiraceae bacterium; assembly: GCA_014799365.1. Classification (GTDB taxonomy): domain Bacteria; phylum Bacillota; class Clostridia; order Oscillospirales; family Ruminococcaceae; genus Ruminiclostridium_E. The sequence continues at coordinate 10,530 of JAAVIF010000028.1, forward strand.
CCCGAGCCCAATATCAAAGCCACCGCAGGCTTAAAATCGATCTTTTCTTTAAAACTTTCGTAGCACTTGTTCAGTTTTTCTTCAGCTGTCATTGTTTTATCCTCCGATTTTTTTATTTTGTAACATTTGTTCTTATTACTTCCAGACCCGCTCTTTTTGCAATTTCCTTAAGCTCGCGCTTCTTTTCGTACATCTTTACATCCGCAAGCTTCTGAACCTCTCTCAATGTGAGATACTGACCCGATGAATCGCTGTGATAAAATTCCGCTCCGTAAGCGATCTGAAGCATAAATCTGTGTGTTTCGTCCGAGTTGTATTCATCTATTGCCATTTCAAATTTCAATATTGCTTCATTACACAGCTTAAACGCGTTTTCACAGCAAACTATCGCCACAAATTCGTCGCCGCCAGTACGGTAAACATCTCCTACGCTGCCGAAATATTTGTTTATCATTGCCGAGCCGTCTGTAATAAGCTTATCTCCCATTTCATGACCGAGAGTATCGTTTATGGTCTTAAGATTGTTTATATCAAACTGAACAATACCGATAGACTGATAATTCACCTTTACGACCTCAAGATTATTCATCTTTTTCTTNAAAGCGGCAGTATTTCCCACTCCCGTAAGTCCGTCGGTAAAGGCAATTTTTCCCATTGCTTCAACCTCGTTGCTAAGCTCCAANGCCTTTGCAAAATTGAATANTCTGATAATAAGCACGGCAACGGTAAAAAACAAAGCACTGAAGGTAAACAGCATAGGAANTGAGTTTCCTATATTTAAGAAAGACTGCAATACCAAGCCCGCAACAAAAATCAGATATACTATGATCAAGGTCAGGTCAGAGCTTCTTTTCTCGTTCTTTTTTGCAAAATCAAACACAAGAGCGGCAAATATCAGCATAAGCTGAACGATCATTACAAAATCGGACAAGCCTTTGGTTTGATGAAGATCGCATATCCCCGTCATACCCAATATGTAAACCAAAGCGATAACAATAACCTGTAATATTGAAGTTACCTGCAAAAATTTGTCCGAGCTTCTGAATTTTGTGTTTTCCATGAAAAACATAATAACGGGCAGGATCATGGTCACAAAAGCAAGTTTTTGAATAATATACAGCGCGTCCGCNCTTACAATGTCAAACGCCGAAATAGCAATGCTTCCGGAACCGGAGTAAACGGCGGCCAGAATCGCAAAAATTCCCGCGTAATGAATACCGTTAAGCGAAGCCGTCTTTCTGAACACAAAATAAAATAAAAGCAGTATGATACCCAGAATAAACAGCGCNACACACGTAACGATTCCCAAAAGATCGCTCTTGAACACTTCGTTTATTACATCGTCCAAGTCGCCTAACATTATATTGCTTACACTGTAAGGATCGTTACCGTAATACATGCTTACGCTAATAGAAATAACATCGCCTTTTTTTATACTGCCAAGCTCGGCGATATGAAGCTGCGGCGAAGCGGAATCAAGAGGAAAAAGCGACCGCTCCATTAAATTGGAATTTTCGTCGGTGGAATATACCTCTTTATCGTTAACAAGNACTTTTGTATCCGAAAAAGAATTTTTAAACGAAACATAGGCGTTGGGATTATCTTTTTCAACGGTATGGTATAAAGAATACTTATTGTTCTCACCGATTATTGCGGTAATTTGAGAACGATCGTTAATATCTATTTCAATTCCGTTGTAATTGCACCATGAAACATTCAGTTCGGAAACGCTTTCTGTATTTTTATGACCCGAAAAGTAAATATCATAGCAGCATATAAAGACAAGAGCCGCCACAGCTATTATAAAAAGTACCGCAAATATTGGCGATCTGTATTTTTTCATGTTGAAAAGATCCTTTCTGTTAAACGCCCTTTAATACTAATCCCTTTTTGAACTGTGGGATTAGTGTTTCGGGTGCAATCCCTTTTTGAACTGTGGGTATTACGTCAGTTCAAAAAGGGATTGGTATATAATATCAAGCAAATCCTTTGATGTAGCCGCAATATACTTCGCACCGCTGTCAATAAGCTCCTTTTCCGTGCGAAAGCCCCATAAAACACCGCAGGAATCCACTCCCGCATTTTTAGCGGTTTCCATATCCACGTTGCTGTCACCCACATAAAGCACATCCTTTTTATCGGCATTAAACCGCTCCGTTACATAATTTACCGAATACGGATCGGGCTTTTTGGGAAAACCGTCCTTTCTTCCGCAAACGATTTCGATGTTATCGCCGAAAAAATCCTTTATAAGCTTTAACGAAAAAGAGTGATCCTTATTTGTTACAACGCCTGTTCCGATGCCCGTTTTTTTCAGCTCCGAAAGCATATCCGCTATCCCGTCGTAAGGTCTGGTTTTATCAACGCAATGAGCTTCGTAATACTCCGAAAAATATTTATGAACCTCTTTCCTTGTCCGCTCGTCGCTGTCATCGGGACAAATTCTTTTTATTAAAACAGGTATTCCGTTTCCCACAAAGTATTTGTATTTTTCCGTCTCGTGAGTGGGAAGCCCGACAGTCTTTAACGCATAGTTTCCCGCGTCGGCCAAATCATCCAATGTGTTCAGCAAAGTGCCGTCCAAGTCAAAAATTGCATATTTATACATAAAATCACCATTTTAACTTTAATACATTATATAATACCACTATGAAGAAATTTTGTCAACTTTTACAAGAAAAAATTTACACGAAATTTGACAAATAATTCATATTGGGATATAATTATAAAGTTAAAATTCAGTTATATCAAAAAGGAAAAAAATCAGTGTCAAGTAAATTTATATGTCCCCTATGCGGAAATAAGCTTGTAAAAAACATCGACTCGTTTAAATGTCTTAAAAACCATTGCTTTGATATATCGGGAAGCGGATATGTCAACTTAATTACAAAAGGCGGCAAAAAAGGTCACGGTGATGACAAGCTCATGGTTAAGGCGCGCCGTGATTTCCTTTCAAAGGGCTATTATGAACACTTAAAGAAAGCGGTTACCGATGAGGTGCTAAAAAGAGCCGAGCCGGACAGCGTTCTTCTTGATTCCGGCTGCGGCGAAGGGTACTATACAGAAGGTTTTCACAAAGCCCTTAAAGAAAAAGGCGGCGGCGAAATGTACGGGATAGACGTTTCAAAAGAAGCGTTAAAGCTTGCGTCAAAAGCCTGTCCCGATGTAAGCTTTGCGGTCGCCAGCGCATACTGTCTGCCCTTTGAAAAGGAAAGCTTCGATATTATAGCATCTCTCTTTGCCCCGCTTGCTTTGGAGGAATTTTACAGAGTGCTTAAAAACGGCGGCCTTTTCATCACGGCTATCCCGTTGGAAAACCATCTTTTCGGCTTAAAAAAAGCGGTATATGACACGCCCTACCGCAACAGGCCCGAAACCACGCAGTTAAAAGGCTTTGAGCTTATTAACAGCGTCGAAGTAAAAAAAGAAATATCAATCAAAAGCACCGAGGACATTAAAAACCTTTTTATGATGACTCCGTATTACTATAAGACCTCCGCCGCCGATCAAGGAAAGCTTGACAGACTGACCGAGCTTGTCACCGAAACGGAGTTTTTGATTTTAACGTACAAAAAAATATAAAAGGGAGCAATTATAATTATGACAAAAACAAAAAGTAAAAAAATCGCAAAAAAAGTCTTACTTATACTGCTTATCACAATTGTGATTTTTTCGGTGGTTTCGTATATATTTGTTAAGGCAAATTTTGACGATGTATTCAGCAGGACCGAATTGAACGGCCTTACCTACCAATTGCGGTACAGCGACATTGAAGACGAATACGATCGGGAGCTGCTTTCCTTTAAATCGGGAGAAAACACTCTGCAAGGCTACCTATACGGTGCGGACAACACCAAAGGACTTGTGGTGTTGTGCCACGGACTGGGCGGCGGTGCGGAAAACTACCTTGCGGAAACGCTTTGTTTTGTTGAAAACGGTTATCAGGTTTTCGGATATGATAATACGGGCTGTTATCGAAGCGAAGGAGTTAACTGTATAGGCTTACCTCAGTCGGTGATAGATCTGGACGCCGCTTTGACCTACATAGATCAGGAATCACGATTTAACGGACTTCCCGTGCTTTTGTACGGACACAGCTGGGGCGGGTACGCCGTTACCGCTATCTTTAACTATGATCACAATATTACCGCCTCCGTCAGCGTTGCGGGCTTTAACAAGCCCTTCCAAATGATCATCGAGTGGGCAAGAGGAATGATCGGCGGCTTTACATATGTGGAATATCCCTACATATGGCTTTATCAAAAAATACTTTTCGGAGATGCCCTTGACGTGACTGCGGTAAACGGTTTAAACCGCGTTCAGACGCCCGTTCTGATCATTCACGGCAACGGGGACAATACGGTAGGTTATTACGAATCGGGAATAATAAACTACCGAGATGAAATAACCAATCCCAATGTTCAGTTTAAGATATGCGATAAGGAAAAGCAAAACGGACACAGCACCCTTTTCAGATCATTGGCGGCCATTGAGTATTCGAAGGAGACTGACAAAGAATATGACAAGCTTGATGAGCAGTACGGCGGAAATATACCGGAGGAAAAAGAGGCAGAGTTTTTCTCGGCTGTTGATAAAAAACAGTGCAGTGAGCTTGATGATGAATTTATTGAGGACGTTCTCTCATTTTATGAAAGCGTGTTGAAATAAAAAAGATATAAAATAAACAGCGGTGTTCGGTTGCCGCTGTTTTTGTTTTTTGCGCGAATTTTTGCAGCAGTCAAAGCAAGCAAATCATATGTTTTTTAACGGCTTGTTCATTTTTACACGGAAGTCGGCATAAAATGACAAGCAGAGGATAAGATTTCTGCCCTCATATTATAAAAAAGGAACGGTTGCCGACATGCTGCAATGGATCAACGATAATGTAATCTGGGGCGCACCCATGCTTGTTATTTACCTGCTTACAGGCGTTATTTTTACCTGTAAGATCGGATTTTCACAATTTACAAAGTTAGGCGGCGTTTTTTCCCAAACTCTTTTCTGCAAAACAAAGGAAAAGGGAGACGAAAAAAATCTTTCGCCCATACAAACTCTTACCTCCGCTCTTGCCACCACGCTGGGAACGGGAAATATAGTGGCTGTGGGCTCGGCAGTAGCTGTCGGAGGTGCTGGTGCGGTTTTCTGGATGCTTGTTTCCGCCTTTCTCGGAATGGCCACCTGCTACGGCGAAAACGTTTTGGGAATGAAATACCGTGTAAAAAGAGATGACGGAAGCTATTTCGGAGGTGCTTTTCACTATATAACCGCCGCTTTCGGAACTCCCGCCGCAGGTAAGCTCTACGCGCTTCTCTGCGTTGCCGCAAGCATAGGCATCGGAAATATGACCCAGATAAACGCGATGTCGGGGGCGTTGAACGGTGCTTTCGGAACACCTACATGGATCACAGGCATTGCGGCAACACTTTTGCTCGCGTGGCTGATCTTCGGCGGCATCAAGCTGTTCGGCAGGGTAACGGAAAAGGTTATCCCGATCATTTCGGCAGTGTATATTTTAGGCTGTATGGCGGTTATTGTTTTAAATATCGGCGAGCTGCCCGGTGTATTTATAAGGATTATTTCTGAAGCCTTTGATATATCGGCGGTAAGCGGAGGTATTTTAGGCTCCGTTATGATGAAGGGCATGAGCTGGGGCTTCAGGCGGGGGATATTTTCCAACGAAGCGGGACTGGGAAGCAGCGTAATGCTGAACAGCGCGACACAGTGCGATGATCCTCACAAGCAGGGCATGTGGGCAATGCTGCAAGTGTTTTTCGATACTATCGTAATGTGTACCTTGACCGCTCTTACCCTTTTGGTAACGGGCGGTGAGAAAATCGCCACAGACGGTATTTCCAACGCGGTGTACGCTTTTAACGATGTTTTCGGAGATTTTTCGGCGGGCTTTGTAGCCATATCCATAACCGTTTTTGCCGTAACCACCGCGGCGGGCTGGTCGGTATACGGCAGCTCCTCTCTCGAATACCTTACGGGAGGGAAAAAAGGGCGGTATTTGTATCTGATAGCTTTTGCCCTGGCGACTATGGTGGGGGCAACGGTAAAAATAGAGCTTGTATGGCAGCTTTCCGACTTGCTTAACGGCTTAATGGCAATGCCCAATCTCCCCGCTATGCTTATTTTGTCGGCAGAGGTGGAAAAGGCGGATTTCGGCAGAAGCGTGAAAAGAGAAAAAGGCGCGGCAATCGTATGAAAGCGGTATTACCGAAATAAAATCAAAAATCGGCATTGTACATTTGAACAAAAAATTTTTTCCCATTTTTTGAAAAAAATCTTCCTAAAAATGTAACATAAGGTGTTTACAAATCGGACTAATTGTGTTATAATTTTTAAGATAGCATAAATAGGAGCTTTTTTAATGCTCCGAAAATAATTTAACACTCAAATTATAAAATTTATGCAAAAAAGAAGGAGGATTATTCCAAATGGCAAGACAAAAGCTTACGATGGATGGTAACAACGCTGCCGGTCACGTTTCCTACGCGTTTACCGAGGTTGCGGCTATTTACCCCATCACCCCCTCTTCCGTAATGGCTGAAGTTACCGACGCTTGGGCTACTGCGGGAAGAAAGAATGTTTTCGGAACAGAAGTTAAGGTTGTTGAAATGCAGTCCGAGGCGGGCGCGGCAGGTGCCGTTCACGGTTCGCTGACAGCAGGTGCTCTTACAACCACCTATACCGCATCACAGGGCTTGCTCCTGATGATTCCCAATATGTACAAAATCGCAGGCGAGCTGCTCCCCAGCGTTATCCATGTATCCGCGCGCGCACTCGCTACTCATGCGCTTTCTATTTTCGGCGATCACAGCGACGTTTACGCTTGCCGTCAGACAGGCTACGCAATGCTCTGCTCCACCAACCCTCAGGAGGTTATGGACCTGGGCGCGGTAGCACACCTTTCCACTATCAAGGGCAAGGTTCCTTTCCTGCATTTCTTTGACGGTTTCAGAACCTCTCACGAGATCCAGAAGATCGAGGTTTGGGATTACGATACCCTTAAGGGCATGATCGATCAGGACGCTTTGGCTGATTTCCGCAAGCGCGCTCTTAACCCCGAGCATCCCACCCTCCGCGGTACCGCTCAGAACCCCGACATCTTCTTCCAGGCTAAGGAAGCCTCCAACAAATATTACAACGAGCTTCCCGCAATCGTTACCGAGTATATGGACAAGGTTAACAAGGAGATCGGAACGGATTACAAGCTCTTCAACTATTACGGTGCTCCCGATGCCGAACAGGTTATCGTTGCAATGGGTTCCGTATGTGATACCATTGAAGAAACAATTGACTATCTGCTTGCTCAGGGCAAGAAGGTTGGTTTGGTCAAGGTCAGACTTTACCGTCCTTTCAGCATCGACGCATTCGTAGATGCTATTCCCTCCACTGTCAAAAAGATCACCGTTCTTGACAGAACAAAGGAACCCGGCTCTTTGGGCGAGCCTCTTTACCTTGACGTTGTTGCCGCTCTTAAGAAAGCAAACAAGTTTGCCGACGTTCCCGTATACAGCGGACGCTACGGTCTCGGCTCCAAGGACTGCAACCCTGCGCAGATCATCGCAGTTTACAACAACGAAAGCAAGCCTCAGTTCACTATCGGTATCGAGGACGATGTTACCAATCTGTCCCTGCCTATCACCGAGAATCCCAATACCACTCCCGAAGGCACTACCTGCTGCAAGTTCTGGGGTCTCGGCTCTGACGGTACCGTTGGCGCAAACAAGAACTCTATCAAGATCATCGGCGACCACACCGACATGTACGCGCAGGCTTACTTTGCATACGACTCCAAGAAGTCGGGCGGCGTAACCATTTCCCACCTGCGCTTCGGTAAGAGCCCCATCAAGTCCACATACTTTGTAAACAAGGCTAACTTTGTTGCATGTCATAACCCCAGCTATATTGACAAGTACAATATGGTTCAGGACGTTATCCCCGGCGGCAGCTTCCTTCTGAACTGCCAGTGGACGGTTGACGAGCTTGATGAAAAGCTTCCCGCTCCCGTTAAGGCTTACATTGCCAAGAACAACATCAACTTCTATATTATCAATGCTATCAAGGTAGCCAAGGAGATCGGTCTGGGCAACAAGACCAACACCGTACTTCAGTCCGCGTTCTTCTCCATTGCAAACATAATCCCCGGTGAAGAAGCTATCGATTATATGAAGAAGGCTGCTTACAAGTCATTCGCAAAGAAGGGCGACGACATTGTTAACATGAACTACGCCGCTATCGAAAGAGGCGCGGGCGAGGTTGTCAAGGTTGACGTTCCCGCCGCTTGGGCAAACTGCGAGGGCGGTCTCCCCGAGGTTAAGGCAGTAAGCGAAAGAAAAGACCTGGAAGACTTCATCAACAACATTCAGACCCCCTGCAACGCGCAGCGCGGCGACGAGCTTCCCGTTTCCACCTTCACCTCAATGCCCGACGGTACATTCCCTCAGGGTTCGGCTGCATTTGAAAAGCGCGGCATCGCGGTTGACGTTCCCGAATGGATCCCCGAGAACTGTATCCAGTGTAACCAGTGCTCGGTTGTATGTCCTCACGCCGTTATCCGTCCCGTTATCATGACCGAAGAAGAGGCAGCAAAGGCTCCCGTTTCCATGAAGACCAAGGACGCTACCGGTATGGCAGGCTATAAGTACACAATGGCTGTTTCCGTACTTGACTGTACAGGCTGCGGCGCGTGTGTAAACACTTGTCCCGCTAAGACCAAGGCTCTCGCAATGAAGCCTTTGGACAGCCAGATGCAGGAGCAGGAAGGCTTCGACTACGCTCACAAGCTCCAGTCCAAGCCCGAGGTTCTTGAAAAGTTCAAAGAAAACACCGTTAAGGGCAGCCAGTTCAAGCAGCCCCTCCTCGAGTTCTCCGGCGCATGCGCAGGCTGCGGCGAAACTCCTTACGCTAAGCTTGTTACTCAGCTCTTCGGCGACAGAATGTATATCGCAAACGCAACAGGCTGTTCCTCTATCTGGGGCGGCTCCGCACCTTCAACTCCCTACACCGTTAACGCAGAGGGCAAGGGTCCCGCTTGGGGCAACTCCCTGTTTGAGGACAACGCGGAATTCGGCTTCGGTATGTTCCTTGCTCAGGATACATTGAGAGCAAGAGCGCAGGCTCATTTGAAGGCACTTGACGAAAAGGCTGAAAAGCCCGAGGTTAAGGAAAAGATCGCTAAGTACTTTGAGACCGTTAACGACGGTTCTGCCAACGCAAAGGCTACCAAGGAATTGGTTGCGGCTCTTGAAGCTTGCGATTGCGGCAATGAGGACAGAGCAGAAGTTCTTAAGCTTAAGGATTACCTCTCCAAGAAGTCCAACTGGATCTTCGGCGGCGACGGCTGGGCATACGACATCGGCTACGGCGGTGTTGACCACGTTCTCGCAAGCGGAAAGAATATCAACATCATGGTATTCGACACCGAGGTTTACTCCAATACAGGCGGTCAGGCTTCCAAGGCTACACCTATCGGTGCTATCGCACAGTTCGCTGCCGGCGGTAAGGATATTAAGAATAAAGACCTTGCGGGAATCGCTATGAAGTACGGTTATGTATACGTTGCTCAGGTATCTATGGGCGCAGATAAGAACCAGTGCTTAAAGGCAATTCTCGAAGCGGAAGCTTACGACGGTCCTTCCCTCATCATCTGCTACGCTCCTTGTATCAACCACGGTATCAAGGGCGGTCTGGCAATAGCTCAGCAGGTTGAAAAGGAAGCTGTTGAAGCAGGCTACTGGAACATCTTCAGATTCAATCCCGCTTTGGCAGCTGAAGGCAAGAATCCTTTCAGCTTGGATTGCAAGGCTCCCACAGGAGATTATAAGGCATTCATGATGAGAGAAGTACGTTATAACTCTCTTGCTCGTCAGAATCCCGAAAAGGCTGCCGTTCTCTTTGATAAGGCAGTAGAGAACTCCAAGAAGCGTTATGACGATCTTGTAGGTCTTGTTGATTACTACAAGCCCGCTGAATAATCGCCTGATTGGGTTAATTAACTTAAAGCTTTAAGAAAAGCCGCGTTTGCTCTTTGGGGCAAGTGCGGCTTTTATTTTAAAAAAAATAAACTGTTTAAAGAGGAACACTTTATTATAATGTCTTAGAAAATTTTAATATTTATATAAGGTGGTGGCAAAAATTGAAAAGAAAACGTTTGGATAGGGACTTGAAATGGGGTTTCCAATACTTTCCATACTATCAGATGCGTTTGGATTGTGAAAATTATCATGGACTTGTTAGTTTGATAATGCTCACAGACGGAGAATATTATTATTGGGATTTCCCAAAAGCAGGCAGAACTGCTGTATGCGGAAAAGGCATGGTCTGGCTTCAGCTTATTCCCGACAACTGCAAAAGGCTGATTACGGCTATGTATCTTCCTCAGAACAAGGTTGTTAAGGGTAAGTTATATCCATACTCTCTTTCTGCTATATATGTCGATGTAGCCGAAAGATTTGAGTATGACCCTGACGGAGTGGCGGTATATATCGACAAATACCTTGATGTAAAGCTTACGCCTCAAGGAGATGTATTGATCGATGATCGTGATGAATTGGACGAAGCTTTAAAAAACAAAGAACTTACAGAAGAACAGTATAAAGAGGCTTTAACCGAATGTGATCTAATCATTGATCAAATGGGAACCGATATAGAGAAAACAGAAAAACAGTGCTGTGAAATTTTGAGTATAGTGTATTCACAAATAGCTCAGGGAGTGAAACCGATTGAAAATAGAATAAGCCGGGACAGAAATATCAGAAAGGATAATGTCTATGATACTTGAAGAATTTGACCCCTCTCACTCTGCCGTTATCAACCCCGATATGATTGTAAAAAGAATAGACGGCTTCCCCGATGTGACCGTTTCCTGCTTTTCCCGTCACCTGTTCGCCAACCTGCTCGCCTTTTTTGACCCAGAACAGATCGGCGAATCACACAGCGCAACAGGCGTAGTTCCTATATATAAAGTAAAATACAAAGACGAAACCTTTGCCATGTATCAGTCTTTTGTCGGCGAACCTGCCTGTGCCGGTCTGTATGAAGATATTATCGCAATGGGAAGCAAGTGCCTTATTTTATTGGGCAACTGCGGAGTGTTGGACAAAAGCATAGAGGACTGCGGCATAATAATCCCCAACAAAGCCATAAGAGATGAGGGCTTAAGCTATCACTACGCCCCCGCAAGCGATACGATAGAGATAAACACAAAATACCGTGAGCTGTTCAAAGAGGTATTGAAGGAATATAATTATCCTTATGTTGAGGGGACTACATGGACAAACGACGCTTGTTACAGGGAAACGAGAGATAAAGTAAAAAGACGCAAGGAACAGGGCGCGATATGTGTGGAAATGGAATGCGCGGGTATGCAGGCACTTTGCGATTTCCGAAAAACCGACTTTTTCCAGTTCTTTTACGCGGGAGATAATTTAGATCATTCTCAGTGGCAGCCGCGAAGCATTTCGGGACAAACAAGGCTTGACGATAAAAGCAAGATCGCCTTGTTAGCGTTTGAGCTGGGAATTAAAATAAAGGCCTTGACAAAATAAAACAGATATGTCATAATAAAATCAAATTTTATTTAAGACATATGAAAGGTGACAAGCTCATGAGCCTTTATATTGTGAAACCCGATTTGTATTTTTTTGATGAATATAATGATATGATGAATGAATGGAACGAAAGCGGAACTCAAATCGCTCCATGGTTCTTAGATAAACCTTTTAATGATCTGGAGGATTTTGCATTATTCATACAAATGCTGGACAACTGCGAAAATGCTAATGTGGATAAAAAGTATTCTTCAACGTCCTCGTATTTTGTTATCGATGAAAACGACCGATTGATAGGAGCAACATCTTTAAGACACTATCTGACCGCGGAGGGATATAATACGTGGGGCCATATAGGATACGGTGTAAGGCCCTCCGAAAGACGAAGGGGCTATGCTGTACAGATGCTTAAAATGATGCTTGACGAAGCAAAAGCAAGGAAAATGCACAAGGTCTTGGTTGCCTGTCATACTTCAAATATAGGTTCTGTTAAGGTGATAGAAAGCTGCGGCGGCAAGCTTGAAAATATTGTTGCCGATCCCAACGAAAAAGAAGAAACTATCAATCGCTATTGGTTTAACATTAGTTTTTAAAAAATGCGGATAAAGACAAGAAAGGATTTATCGTTATGAACAAAACTTTAAAAAAGCTTTTTGCATTTATTCTATCGGCTGTTATCTCAATTTTGTCCACTGCCTGCTCCTCTCCGCCCGATACCGCGGATATATCTGACAGCTTATCCGCATCAGCGGAACCGACAGCCGACCTGACAAGTGAAACCGCTGCCTTGACCACAATACCAAAGGACAACGAAACGGAAACCGCTGTCACTACAAGTACTTCGGAAAATTCTCCCAAAACCGACGAATCCTCCGACATCGATTCAACCGCTTCGGAGACATCACCTGAAACCACAACCGAAGACGTCGCTTTAACCGCGGAAATGCCGGAAACAACTCCACCGACCGCTCCTCCTGCAACCGAAATCCCTCCCGAAACCACAGCGGCACCCGTTTCATCAACCACGGCAAAAACAGAAACAACGGCCTCAACAACAACCGAAGCGGTAACAACAACTACCCAAACCTCTGCGGTCACCTCCGCCGAAACAACCGTATCCGAAACCACTGTCGATACAACCGTAAATACCACCGAGCCGGAAGACAACAAACCCGCCCTGTCAAACCCCAATGCCTCTCCCGAAGCGCAAAAGCTGTATCTTTACATCTCCGATACATACGGAAAAGGAATAATCTCGGGGCAGCAGGAATCCACATGGATGGGCAGCGAACAGTATGAGTTTGACTATATTTTTGAAAAAACCGGCAAATACCCCGCTATCCGCGGCTTGGACTACATGAACGACGATTTCAAAGGCGTAAACAGGCGTGCGGAGGAATGGCACGACCGAGGCGGAATTGTCACCATATGCTGGCACTGCGGCTGCGATTTCGGCGGAAGCTGGAGCGAGTGCATGAACACCGAGCTTAAAGACTGGAACGCCGCGCTTACCGAAGGGACCGAAGAATACAAAACTCTTATTGCAGGAATGGACAAGGCGGCAAAGGCTTTAAAGGAACTTAAAGATCAGAATATCCCAGTGCTGTGGCGGCCCTTCCACGAGCTTGACGGCGGCTGGTTCTGGTGGAGCAAGGGCGGTGCCGATAACTTTAAAAAGCTTTGGATCATTATGTATGACAGATACACAAATTACTGGGGTCTTGACAATCTTATCTGGGTCTGCGGATTTTCGGGAAACGGCGTTAATTACGACAAATGGTACCCCGGTGACGCTTACGTTGACATAACGGGGGCGGATTCTTATAACGATGGTGCCAACGCAAGACTATATAAGCTTGTAACCAATATTGTCGGCGAAAAAATGCCTATATGCTTCCATGAATGCGGACGTATTCCCACTGTTGAGCAGCTCCGAAAAGATAATGCAAATTGGGTCTGGTTTATGACATGGCATACCGATCATATAACAAGCGGAAATGGTGTTAACGATCTTAAGGCAATCTATGATGATCCGTATGTTATTACCTTAGATGAGCTTCCCGATTTACAATAAATATAAAAAGGTGCTGTAAAAAACAAAATAAATTCATTATTTGCAATATTATAAAAGGTATTTTTTAACAAATGTTAATGAAATACCTTTTTTTATATGCTATAATATGATATAATTATCACAATTAGGAGGACTTGTTATGAATTACAACAGCAATCGGCTTCCGCCATGTATGATCGGCACTTGGGCGTGGGGCGCGGGAAGTAACGGCTCAAAAATCGTGTTTGGTAAAAAATACGATGAAGCCCAACTGATGAAAACCTTTGAGACGGCTTGTAATAAGGATTTTTATCTTTGGGATACGGCGGAAGTGTACGGAATGGGAAATGCGGAAAAACTTTTGGGAAAGTGCATAAATAATAATCCAAATATTCTTGTCTCCACAAAATATCACCCCGAAAAAAAGTACAAAAGCGGAGCGGCAGAAAAAGCACTGTACAACAGCATTAAACGTTTGGGTACAGATCATGTGTATTTGTACTGGCTTCACAGACCATGTAACATACGGCAAAATATGAACGAAATGTCAATGCTGGTCAAACATGGCTTGATTTGCAATATCGGACTATCCAATTGCAATGTTTCACAAATAAAGGAAGCGCAGGAGGAATTGAACAAACACGGGTTAAAGCTGTATGCGGTTCAGAATCATTACAGTCTGCTGTCTGAGGAAAGACAAAAAGAGGTGTTGGATTATTGTGCCGCAAACGATATACTGTTCTTCGGTTACATGATTCTGGAACAAGGTGCATTGACAGGCTGTTACAGTGAAAAAAATCCCCTTCCCTTTCTGTCATACAGAGGGCTTGTATTCGGCAAAGGAAAGCTTAAAAAAATTCAAAAGTTAATTGACTACGAACATGAGCTCGCCGCAAAATACGGCGTAGATACTGCGCAGATACCGATTGCATGGGCAATCGCAAAAAAAGTGATCCCAATAATAGGTTTGACAAAACCCGAACACGCCATGTCCCTTAATAAAGGTGTAAATGTTTCTTTACAGCCACAGGAGATATTATTTCTGGAAAATTTGGCATCAGAATCGGGGGTTATCTGTAAAGGAATATGGGAATAAAGAAAAAGGAATGGTAATGTATATGGAAAAGGACGCAATAACAGCGAAATTACAGAATATGTACAAGGCATTTTGCGGCGATAAAATAAGTGAGGAGGAGCTTTATCCTATACTGGATATATCTCAAATTCACTTTTATTTCAAAGGCGAAATAATTCAAGAGATACAACAGCCGACCGATCACACAGGAATACTGCTAAAAGGTATTATTCGTAATTATTATCTTGATTCGGAGGGTAATGAAATCACCAAGTATTTTTCACGTGAAGGCAGCTTAATTATGGATGAAGGTATACTCGGATATAACCAAAGCATTGTCGCTCTGGAAGCGTTGGAGGATTCCACGGTGTTGCTTATGGACACCGTTAAATTAAAACATGTGATACAAACACATGACACCTTCAAAAACCTTTACATTACCTGTTTGGAATCGGCACTGCGATATAAAATATACAGGGAAAGCGAATTTCTTTCAAAAAATGCGACAGAGCGTTATTTACAATTCTGCAAGGACTTTCCGGAGCTTGTGAACCGAGTAAAGCAGTCATATATATCAACTTATTTGGGGATAGCACCTGAATCGTTAAGCCGAATACGAAAAACATTGAAAAATCATATATAAAAAGACGAAAGCAATAATCTTTCGTCTTTTAATATTATAAAATTATTTTTTTTGCGTCTTGGTCGGCAGCTGTCCGTCCAATAAAAAACAGGAGACTTATAACCAATATTACAGCCGCTCCGATAAATGACAGAGATATTTTTTAATTCATTATAACGTCTCCGTAAGTGCCGCGAAAAGGTTAAAAGTCTCCTGTGATATTATTATGTTTTAAAGGCTTTGATTAGCCAAGTCTTTCTTCAAGAGCAACCAATTGCTTCTTCATTTCCTCGGGAAGCTTGTCGCCGAACTTAGCGTAGAATTCCTTAATGCCCTTAACATCCTCTTTCCAGTACTCAACATCAACGGACAAAAGATCCTTAACAACGTCAACGGTAATTCCCTCTCCCTCGAGACCTTCAATATTGATGTCCTCGGGCTTGGGCTCGTAGCCGATAGCTGTCTCAACAGCGTCAACCTTGCCTTCAACACGCTGAATGATCCAGTCAAGCACACGCATATTGTCGCCGAAGCCGGGCCAGATGAAGTGACCCTCATCATCGGTTCTGAACCAGTTAACATTGAAAATCTTAGGAGCATTTTCACCGAGCTTAACGCCCATATCTACCCAGTGCTGCCAGTAATCCGCCATATTGTAGCCGCAGAAAGGAAGCATAGCCATAGGATCGCGTCTTACAACGCCTACCGCGCCTGCCGCAGCAGCGGTTGTTTCGGAAGCCATAATAGAGCCTACGAATACGCCGTGATTCCAGTCGAAGCTTTGATATACCAGGGGAGCGGTCTTGGCTCTGCGTCCGCCGAAGATCATTGCGGAAATGGGAACGCCTGCGGGATTGTTAAACTCCTTGGAAATGCAGGGGCAGTTTTCGGCGGGAGCAGTGAAGCGGCTGTTGGGGTGAGCAAGCTTCTGGGGCTTACCGTCGGCACCCATTGTCGCAACATATTCCTTGCCGTTGACCTTCGCGCCCTTCCATTCGGTAGCGTTTTCAGGAGGATTCTTGTCAAGACCTTCCCACCAAACGGTGTTGGTATCATTGTTGATAGCAACGTTGGTGAAGATAGTATTTTTCTTGGTGGATTCAAGAGCGTTAAAGTTGGACTTTTCGTTAGTTCCGGGAGCAACACCGAAGAAGCCGTTTTCGGGGTTGATAGCATACAGCTTGCCGTCCTCGCCCTGCTTCAGCCACGCAATATCGTCGCCTACCGTCCATACCTTATAGCCCTTGCTTCTGTATCCCTCAGGAGGAATAAGCATAGCAAGGTTTGTTTTACCGCACGCGGAGGGGAAAGCGGCGGTAACGTACTTAATATCTCCGTCAGGCTTTTCAATGCCGAGGATAAGCATATGCTCGGCCATCCAGCCTTCCTTCCAGCCCTGATAAGAAGCAATACGAAGAGCGAAGCACTTTTTGCCGAGAAGCACGTTTCCGCCGTAAGCGGAGTTGATGCTCCAGATAGTGTTGTCCTCGGGGAACTGTACAATATATCTGCCCTCGGGGTCAACGTCGGCCTTGGAGTGCAGACCGCGAACAAAGTCGTTGCTTTCGTCGCCGAGATTCTTAAATGCCTGTGCGCCCATACGGGTCATTATGTCCATGTTCAAAACAACGTAAATAGAGTCGGTAAGCTCAACGCCGACTTTTGCGAGAGGAGAACCGATAGGTCCCATGGAATAAGGGATAACGTACATAGTTCTGCCCTTCATAACACCGTCGTACATAGGAGTAAGCTTAGCGTACATTTCCTTGGGGTCGCACCAGTTGTTGGTAGGACCTGCGTTTTCCTTCTTGCTTGTGCAGATAAAGGTTCTGTCCTCAACACGGGCTACGTCGTTGGGCTTGGTTCTGTGATAAAGACAGCCGGGAAGCTCATCCTGGTTAAGTCTTATCATCTCGCCTGTGGAAATGGCTTCATCCTTTAAAGCATTAAGCTGTTCGTCGCTTCCGTCGATCCAAACTACCTTGTCGGGCTTGGTCAACGCCTGCATTTCTTCAACCCACTTCAAAACGTTCTTGTTGTTAGTCATTGACATTATTGGTTCTCCTTTTTCTTTCATGTAATACGCTGTCTTAGGATATTATCCGCCTTTTCGCCAATTTCCGCAGCTTAAGGCGCAACGTTTGTCAAATACTATTATATACCATTTTTGTCAACGGGTCAAGAGGTAAAATGTTAAATTCATGACAAAATTTTAAAATTCACCAAATTCTCAAAATAAATGTTATGCACCTGATTTTCCGATAACCGAAACCGCAAAAATAATTTCTACACTTTTTTGAGTTTACCGTTGATTTTGGGCTTGATCCATTTTCCGAACGCGTAAAACAAGTGATTTAAGCAAAGATCGTAAAACAAAAAAGCTATGTTTGCCGCCCCCCAAAGCACATAAACCGCCATGTCTCCAAAGCCCTCCAATCCTTCCAGAATCTGCTCCAAATTCATAATATGGGAAAGAATATTAAAGGCTATTACAATCGCCGCGTTAAAGATAAGAAATTTTAACACATATGCAAAAAGCTTTGGCTTTACTTTATCCACAATATCCTTTACAAGAGGATAATATCCGAAAAAAAACAAGTAATACAAATCCGCTTCTATTTCGGGAATAATCAAAAAGCACAGAACGGCGGAAGCCGCATAGGAAAGAAATCCCCATTTTCTGTTTATCTGATCTGAGATCGTCCATATAAATATTCCCGACACAGCGGGCAATACGTAAGTCATGGACGGTATTAACGCCAAAAGCATCACTATAACGCTTAAAGCGACCACTATTCCGCAATAGGCGATATTAAAGCTTGTTCCGCCGCGTTTAGACATAAACAATCATCCCTTTTTTATAAATTCTTACTGTACATTTCGGTACACTTTTCTTTTAAAATTCTTCCGTCCCGCAGCAGCGAGCACAGCCGCTCATAGTCTCCGTCATCAATTGCGTCACGGTATTCGGATATGCTTTTGATTATATAGTTAAGCTCGCTTAAAAGTGCTTCCTTGTTGCACATAAAAAGACTTGTCCACATATCCTCGTTAAGCTTTGCAACCCTTGTAAGGTCCATAAAGCTGCCCGCGGAAAAACCGTTGAAATCAAGCACCGACGGACTTTTTACATATGCGTTGGAAACAACGTGCGCAAGCTGAGACGTATAGGCAATCACTTGATCGTGCTTTTCGGGCGTGGATACCACTACTTTTCCAAAGCCAATGCTCCCCGCAAGCGTGGAAAGAAGATCAATGGCTATCTGGGGAGTATTTTCATTTGGAGTTATAATAAAGCTTGCATTGTCAAAAAGTGTGTCGGTGGAATAGTCAAAGCCGCTGAACTCCCTGCCCGCCATAGGGTGAGTGCCTACAAACATCACTCCGTTTTGCTCCAAAATAGGGGTGCAGCTGTCCACTATCGCTTTTTTTACTCCGCAGGTATCTATTACAATGCTTCCATTTTTGAATTTATCGGCGTTTTTACGTACAAATTCGCAGATCGCTTCGGGATACAGGCAAATAACGGTAAGATTGGCGTCCTTTAGTCTGTCCTCGGTAATTTCTTCATCAATAGCCTTTTGTTCAAGTGCCTTTGAAACGGTTTCCTTATTGGAGTCAATTCCCATAATATGGTGAAAGGTGTGCTTCTTAAGACTTTTGCACAAGCTTCCGCCGATAAGTCCGAGACCGATAACCGCAATATTCATATACTTATGTTCCTTTCTTTTAAGAAGGCCGTGCACAAGTGCGCCTTATACAAAGCTTTCTGTAATTTTTTGCTGTTTTTTTCAATTTAGTTTGTTTAACTAACAAACTTTATCCGATATTCGGATTAGATTTAAACGTTTATAAAACTAAATAATAATAACCTGCTAAAAAACTCTTGACAATTTGTTTTATTTGTTATAGAATAGAGATAAAGAAATTTTTCTGTAAATATTATAGATATTTTATCATTTTATGTCAAGCGGAGGAAGCATTTATGTATTTGTACGATTATGACAACAGATCAATGAAACTGATTATCAAGATCACAAGAAAGTTTGACGATTTGCTTCAGGAAGAGATTATGAGAAATAATTTGAAGGTATCTTTTCATAAGCTTCTTTCCGAAGTTTATGACCACGACGGAGCAAATCAGTATGAATTGGCACGCATTCTCGGATTAAAAGCTCCCTCGATAAGCGCGATGCTTCGCCAGTTAGAGTCCGAGGAATATGTGAAAAGAAAAGTAGACCCGTTTGACGGACGCGCAACAAAGGTTTATATAACCGAATACGGCAGCAAAGTCGAGGAAAGAATAAAGGCTTTTGAGGACAAGCTTATGGAAAGCTTTTTAAGCAATTTCACCGAGGAAGAAAGATTTAAACTGATTGATCTTTTAGAAGTCATCGATAAGACCGAGGTCACGGCACCTCAAAATCTTTAATTATATGATATGTTAAAATAACAAACCGCACATCTGCTGTCTGTTATTTTAACATATTTTTTTCAAAATGTCTATATCTTACCTTGATTTTCGCAGATCAACAAATAACATCTTGACATTTAATAAAAACTATGTTAAAATAACAAAGTAAATAAAATAATATAAGAGGTACACCCATGATTATTATTTTTGCAATTCGTATTCGTTAAATCTGCATAGCTGTATTACTAATGTATAGCTATGCCTTTTTGCGAATTAAACCAATTGCAAATGAGGTGTATTTTTTATGTCCAAAAAACAAAGACAAAATCCATATTCAATATCACAGAATTTTTTAACAAGCCGTAAAACAATCGATAAGCTGATTTCCAAAACAACAATAGATCAAAATGACACAGTGCTTGAAATAGGCGCGGGAAAAGGTCATATCACTAAAGCCCTTTCCGAAAAAAGCTGCAAAGTAATTTCATATGAAATCGACAAAAACCTTTATTCAAAACTAAAACCGCAGCTTAACAATAATATTAAGCTGCGCTGCGGTGATTTTCTTAAATGCAAGCTGCCGAACGCTCCCTATAAGGTTTTTGCCAATATTCCTTTTTCAAGAACCACAGAAATAATCCATAAGCTCACAAGCTCCGAAAATCCGCCGACAGGCATTTGGCTTATAATGGAAAAGGGTGCGGCAAAACGCTTTTGCGGGCTTCCAAAGGATAATCTTAATTCCCTGCTGTTAAAGCCGTTCTTTGATTCAAAAATTATATGGTATTTCAGCAGACAGGATTTTCATCCCGCACCAAATACCGATGTAGTGATGCTTGAAATGAAGCTAAAAGAACAAGCGGATATTCAATACCGTCAAAAGAATGATTTTAAAGAATTTTTATCTCACAGCATCAAAAACGGGATTTTCAGTTCACGGGCATTGCTCACAAAAAAACAAATTTCAACAGCGTTAAAGTCAGCAAAGCTTCCAATGATCCCACAAACCGGAGATATTTCTTATATACAATGGCTTTGCCTTTTCCGATGCTGGCTGAAATTCGGAAAAAACAAGAGAGGATAAACCAAGGAAGCTATTTATTTACAATGCACATGGGAAAAGCCCCTTCGGATTGTTTAAACCCGTTTTTTTCGTAGTATCCCACTAAAGGCGGATTTTCCGCCACCAAGGTAATATAAAGGTAATCCTTGTATTTATCCTTTATCATATTTACAAGCTCTCCGCCTATACCCATTTTTTGATAGCTTGGGTTTACACAAAGATAATGCACATAAGCTGTCAGCTCTCCGTCGTCGATAGCGTTGATAAGTCCCACCAGATTACCGCCGTCCCATGCGGTAAACACCGTTTCACAATTATTCAGGGCTTTCAGCAGTCTTTCGGGATAATTTGCCGAAAGCCAGTTCACGGATTTAAACAATTCCTCAAGCTGCGCTTCGTTAAAGCATCTTTCGTCCGTATATCTTATATTCATATCAAAAATCACCTTTCTGTTGTATTAACTTCTCAAAAACACCGCTTGAAACTTACTGCCAAGCGGTGCTTTATAATAATTCGCCGTATTTACAAGAGACAAACTGTTAAACTTACAACCTAAGCACTAATACCTGCTTAAAAAGCAGATAAACTACTTTATTAAACAGGTATTAGAATTAAACATAATATAAAACAAATCTCAAAAAGCAGGGATTATGCTAAAAACCTATTTCTGTTCAGACTTTCCGATAGCCTCGTTAAACGCTTCAAGAATTTTCGGGTTGAAGGTTCCGCATTCTCCGTTATAAATCATGTTTACCGCTACTTCATGCGTAAAAGGAGCTTTATATACACGAGGAGAAATCAAAGCGTCGTAAACGTCCACGATCGCAACCGCCTGTGCCCAAATGGAAATGTCATCGCCTGCCAGACCGTCGGGATAGCCCTTTCCGTCCCAACGTTCATGATGATGACGGCAAATATCATAGCTGTATTTGTATGTATCCTCGTCGATCAGATTGGGAATATGGGTCAATATCTCGCATCCCTTTACGGTATGACCTTTCATAACCTCAAATTCTTCCTTGGTAAGCCTGCCGGGCTTGTTTAAAATGCTGTCGGGAATAGCGATCTTTCCTACGTCATGAAGAATGGATGCCATTGCGATTTTTTCAATCTCAGTCTTGGGAAGATAGTATTCGGGATACATCTTTGTGAGCTTGGTAAGCAATGCTTTCGCAAGACTGCTGATACGCTTGACATGCTCGCCCGATTCTCCGTCGCGGAATTCGATAATATTGGCAAGAGCTTCAACCATTGACTGGTTAATAAAATTAAGTTTTTCGATCTTTTCCTCAAGCATCGATTCCAAATCCGTTCTGTGACGGTAAAGCTCAACCACGTTGTCGATTCTGCACTTAAGGAAGTCAAGCATAAAAGGCTTTGTTACAACATCCGACGCACCCAGATTATACGCGTCCATCAGCAAAGGATCATTATTTCCTGCGGCGGTAATAACAAATACCGGTATTTTATTGATCTTTCCGCTCTTGTTTAACTCTTTCAAAACATCGATACCGCTCATAACAGGCATCATAAGATCAAGAAGCACCGCAGCGACCCTTTCGTTGGAATTTATAAGGTCAACAGCCTCTTTTCCGTTCCCCGCTTCAAGAATCTCATAGTTATCTTTAAAGGCCTCCGCAAGAACGACTCTGTTTATCTCTACATCGTCTACTATCAATATGGCATTTTTGATGTACTTTTCCACTTTCTACCTCCAAAAAATTGTTAAATGGTAATATTTACATATTTTTTTCTATACAAGCCAAAATATCGGTCTGAATCGGAAGAATCTTTTCCAAAACCGCTTTGGCATCATCGTGATTACCTGCACGAAGTAAATTTACAACTTCCGTATACCCGTCGTAAAGAGGCGTTAAAGAAAGATTGCCCGTAACTCCCTTTAATGTATGCGCATTTGTGACGGCAGCCTCATAGTCCTCTTTTTCAAAGCAGGGCATAACCTCAAGGTCCTTTACCGCCGTTACCACTTTGCCAAGCATTTTTTGATAGAGCGCGGTATTGCCGCTGAATCTGCGGATCGCCTCCTGCGTATTAACTCCCAAAGCATCAAGCTCGCTGATCAAATCCATATTATTTCTCCTTTGCAATCGGATATTTTTTATAAAAAGCCCATATGAATATATTTTACCACATATTCTGTCGTTTTGTCAAGGCTTATAACGCTTTTTATCATATAACATGCCTAATTTAAATTTAAATTAAACCTCATTTATCACCACATGCGAAACCGTATTATTGTATATATTGTACAAAACAAAAAATTTATATTGCATTTTTTTATTGTAAATGTTATAATAAAAGTAAGTTAAAAAAATGGTATAAAACTATAATCAAACGGAGGAAAATATGAAAAAAATCCTTTCCGCTATCCTTGCGGTCATTGCGGCGATTTCCTGCTGTTTTTCAATTGCGTCATGTACGGCAGACAGTGAAAACTGCCTTATAATGGTTACCGATGCGGACTTCCCGCCTTTTGAATACTTGGACGACAACGAAAATATAGTCGGATTCGATATTGAAGTTGCCGAGGCGATTGCGGAAAAGCTCGGAATGACATTAAAAATAGAAAGTATTGCTTTTGAGAAGATTTTTGACGAGATTGAAAACGGAAAATATGATTTCGGCATGGCAGGTCTTACAGTCAATGAGGAACGCAAATCGCAGGTTATGTTCTCCGATACCTACGCCACGGGAATACAGTCTATTATTGTTAAAGAAGACAGCGAATACACTAAGCTAAACGATTTTTTCGCGGGCTTTGATGAAAGCGGCAACCCGATAACCGCTAAAATAAATATTACGATAGGGGTGCAAAAGGGTACCACCGGTGATACATACGCTTCCGCCGATCCTGTTGAATGGGGCTTTGAAGAGAAAAACGTAAAAAAATACGCCACGGGAGAGGAGGCAGTTCAAGCACTGGCGGAAGGCAAGATCACGGCTGTAATTATCGACAGTGAGCCGGCTAAATCCTTTGTTGATAAATACTCCGGGCTAAAAATACTTAAAACTCCATACGCCAATGAATCCTATGCTATTTGCGTCAATAAAGACAACACAGAGCTGTTGGGTAAAATCAACAACGCCCTTGAAGAGTTGGAAAAAGACGGCAAGCTTGAAGAAATTCAAAACAAATATATCGCAAAATAAGCTGAAATAAATAAAAAAGCCTCCCTTAGAAGTTTCTGAGGGAGGTTTTTATCACTAAAATTTGTATTGATCGTCAAAATCAAAGGTAGCAAAATAGTCCTTGGGAGTTTCCGCGCGTCTTATAAGCTTAAAGCTGCCGTCCTCTGTCAAAAGAATCTCCGCGCTTCTCAGCTTTCCGTTATAGTTGTATCCCATGGAAAAGCCGTGTGCGCCCGTATCGTGAATTACAATGTAATCCCCTGTTTCGATCTCGGGAAGCATTCTGTCTATCGCAAACTTATCGCAGTTTTCGCAAAGTCCGCCCGTTATATCGTATTTGTGATCGCAGGGCATATTTTCCTTTCCCGCAACCGTTATATGGTGGTATGCTCCGTATATCGCGGGGCGCATTAAATTGGCGGCACAAGCGTCTAAGCCGATATATTCCTTGTAAATATGCTTTTCACGTATAGCCTTTGCCACAAGATGACCGTAAGGAGCAAGCATAAAGCGTCCAAGCTCTGTATAGATCGCGGCGTTTCCAAGTCCCGCAGGTACAAGTATCTTATTGTACGCCTTTTCAACTCCCCTGCCTATCTCCTCAATATCGTTTTCGGGCTGTTCGGGACGGTAAGCAATGCCGACTCCTCCCGAAAGGTCTATAAAGCTTATTTCAACGCCTGTTTTCTCCTTTATCTCCGCAACCGTCTTAAAAAGTATCTCCGCAAGCACGGGATAGTAGTCGTTGGTAAGGGTGTTGCTGGCAAGAAAGGCGTGTATTCCAAAACGCTTCGCGCCTTTTTCCTTAAGTATCTTAAAGCCCTCTATGATCTGATCATGAGTAAAGCCGTATTTCGCGTCCTTCGGGGTGTCCATTACATTGCCCTTTTCGCTTGTCTTAAACTCCCCGCCGGGATTGTATCGGCAGCAGATAGTTTCGGGTATGCCGCAAAGCTTGTCAAGAACCTCTATGTGCGTAAAATCGTCAAGGTTTATCTGTGCCTCAAGCTTTCTTGCAAGCAGAAAATCCTCGTCGGGGGTAGCGTTGGAGCTGAAAATAATATCGTCTCCCTTTGCGCCTACCCTGTCGGACAGCATAAGCTCGGTGTAAGAGGAGCAGTCAAAGCCGCAGCCCTCCTCCATAAGTATCTTCATTATGTATGGGTTCGGAGTGGCTTTTACCGCAAAATATTCGCGAAAGCCTTTGTTCCACGCAAACGCTGCCTTCAGACGTCTTACGTTTTCCCTTATTCCCTTTTCATCGTAAATGTGAAAAGGCGTGGGGTATTCTTTAACTATCTCCTCTATTTTATCTTTTGTTACAAACGGTTCTTTTCTCATTGTTTACCCTTTCTTTTGTCTCCTTATTTATTTCGTGAAATAAAATATCAAAAAAAGTATTGGCAAAGCCCCATAAATGCAACTATCACTGTTGCGGCGATTTTGGCTATAAGCGCAAATGTCCTTAGATTGCTTTCCTGTTTATATTGATACTCTTTTTCGCCGTTGCTGTACTTTCTTGTTTTAATAAGCGAATTGTTTGCGGGCAGCACGCTCATTGCCGAAAAACCAAAATATGCAAGCACATCAAGTATAATGCTCATCATAAGAAGATTTCTTTTTAAAATTTCATGCTCCTGATCACAAAAATAATTCAGCAGTATAATTGCCGCCGTAAACCACGCCGCGGCAAGACCGAATGTGACCCATTCCAATACAAACTGATAACGCTTATACTTAGTTCTTTTTACCATAACAGACCTTTCGGAATCGACCTATCATACCAATCCCTTTTTAAACTGACGTAATGCCCACAGTTTTAAAGGGATTAGTATCAGATATTCATGTATTTTTCCAAGAACTTAATTGACATGTTTATCCACTGCTTACAGTTATCGTTATAAAAATACTCGTTCCAACCCGTATTTTTAGAGCAGTCTGAAAGCCCGTGAGGACCCTCGTCAAACATATGCAGCTCACAGGGTACCTTGTTGGAAACGCAGGCTTTGGCGAAAACAAGGCTGTTGTGAGCGGAAACACTGTCGTCGTTGGCGGTACACCATACAAAGCATGGGGGAGTTTTGGGAGTAACTCTGTTTTCAAGGGAAAGTCTTGAAAGATCAGAGGGCTTAGGCTCTTTTCCGAGAAGCACCTCAAAGCTTCCGACATGGGGAGAAGTTATACCGCTGATAACGGGATAGCTTAAAATCGCGGCGTTTGGCTTAATGTCCTGAGGCTCGCAGCCTACCGCGTTATAAATCGACGCGTCGCCCCACATGGTAGCAAGACAGCCGGCAAGATGTCCTCCCGCGCTTGCGCCCCAAACGGCTATCTTATCCTTATCTATGTCAAATTCGTCCGCCCTTGCCCTTATTTTAAACATTGCGTAGGCAGCGTTAATAATTGCGGCGGGAAATTTCTTGTTGCAGGAATAGTAAAGCACAAAAGCGTTATAGCCTTCGGCAAGATAGCGCATTGCAATAGGCTCCGCTTCTCTGCCCGAGCAGTATTCATAGCCTCCGCCGGGGAAGATAAGTATAGCG
The DNA here is from genome assembly GCA_014799365.1 of Oscillospiraceae bacterium. Taxonomy (GTDB): domain Bacteria; phylum Bacillota; class Clostridia; order Oscillospirales; family Ruminococcaceae; genus Ruminiclostridium_E. The sequence continues at coordinate 37,008 of JAAVIF010000028.1, forward strand.
GGACGCTTATTGCCGAAAGGAATACTTTCAACCTTGTCCAAAAGATATGCCTTTACATAAGCGGTTTTTTCGTTATTGAGATAAAATACCTTGTTTTTCATTTTGACAATTCCTTTCAAAAATTTTTAAATTTATTTCAGCTTATCATATGTTTTGACAAGAAATTTTTCCGTTTTTACAATGAATCTTTGGTGAGTTCCCTCTCCTATAATTCCCTTATCGTCAAACGCCTTAACGTTAAACACAAGACGTCTTCCGTCGATCTCCGCAAGCTCCGCTTCACAAGTGACCGTACCGCCCACAGGTGTAGCACTGAGGTGCTTTACATTTATTTCCGTGCCTACGGTGGCTTCTCCCTCCTCAAGATAAGCGGAAACGGCGTTCATAGCCGTATTTTCCATTAAAGCTATCATAGCGGGAGTGGCAAAAACCTTTAAAGTGCCGCTGCCGTAAGTTAAAGCAGTGTCTTTTTCTTCAACCTTAATTTGTTTTGTATTTTTTAAGCCGATTTCCATAGCTGACCCACCTTATCACAAATATATTTTAATTATACCACAGGTTTTTGGGTATTGCAAGATTTTTCGGAGAATTTTAAAAATAAAGCCATCGCGAAATGCGACAGCTTTTATATACATTATAATTTATATAATCTTTTCAAAAACAAGCCCTTTTCTCTTCACCCCGTCTCCGTTTTTGTACTCATGATCCTCCAAAACAACATAACCGCATTTTTTATACAGTCTCTGAGCGGCAGTATTATCCTCGGTAGTGCAGATGCAAACGCTTTTCTTTCTATAAAGCCGCAGAAAATCCTCCGCAAATTTTACCGCAAAGCTTCCCACGCCCATTTTCTGAAATAAAGGTTCAACGGCAAGCATAGAGATCCACCCGGTTTCTTTATTTTCCAAGCCGTTGACCTTGAGCCATGCGGCGGGGCAGGAGTTCTTGTAAATCAAAAAATGAGCTTCGTCGCTGTCCTTTTCCGACAAAAAGCTTTCCCACTCCTCCAAAGTGATTACGCCGCCGTGCAGTGGCTCGATATTGCGNTTATATATATTCGAAAGGGCGTGGAGATGCTCCCTTTCTTCTATCGGTGTAACCGTCAGTTTGTTGTCAAGAAAAAGTATGTGGGTAGTGAGGTCGTCGGCATATATCAACTTCCAAAACGGTTTTACCTCACCGGTATCGATAAAGCCAAGAGAAGCATGTAGGCGTAAAGACGGCTCGTTGTCGTTGTCCTTGTCAATATCCGAATAAATAAACTCCCCGCCGCTTGCCTTTGATTTTATTATGTCAATGCCTTTTGTTAAAAGCCGCTTCGCTATCCNTCTTCGCCGAAAATCGGTTTTTACGTTTAAGTCTCCTATATGCCAATTTAATCGGTTGTCGGGATTTTGCATAAATTGAACCCGCCCCACAAGCACATTGTCCTTAAACGCCGCCAAAAGAAAGCAGTTGGCAGGATTATCGACGGAAATGTCAAAATGCTTCAAATTCAGCAAAAGCTTAGCGGGATTGGACGGAAGCTCTCCCCACCTCAGCCTTGCGTCTTCAAGCAGCAGATGATCGGGCATAGGATTAGCGCGGTCATACAGCTCAAACCGTATATCGGAGGGCGTATCGGCTTCATAAAGCTTGGCCGGGCTGCCCCATTCATAAATGTCAAGACCTATCTCACGAAAACCGTATTTTTCGTAATAACCTATATGGTCGGTGGCTATATATACTTTTTTGAAATTCAGCCTTGCCGCTTCGTATTTTGCGTGATTCAGCATAAACTCGCCGCAGCCGTACCCTCTTACCCTTTCATCAACGTAAAGTGCCGAAACAAATGGTGAAATACCGGCAAAGCGTGTAATCCGTTCATGCTCCGCAAGCTGAAAGAAGCCAAGTATATCCTTTTCCTCCTTCATTCCCTTTACCACCCATGTTTGCGGAAGCATATCCGCTTCAACGCTTTTATCCGCACATTCCGCAAAGCTTTGATAAACCTTGTTCCATTTTTCCATACAGTACAGCTTAACTTTTTCGCACAGCTCGGGGTCGTTTTTAACGGAATAAATATTCATATAATCACCCCCTCATATATCCTTGACCGAAACGGCCATGCCGTTTTTTGCTTTGATATTTTCGCATATCATATACCGTCGGTTCAGATAAAATTGCTGCTCATTTTCTTCTGCGGTAAGAACTACGCGACGAATACCATTATCTTTAAAATATTTCTCGGCAAGATAAAGCAGCTCCGTTCCATGACCTTGTTTTCTGAATTTTTCAGCCACCCAAAATTCTCTTATAAAGCCCAACCTTTCTTTTAAAAACCAGTTTTCAAGCGTCGCTTCCGTAAACTGTATAAATCCGACAGGTTCGTTATCGCATGTGCGGATATATGCGGTGTTTCCGCCATTTTGTGTGTTCATTTCCTCCCATAAGCTCTCCCAGTCATTTACTTTTACATCAATTTCGGCAAAGTACCGTTTGAACATGCTCTGAAATACGGGGTCGGAAAAATCGGTGATCAATAAATCTTTTGTTATCATATGTACTCCTTAACGCGGTCAAATAAAAAAAGTGTTCCCAAAATCGAGAACACTTTAATTTTATCATTTGACATTTCAGCTCTGACCGCGTTAAGCCTCAGAATGTGAATGACAGATATTCCCGTTTTGTACGATTAAAATTTTCATGTCATTCACCTGCCTTTCGGTTGTTAAGATTATATTATCATATTTTTGTTAAGGTGTCAATACTTCTTTGTAATTTTTCTTATGCTTAATTAACAGTAATAGCTTATTTCCCCAAAATATTCAATCCATTTTTGTATCACCTCTTGTATTCCGGCAGCCAGCAAGTAGCATGACAAAAACATACCTTTTCATCAGGACGTTCAATATATACTTTAACACGCCCGTCAGGCTTCATTTCGGAATGTACGATTTCCGTTTGATCGTTTAATGTCATATACGGATACATCATATAATATCCCTCCGATTCGATTCTTTACGACCGTTTATTTGTTTCTCCTGTCGGTCGCCTTCATAACTTTTGCTGTACTGTACTTCTGCTGCCACATTCTGATTATGTAAAACGCCAATGCCACAAAGAAAACAACGCCTATCCATATATACCTTGTAAATCTTGTCACACCGATCTCGACCTTGGTAAGTCCCGCCGTGCTGTCCAGATAAAGCTTGTTTTCATAGGGCAGAAGCGGCTTTTCACTGCTGAAGCAAAGAACGGGATTCCTGAAATAAATATTTACCCTGCCGCTTTTACTGTTTTGCACCGCATTCAGCGATATTTCAACGGTTTTCGTTTTTTCGGGAATGGGAAAATAATTCGTTTCCTCCCCTATATAAAATCGTGAGTAGTTGTCAAAGCCCTGTATCAGTCCCGTAGATAAGGAAAAAAGCAGCTCACGCTCCTCACCGTAAAAGGAGATAGTACAATAGCCGCTGTCTCCTCCGCTGTTGGCACCGTTTCCCGCGTCTATTCTGAAATAAAAGCCCGTATCGGACTCGTTTCTTTCAAAGGTAAGCACCGACGACTGCTCCTTATTATCTCCCGACATAAAATAAACGGCGGTGCTCGGTTCGTCAAGGTATAGTGTATCGCCGCTCCAATCGGCGGAAATATAATCCGCCAAAAGATTAACGATTTCGGCGGAATCACTCTTTGTTTCCTCCGCGTTAACGCAGACGGCAAAAAGCGAGGAAAACAAAAAGCAAACAAGCGGAAGAAAAGAAAACTTTTTCAACATCAGCCGTTTCTCTCCTTAATAGTACGCTCAATAAGCCTTTTCGCGTCTCTTTTCGCCGAGTCCTCTCTTTTATCGTACAGCTTTTTGCCCTTGCATAAGCCCACCTGAACCTTTACCTTGCTGCCCTTAAAATACATTGAAATCGGTATAAGTGTAAGACCGCCCTGCTTTACCTGCCCGAAAAGCCTTAATATTTCACGCTTGTGCATAAGCAGCTTTCTTTCGCGCAAAGGGTTTCTGTTAAAGATATTGCCTTTTTCATAGGGTGCGATGTGCATTTGCTTCACCCACGCTTCGCCGTTCTCAATGGAGATCCACGCCTCTTTAAGGCTTACGCCTCCCTGTCTTATGGACTTGACCTCGGTTCCGAACAGCTCTATCCCAGCTTCAACGCTTTCGAGGATAAAATATTCGTGCCTTGCCTGTCGGTTTTCGGCAATTGTTTTTATATTTTCAGCCATATGGCTCCTTTCTGCTCCAATAGGGTATCATAAAATCCGAACAATGCTATTATACACCAATATTTAAAGCGTTTCAAGGGGAAAAAAGGATTTTTTATTCATGACCTGTACTCAACGGGATAGTTTTCCGCAATTTCACGATACATAAAGCACCCTTCCTCATGATCGTTGATTATCCCGCAAGCCTGCAAATGCGAATAAACGGTAATCGAACCCAAAAACTTAAAGCCGCGCTTTTTAAGCTCCTTTGCTATTTCGTCCGACAGCTCATTGCTTGCCACCCATTGAGTTTGATGACTTTTATATATCAGGGTTTTATTATTGCTGTACCCCCAAAGAAAGCTGTCAAAGGAGCCGTATTCCTCTCTTATTTTTATAAAAGCCTTCGCGTTGCTTATAATCGCCTTGATCTTTCGTACGGATTTTATCATATCGGGAGTTTCCATTATGCTTTGTATTTTTTCCTCACCGTATTCGGCGATTTTTTCATAATCAAAGCCGTCAAAGCATTTCCGAAAGGTCTCGCGTTTTTTTAACATAAGAGTCCAGCTTAAACCGCACTGCATCACTTCAAGCATAAGGAATTCAAACTGCTTTTTGTCATCGTGAATAGGTATTCCCCATTCGTAATCGTGATACTTTTCGTTTAAGCCGCCGTCTTTGCACCAAGCGCATTTTTCCTTTTGCATTTTTATAATCGCACCTTTCAAATTGTTTAATTTAAGTAAATTAAAATTCAACAGCTTTTTTTAATTCATTTGCTTTCAAAATACCACAACGGCACAACTCTTTCCATACCGTCATACCAATCAAGAACGTCTTTTGCCTGATTCAGCATTGTTTCAATTTCCTTTTCCCCAAAAGGAACAGCCCATGGAACTGAGGACAACGTATTGCTTCCGATATAAAGTGCCAGCAGCTTCCAGAATTCAATCGGTACGTCATTGTCAAAATACCCGTCAATTATCCCAGAAGCGAATTTCGGTGCTTTCTGTGCGCACCACACTATCCGATTGAATTCCTCCCACGGATCACCGAAATCGTAGCGGTCAAAGTCAATAATGACAATTTCACCGTTTTCGATCATCATATTTCCGATATGGTAATCTCCGTGTTGGAAAACCTGCGGTCTGCCCGCAAGCAGATAACGGCTTGAGTTTATATACTTTATAATTTTATCGCTGCCGTCAAATTTAATATCACATTCATAGTACTTTCTGATCTTCCTATCAATTTTCGCATTGAAACGGGTCTCCCAATCTGTCTGATCATCGGGTGCGGGGATACTGTGTATCTTTTTCAAAATTTTGCCTGCTTCAACGCCAAATGAATATTGTTCGTCGNCGGAAAGAGAGGGAATAATTTCCTCTGCGTCCTGTCCGTGTACCCACGTTTGAAGCATATAAACGCCGTCTTCACATTTCCCGAATTCAACAGGTTTGCACATCGAAACGCCAAGTTCAACCACCTTTTGCTGCATTTGAAACATTTTTTCACGACAGGTGCTTTTTTCTTCTGGGGTAATTCTGAGNAGATACTTTGTNCCGTCCTCAGCAGTCGCACAATATTTTTTGTCACACGACCAGCCTTTGTTTATAGGTTCNTTTGAGATTATTTTGATTTGCATTTTTACTGTTTCCTTTATGNATTTTTAATTACCATTTGNTCATAATTTTTTCCTGATCTTATCACTTGCTAAAAAAATCCGCCAGCCCTAAAATATCCTTCGCCGCTCTTTCGTCATACACAGCAGGAACATTATCCGTGTTATGACTGCNCACNAAAGGGAAAACCGTTTCCGCTCCCATATGNCTNAGCAATACCCTTGCCGTTTTCTCGGCGGTATCAAAGCTTCCGTCCCCGCCGCCGACAAGTATGATACCGCCCTTTTTCTTTTTGAAAACAGGCTCGGTATTTAAAAATCTTCGGGAGCAGTAAAAAGCTTGAAACCGACTGCCCACATTCAGCAGTGAGCCCGTCAGCTCCGAAAAATATATTGGAGAGGCTATCACTATATTATTGCAGTCCTCGGTATATTTGTAAATCTCCGACATTTCGTCATTTATCACGCAGCCTCTGTTTTTTTGACAAGACCGACAGTCGGTACAGGGAGAAATATTGACGTAAAAAGTGTTTAATATTTTATATTCACCCTTTAATTTTTCCGTCAACAGCTTTATTAAGCTTACAGTATCTCCGTTTTTTCGCGGAGAACCGTTTAAAATAAGTGTTTTTTTCATGTTAATACACCTTATTTCAGTGAAATTAAAGTATAGTATAACAAATTCCTATTTTTATGTCAACCTTAATTTAAAAGCATTTTTTTGAAATAGTTAAAATATACAAAAATCAGCAAAATAATTTGGTCAAAATACCGCCCTTGTAAAGAAATCGTTTTCTTGCTATAATGATAGCAGTAAATTTTTGTTAATAAGCCTTAAACCGATAAAAGCTTAAGGCTGTGAAAGGAAAAAGCAATATGAATTACGGTCATTTCGACGAAAAAAACAAGGAATATGTCATCACCCGTCCCGACACCCCCTCGGCTTGGGCAAACTACCTTGGCTCTCCCGAGTACGGCGCGATCATCTCCAATAACGCGGGAGGCTACAGCTTCGTAAAATCGGGCGCAAACGGACGTGTTATCCGCTACCGCTTCAACAGCGTGCCTAACGATCAGCCCGGCAGATATGTGTATATCAAGGATAACGAGGACGGCGATTTCTGGTCGGCTTCATGGGCTCCCGTATGCAAGCCCTTGGACAGCTTCAAGAGCGAGTGCCGCCACGGTACGGCTTACACCGTTATCACCTCCGAATACAAAAAGATCAAATCCGAGGTAACCTATTATGTTCCCAAGGACGCTACCTACGAGGTATGGGCGGCAAAGATAACCAACAACGATACAAAGCCCCGCAAGCTTTCCGTAACAGGCTACTGTGAATTTGTAAACGACAACAACTACGAACAGGATCAGGTAAACCTCCAGTACACCCTGTTTATCACCCGCACTTATTTTAAGGATAACTTTATTCTTCAAAAGCAGAACGAAGTATTTAAGAACCCCAACAACGAAAGATTTTTGGGCGCGGCAGGCGCGGAAGTCAACGCTTACTGCGGAGACAGGGACGCTTTTGTAGGCTATTACAGAAGCTATGCTAACCCCAAGGGCATCGAAGAGGGCTTAAAGGGCGATCTTAACTATAACACCAACTCCTGCGGCGCATTGCAGAGCGACATTGTTTTGCAGCCGGGCGAAACCAAGGAGATAACATATCTGCTGGGACAAAAGCCCGAAAACGTTGCAAGAGAAATTATCGCAAGGTATCAGGAAAAGGGTGTTGTTGAAAAGGAATTGGAGGAGCTGAAAAGCTTCTGGCACAGCAAGCTTAACAATTTGCAGGTTCATACTCCCGATGACAATTTCAACAATATGGTCAACGTTTGGAACGCTTACAACTGCTTCATCACCTTTATCTGGTCAAGAGCCGCTTCCTTCCAGTACTGCGGACTTCGCAACGGCTTCGGCTACCGCGACACCGTACAGGATATTCAGGGCGTTATTCATCTTGCTCCCGAAATGGCGTACGAACAGATCAAGTTTATGCTTTCCGCACAGGTAACCAACGGCGCGGGACTTCCTCTTGTTAAGTACACTCATAACGCAGGCAAGGAAAACACCCCCGACGATCCCGAGTACGTTAAGGAGACGGGACACCCCTCCTACCGCGCGGACGACGCCTTGTGGCTGTTCCCCACCGTTTACAAGTACATTTCCGAAAGCGGCAACAGCGCGTTCCTTGACGAGGAAATTTATTACGCTAACAACGGCGAAAAGGGTACCGTTTACGATCACTTAAAGAGAGCTATTGAATTCTCCATGAACAATTTAGGCAGCCACGGAATGCCCGCAGGTCTCCACGCAGACTGGAACGACTGCTTAAGATTAGGCAAGAAGGGCGAATCCACCTTTGTGGCTTTTCAGCTTGTTTACGCGGTAAAGATTCTTCGCGGCTATGCCGAGGAAAAGAAGGATACCGATTACATCAAGTATCTTGACGAGATAAAGGAAAAGCTTGACGCTATCTTGGCGGACTGCTGGAACGAGGATCGCTGGATAAGAGGCTACAAGGAGGACGGCACCGTTATCGGTCAGCGTACCGATCCCGAGGCTTCCATGTGGCTCAATCCTCAGTCTTGGTCGGTTATTTCGGGCTTTGCTACTCACGAACAGGGCGTTAAGGCCATGGACAGCGTTGAAAGAGAGCTGAATACTCCCTACGGCGCAATGGTTATGTATCCTCCCTATGTGGAACACGGCTTTGACGGCGCGCTTATGCAGTGCTTCAACAAATGCACCAAGGAAAACGCGGGCATCTTCTCTCAGCCTCAGGGCTGGCTGATACTCGCCGAATCCAAGCTGGGCAGAGGCGATATGGCTTACAAGTACTGGACGGAAGCCGCTCCCGCAACCTACAATGACAATATCGAAACAAGATGCCTTGAACCCTACGTATACGGTCAGTTCGTTGAGGGCAAGGACAGTCCCTTTGCGGGCAGAGCGCACGTTCATTGGCTCACCGGTACGGCCTCAACCGTTATGGTAGGTACTACCGAGGGTATACTCGGCTTGAATCCCACCACCGACGGACTTGTGATAGATCCCTCTATCCCCTCCGCATGGAAGGAATACACCATGGAAAAGACCTTCAGAGGAAAGAAGCTGAATGTTACCGTTAAGAATCCCAACGGAAGTCAGCATGGAGTTAAATCAGTTACCGTTAACGGAGAAAAGATTGACGGCATATTGATTAAGGCTGATATTCTGAAAGAAACAAATGAAGTTGTAATTGAGATGTAATTTAAAATAAATCTACCGCCGATACTGCATAACAGCGTATCGGCGGTATTTTTTTACTATTTATGCAAGTTCCTCAATCTCCCTTATAACGGCTTCAACATTTTTATTCCCCTTAAATCTTTCCTTTATCCCGTTTTTATCAATAAAATTTCTCAAAGTATCATACAAGCTTTCGGACGAATGTTTGGTTGCCGAACCAAGCCTATCTTCGCACTCGGAAAGCCAAAAGACATTATATTTTCCTCCCGTCTGCCTTTCCTCATAGTTACGGGCATATTTCATAAGCCCTTGCAGCGTATCGGCAAGCTTCTCGGAATTTTCGCGCGCTTGGATTTTTGCCTGTATCATAGCCATATTGAACAGCCGTTCATTCAGCCAACACGGATTATCACCGGCCAACAGCAAAATCAGCTTTTCCCTCACCTCTGCAAGCCGGATAAGCTGTTCGTCGGAATAATTTTCACAGCCCTTTATTCTTCCCATTGTAATGATTACTGCGTCAATTAAAAGAGTGAGATTTTCCTGATACTCCTTTAACGCTTCCTTACCTGCCAATGTGACAGGGTAAACCATTTCACGGCTGCACCAAAGGCTTGATAAAGTATCGGCGATTTCCGCCGCTCTTTCCCTTTCTCCAAGCTCAACATAATTTAATATCAAGGTTTGCTTGCAGCGGCTCGCAAAGGGCTGATCGCTGTTATATTTCAACGCTCTTTTACACAACTCGGCCGATTCCAATGCCATTGCTCTTGTTTCCTCCTCGGAAAACTTCTCTCCGCTCTGATGATAAAGGCTGAACAATGAACAGGCAAGTCGGTGAAGTATTTCGGGGTTTGAGGGAAATTCCCTGACCTTTTCCCGCAGGAAGTCCACCGATTCCCGCGTTTTGCCCTCGCTTCTAAGAATTTTATCCGTTTCGATAACCCTGTCTGTTTCTTTTTGCTTATGTGCGGTATCAACTCCCAGCAAATAATCGACGGTGACGTTAAAGAAATTCGCTATAACCGGCAAAACAGAAATATCGGGAAAAGATACCTCGTTCTCCCACCTGCTTACAGCCTGAGGCGATACTTCAAGGGCTTCCGCCAATTGTTCCTGTGTTACGTTTTCTTTATTGCGCAAAGCGCGAAGATTTTCTCCTAAGCATATCTTCATCTTAATTATTTCCTTTCGGTATTATTCAAGAAGCTTCCTTGTATATAATATCAGATCGGACATAAAGATAAAAGAGCATATTTGTTGAGAGGATATTAACCGAAACGAGAATTTCTAACTTTCTTCCTGTTGTAATATTCTGTTTTTATATTTAAAGTTAACAACAAAAACGGAAAGAGCAAGGCTTAAAACATAGGCAACCGTCATAATCCCGTCAAACAAGCTCCGCTCATTCTTGCCTATAAGTGGCATCAACAGATACAGTCCTGTGTAAAAGCAGCCGAAAAAGCTGCTGCTTAAAGTAACATATCTGATCATATCGGCAAGCTCCGTTTTGTTATAATTCTTCTTCGGATCATATCCTGCAATTAAAGTAAAATCTCCGCTTTTGGCAGTTGATTTAAAAATCCCGTAAATAAATATTGTGCAAAGAAAATAAACTCATACGCTTATTATATTTCCGATCGTTTGTTCATATTGGAATATTATTCCCTCAAAGCTGTTAAAAACAGCAAAACAAAAGGTTAATATCACAAATATGCCGCCGTATGCTCTTTTCATATTATTCCTCCTTTATCAGAGAGCATGTTTTCAAACAAGCTCTACCCTGCTATGCTTAATATACCAAAATAAATCAACATGGCATTAAAAAGAATAAGAGTAGGTATTGCGGCAAAAACCACAACTTTTTCACCGGTATGATCCTCTTTTTTTCTGTTACAGCTTGCAATAAAAAGAAAAAATAAGCCCATTAAAACAGTAGCCAGCGGAAATAAAAGAAATGTATATTTAGTTCCGTAGCCATCTATCTGACCGGATATATTCCAGTGGGTAGGTACTTCATCGGACATGAAAACAAGGAAAACCACCGTTATCACCATAGATAATAACATCGGTATATACAATATAACATATTTTGTGTTTTTCATATTATCTCATTATTTATAAAAAGCTTTACGATTTACTTTTCCAATTTTTCCGCAATCTTATTAAGCAGCAGTGCAGCCGCCGTTTTAACGTCTCTCGAAGAGTATAGCCCTTTATCCGCATACTCATAAGCCTTATCCGCCAGCTCCGCCGCGGCCGAAAGGTCGTTTTCCCTTTCCTTCTGCTGCGCCATATTAACATAAGAACGGGCTGTCAAAGCATAAGCTTCATCATACAAATCGGTATCGAAAAGCTTTTCCGCCGCTTCCAACGTCAAAGAATATTTTTCCTCGGAAAAAAGCTGTTTCATCTCCAAAAGCTGTTCATAAAGCGAATTTTCTTCTTCCTCCTTTTCGGCCTCCTTGCTGTCGGGCAATAAAACCTGAATGGGAATATCCAAAACCGAGGTCAGATACTCCAAGGTCTTTAATGAAGGATTAGCCGCGCCGCTTTCGATCTGGCTCAGCATGTTTCTGGTTATAAAATCTCCCGCTACGTCGGATTGAGTCATTTTCTTCGCCAATCTTGCTTCTTTTATTCTTTTACCAAGCTCCGATCTGTTCATCTCTTTGTCCTCCTTTAATTACTTGCGGCATTAAAACGATAAATAAAATGATAAATAAAATATAAATCCACAGTTATGCAAGCAAAATCGTTGCAAACAATCTGCAACCGCACAGCTTTATATGGTTTAATGCTAATATTTGTTTTAACATAAGACAAAGTTTACTGTTAAAACAAAGTTTGGTATAATTATGTGAGTTAATTGAAATCCGTTGAGTAAATTCTATTTACTTCATATATTAACACTATTTTCGCGAAAGTGCAAGCGTTTTTTTGATTTTCTACATTTTTAACAAAGGATTTTTTTCTTTTTATGCAATTGGCTGATTTTACTTCAAAGGCCGAATTTTATATTGACAACCACAGCATTTGTGGTATAATAGCAGTAAATAAGATTTACCGTTACTATAAAAAAAGGAAGAAGGGAATTTGATTATGACATGGTTCAGCGATTGGTGGAATAATTTACAGTTAGTGGAACAGATTTTGTACTGCATAGCTGTTCCTGCTTCGCTTATACTTATTATACAAACCGTAATGATGCTGTTGGGCTTGGGTGACGGCGGCGAGGGGATCAACCCCAGCGACACATCGGGACTTGATATGCCCGACACGGATTTTGATTTGAGCGTGGACGGAGATCTTTCCATGGACGGAGATATGGACCTGTCCAACCACGATATAAGCAATCCCTCGGATATTGCGGATTTCAGACTTTTATCCGTTCAAAGCGTTATCGCATTTTTATGTATCTTCGGCTGGAGCGGAATAACTGCAATTGCCAACGGCATGCCCGAATGGGCGGCTTTGGTCTTGGCGGCGGTGCTGGGCTTTGCGGCAATGCTTTTGGTTGCGAAGATCATACAGCTGTCGTCTAAGCTGGCGCAAAACGGCACCTTTAACGTTAAAAATCTTCTCGGAGAAAGCGGCACGGTTTATATTCCCATTCCGCCGAAAGGAAACGGTTCGGGTAAAATAAACATAAGCTGCGGAGAAAGATTTCTTGAGTTTGACGCGATAAGCGAGGGAAACGAAACGTTAGGCACAGGCGTTCCCGTGAGAGTTGTGGATATTGTTTCGGGATCAACGCTCGTAGTGGAAAAGATGTAAAAAAGATTTAATGCAAAATAACGTTAAAAAGGGCTTATGCCCTAAATATATATACTATGGAGGAAATTCATCATGCCGGAAACCATTATTGTCGCTGTGGCGGTGGGCGTTGTTATTTTAGTCGCCCTTATTATCGCCATTCTTTCACGCTACCGCAAATGCCCGTCTGATAAGGTACTGGTAATTTACGGTAAGGTAGGCTCGGAGAAAAACGGGCAGGCTCGCTCCGCTAAATGTATTCACGGCGGCGCAGCTTTTATCTTCCCTGTTCTCCAGTCCTTCCAGTATCTGGACTTAACGCCTATTTCAATCAACGTAGACCTTAAAAACGCGCTTTCAAAGCAAAATATCCGTATCGACGTACCCTCGCGCTTTACCGTAGGTATCTCCACCGAGCCCGGTATAATGCAGAACGCCGCGGAAAGACTTCTCGGACTTCGCATGAACGAGATTCAGGAGCTTGCCAAGGATATTATTTTCGGTCAGCTTCGTCTTGTTGTTGCCACAATGGATATTGAGGAGATCAATACCGACCGTGACAAATTCCTTATAGCAGTATCCAATAACGTTGAGATCGAGCTGAAAAAAATCGGCTTAAGACTTATCAACGTTAACGTAACCGATATTAACGACGAATCGGGATATATTGACGCTCTCGGTAAGGAAGCCGCAGCAAAGGCTATCAACGACGCCAAGAAGAGCGTTGCCGAAAAGGACAGAGACGGTGAGATCGGTCAGGCTAACGCAAGACGCGACCAGCGTATTCAGGTTGCAGCCGCCAACGCTACCGCTATCGAGGGTGAAAACGAGGCAAAGATCGCAGTTGCGCAGTCCGAGGCTATACGTAAGCAAAAGGAAGTTGAAGCGGAAGCAAAGGCTACCAACGACGCTAAGATCGCAGTCGCCATGACCAACCGCGACGGTGAGATCGGTCAGGCTAACGCCATGAAAGAACAGCGCGTTCAGGTTGCCGCCTCCAACGCCTCCGCTATCGAAGGCGAAAATAACGCCAAGATCGCCGTTGCACAGTCTGAAGCAAACCGCAGAGAAAAGGAAGCGGAGGCTCTCCGCATCGCTACCGCCGCCGAAGCCGTACAAAACGCAAGGGCAAAGGAAGAAGCCTATAACGCGCAGAAAGCGGCCGAGCAAAGACGTGCTGAGCTTGAAATGGCTACACAGCAGGCAGACATCATCGTAAAAGCGCAGATCGCCAAGGAACAGGCACAGATCGCCGCGGAAGCGGAAGCCGAGGTTATGCGCCGCAAGGCAAAGGGTGAAGCGGACGCTATCTTTGCGAAAATGGAAGCGGAAGCAAACGGTGCAAAGGAAATTCTTCAAAAGCAGGCAGACGGTCTGAAAGAGATCGTAAGCGCGGCAGGCGGAAATGCAGACGACGCCGTTAAGCTTATCATTTCCGACAAGCTTGAAGAGCTTATGCGTATTCAGGTTGACGCTATCAAGAATATCAAGATCGACAAGGTTACCGTTTGGGACAGCGGCGCGGGCAACGCGGACGGCAAAAGCTCCACCGCTAACTTTATCAGCGGAATGATGAAGGCTGTTCCTCCCTTGGGCGAGGTGTTCAAGCAGGCGGGAATGGATCTTCCTTCTTTCTTGGGTACTTCCATTGAAGAAAAAAGCGATATAGCCGAGGAAGAAAAAGCACTTAAAAACGACGACGATATAATTCCAACCATATAACGCGGTATAATACTGTTTTCAAATTAAAAAAATTGCAAAATTTTAGAGGATAATTTGAAAATAGTGCTTAATACTAATCCCTTTTAAAACTGTTGGATTAGTGTTTAGGGTGCAACCCTTTTTAAACTATGGATTTTTCCATAGTTTAAAAAGGGATTGGTATAAGTTGAAATTGGTATAAAAAGGAAAAATTCCTATGAAAAGCAAAGATAAAAAAATTATTGCTCAGAATAACTGTACCGACGGAACTATTACCGATTTGAAAAAATGCTTGTGGTTAAAAATAAACACTAAGCCTGTCCGTTCTCATTCTCTTGACGGCGCGATATTTCCATACACCTTACATTTTAAATACAACGTTAACGGCACCGAATACAAAGGAAAAAAATTCATCGGGCTTAACACAAAGGGACTGAATGTCGGCGGAAAATTAACTGTTTATTATGACGGCTCGCGCCCTTCAAAGCACGCAGTAACAAATATCTGCGGAATAGAATTGTATTAAGAAATAATTTTGACCGCCTTTTTGTGGGCGGTCAAAAAATTTTTGCTTTCTCAACCGACAGTTGAGCGATTTTTCTACCTTTGGTTGTGTAATCTACGCCGTTTTCAACCGTTGTGCCTGTATGTACACATTATTTATACCGATAAAAGCCGATATAACGCTATCCAAATAACCCACACATATCGTTGTGAAAAAATGTCAAATATGTAGACACAAAATTGGGAGTGACCTGATAATTCACTCCCGATTTTTTGTTTGGTATAGAGCAAAAATTGGTGGTATAAGTGGTATTGGTGGTATAAGTGGTACAAATACCACTTATACCACCAATACCACCTTTTTTCTTTAGACTTTTTATGCAATTGGCTACCATGATAAATTTCTCAAAAAGTGAAACGAAACCCGCCCCACTGTTCGTAAAACCTACAAAAAATAATTAGTTCAAATAGAGTTATTTTATTTCAATCCATCCAAAAAGACCACTTACGACATCTTAAAGATATCGTAGATATTTTTTGAATGCTAAAAACGTGTCCTTGAAAAAATTGACGTTTGGTAAAAAATGTGATACAATAAATCATCAATACATAGCAATCACCTTATTCCACAAAAAGGAGCTTATATCAATGCCCTTTACAATAGTCCATAACGACATTACAAAAATACATACCGATATAATAGTAAACGCAGCAAACTCTCAACTGCTGCCCGGCGGCGGTGTATGCGGAGCAATATTCGAGGCTGCGGGTTATGACAAGCTGAGAAAAGCCTGCTCCGAAATAAAGCACTGCAACACGGGAAACGCTGTTATCACCAACGGTTTTAACTTATGCAAGCACATCATTCACACCGTGGGTCCTGTATATAAAGGCGGTAAGCAGAATGAAGACAAGCTGTTGTATTCCTGCTATAAGGCAAGCTTGGATTTAGCCAAAAGTGTAGAAGCCGAATCAATCGCTTTTCCTCTGATCTCTGCCGGAATTTACGGTTATCCGAAACGGGAAGCACTGAATATTGCCACAAAAGCTATTACGGATTTCCTTTCGGACAACGATATGGACGTCGTTTTGGTGATATACGACAAACATTTCTTTGAGATTGATAGAAATCGGTTTTCTGATTTAAAACAGTGCATTGATAAAAAATTGGATAAGGAAGAAATAATCCTTGATGATACGATTTTTTTCGATGCGGATTTGAAAAGTTTTAAGGCACTCCCATCAGAGCTGTTTAAGAAAATGGAATCTTCATTCTCGGAATATCTGTTTCAACTTATCGACGCTAAAAAAATGAGCGATAAAGAGGTTTACAAAAAAGCAAATATTGACCGCAAGCTGTTCTCAAAAATCAAAAGACCAAAATACAAACCGAGCAAGCTTACCGCCGTTGCTTTGGCGATTGCTTTAGAGCTTGAAATGGAGGAAACAAGAATACTCGTGGAGAAAGCGGGATATTCCATCACTCATAGCAATAAATTTGATATAATCATAGAATATTGTATAACACATAAAATTTATGATATTACCGAGATAAACGAGGCTCTGTTTGAATTTGATCAACCACTGCTTGGGGCAGAAAAACACAATAGTTAATATTTTAAAAATGTCGCTTGTCAAGCGACCATTTTTTTGTTTGTTTATGGTATAATACTTTTGGTTGTATTGCTGCTTTAATGGGTGTTTTATCCGATATTTTTTATGTCTCTCTTCTCGCTGATTGGTGTGTTTATTGTAAAAGATTTAAAGAATAAAGTCAATTTCTATTCGGAATAATGTCAAAATATATTTTACGTTTTTCGGTATCAACTAATAAATTTCTGTGTAAACATCAAGCAGCAGCCGACCCACTGTTCGTGGGTTAGCTGCTATTTTTGTTCATTTAAATTATCATTATTACTAAAACAAAATTAACGCTGTCTCAAATGAAGCAGCGTTAATATTAAGATTATTTTTCGTGAAATATTCCATACTGTGCTTTATTTTAACGTGATTATTATAGCACAATTTCGACACAAAGTCAACCAAATTTTGTGAAAATATACAAATTTCTACAATTAAGTTTGCTATAAATTTAGCATACTTGTAAAAATACAAAAAAATCAAAATCTATTTATGGTCAAACATCTCGTCATTCTGCTATCATTAGGAAAACTATGAAAGGAGCATATTTCTATGCCAAGACGAGGAGAAAATATTTTTAAACGAAAGGACGGTCGGTGGGAAGCACGCTATGTAAAGGAAGTAACGCTTGACGGTTCAAAAAAATACGGTTCGGTTTATGCGAAAACCTATCATGAGGTTAAAGCTAAACAACTGCTCCGTATAAACCAGCCTTTTGGCGGTGCCAGAAAATCAACAGCAACCATTGATGACGTAATGCAGGATTGGCTGAATCAATGCAAAAAACAACTTAAGATTTCAACCTATCAGAAGTATCAAACAACTATACGAAATCATATTTCAAAGCAGCTTGGTAAAATTCGGATAGGTAATCTTACATCGATTACTATCTCGCAGTTTACCGATAATCTGCTGACAATTGAAGGACTATCAAAAGAAACCGCCAATAATGTTTTGATCGTGCTCGGTATGGGTTTGGAATTTGCCAAGACACACTATCAAACAATTGTTCCCGATATTCACCTTTTAAGGTCGTCAAGAGCGAAAACACGAGTGTTGTCTGTATATGAGCAGGAGATTCTGGTTCATTATTTGCTTTCGCACGACAACATCTTTTCATTTGGGATACTGCTTGCTTTATACACGGGATTACGAATAGGGGAGATTTGTGCGTTAAAGTGGGAGGATGTTATTGAAAATACAATCCATATCAACAAAACTATGCAGCGATTGAAAAACGCTGCTGGAAAAACGGAAGTGATGATCTTACCGCCTAAAACAATCTCATCAGATAGAATCATACCTATTCCGGCATCTTTATTGCCAATCATAGAAAAATACCGCAGGAAAAGCGGCTATATATTAACTCGACCAAACGGAAAATATACTGAACCTCGGCTAATGCAGAATAAATTTTCTGAATGCATTAAAGCATGCGGGCTTGAAAGAGCTCATTTTCATACGCTCAGACATACCTTTGCGACGAGGTGTGTTGAAGCGGGCATGGATGTAAAAACACTTTCGGAAATTCTTGGGCATTGTGATGTGAAGACTACGCTCAACAAATACGTTCATTCGTCTTTTGATCTAAAGAAACAGGGCATTGACAAGTTGTCATTGACAATTTAATTTTGGTCAATTTTGCGGTCATTGGCTTGTGTAAAACCGATTGTATTCGGGATTTAAATAGAATTGCCATAGTTTGGAATATTCTGCGAAAAAATATAAAATATCCAAGGCTGATATATTATTCCACTCTCCAAACAATGAAAAATACAGAAATTTTTTCTTTTAAATAAAAGCATCGGTGACAGTGAAGCACCTGTAATTTTTTGTGTAATTTGCACAAAAAATACCAGTATATATAATTGAAGCGATTTTGTGCACATTTACTACAAACTTGTCTTTTTTCTATTGACTTATGATTTGGCAAATGTCATAATAAACATCGAAAACATACATAAACCGACAATTTCTCGGAAATAAAATTGTTTTCCAAGCGGATGGCCGCTTAAATAATACAAAGGAGTTGATTCTAATGACACACAGCGCACCTAAGAAAAACGGGTATTTGGGAAATATCTGTGCATTTTGCAACTATTGGGAGGGTGATGCGAATTTGCGAAGCCGCACTTCTTCTCTGATCGAATTTGATGATAAGGCAAAAGGAATTTGTCTAAAAAACAGGTCAACACGGACATCTTCTCTTAGCGCATGTCCTAAACTTGAACTAAGTCCCAATGCAAGCAGATATGCAAAATAAGTACGATCTAAGAAATGGAAAGGAGTGATTAAAATGCCGCTTGGGAAACGTGTTACCGAAGTAACCACAGCAGAATTTCCTAAGAACGGTAAAAACGGCAATCAGATTTCTTATAAAGAGAAATCAGTGTCAAAAGACACAGCCGTAAGTACAGGCTTCACACTTTTTCAGGCGGAGGAACCCCAGTACAGCTTCAATGATATTATATTGAACAAAAGCGTGTATGATGCGATTCAAGATGTTCTTGTGCTGTATGATAAACGTGATCTATTGTTTAATCAGTGGGGCTTGGGAGAACGGCAGAAAAATCAGAATAGGGCGGGAATAAATCTTTATGGCTACAGCGGCACAGGTAAAAGCATGGCTGCCCATGCAATAGCAAAACAACTTAACCGTAAAATACTGACAGTAGATTATTCCCAAATCGAATCAAAATATGTAGGCGAAACATCAAAAAATCTTGTGGCTATGTTCAACTATGCCAAGGAAACTAATGCCGCTATATTCTTTGATGAAGCCGATGCTTTGTTGAGCAGACGTGTGACCAATATGTCAAATTCAACAGATGTAAGCGTAAACCAAACTCGTTCTGTTTTGCTTGTTCTTATCAATGAATATGATGATTTGATCTTGTTTGCTACAAATTTTATAAGCAATTATGATCCCGCGTTTCTTCGCAGGATCCTTGCACACGTTAAATTTGAGCTTCCCGATGAGGAAAACCGCTATAAATTGTGGAGAATGTATATTCCCTCATCTATGCCTACAGATGTAAACATTCGCAAATTGGCAGAGAAATATAACGGAATAACGGGTTCAAACATTTCTAACGCCGTGCTTAACGCTTCGCTCAGAGCGGCGAGATTGAATGAATCTCTGGTTAAACATTCATATTTTGAGGCAGCTATTGAAAGCATTATAAAAAGTAAGGCTGACAACGATGAACTTGGAACGATCACTTCCAAGCGCACCGTCAGCGAGGAATATGTAAAATCACAATTTGGAGGAAAATTACCGAAATGATCAGTATCGCTTTAATAATTATGTTATCCGCAGCAATCATAGGAACACTTCTTGTTTTCTGGCAGGACATTGTTAAATGGATAAAAAAAGCCGCTAATAAAATCAAAGAGGTGTTAGGCGTAGCTGCCGAGGGCACAAAAACCTTTATAACCAAAACTACTGACGGATTAAAAAACAAATCAAAATATTATTACAAAAACAAAGTCACGACTGAATGGGAAGAGGTCGTTTATACCAAACCCGTAAATGAAAACGATGTTCCGGCAGATATACTTGCAAAAGTGAATAGGTCTTCGATTGACGAGGAGGTTTCGACCACCGAGGAATTGAAGCTTGCCATAAGCGCTTGATTTTTTGCACCGGTAGTAATAAAAACAACGGAGGTTGGTATGGGATTATTATCAGGAGTAGTTCTGGCTTTTGCTAAGGAGGCATTGACCTCAGCGATCAATCCTTTGGTAGACGAAGCGAAAGGCGCATCGCTCAATGCGGCCGAGGATACGCTCAGAGGGTTAGTCATGGGCAAAATGTCTGTCAGGGAGTGGGCGGACGCTGTAATTACAGGAGTAGATACCGTAAAGGAACGGATCGTAAATGAGGAAGAACTTCGTTTTGTAGGAGGAAAATTAAAATTTGCTTATACAGAAGCCAATCCGAATTTAATAAACGTGTCCTTTCAGCTTTATTTTTTAGATGAAATGCAAAATTGGCAAAAAGCCGAGGCGGATAGCAATATTCCCTCTGATAAATTCAAAAATGAAGATTTGATCGAGCTTAAAAATAAAAAAGAAATAACATTTGAAGTGGAGTGATAGTTGTGCAGATTGTTATTGCAATTATTGTAATCGGCCTTATTATCGTATTGGCAAAATATATTCTTTTTCATCCGAGAGTTAATTCGGTATTGACTATTATCGTATTTATTGTTTACATAATAACAGCTTTTCAAGGAAACGGAAAAGCCGGTCCCGGTATTTTAATAATGTCGATACTTCCTATCATTGACTGTATACACGATATAGCAATTGCACCAAAATATTATGAAGACATTGAGTTCGGGGTCGATAAACTGTATAAAATAAAAAGCTTGGTTTCTTTGTTTACTGGAGGGTTTGCTCGGCCGATCTTTCTTGTAATAGTAGGACCGTGTCTGTCTTTTTCCGTACGTTCGGAAATTCAAGGAAGAATAGACAACCGTATGCCCTTACCCTATGAAGGCTTCAGCGATCTTATGGCAAAGGAATACTATTACCAAAAACATATTGCAAGACTTAAAGCAAGCGGTATAATTGTATCAAATGTCAATGCCGTTGACGAAGAAACCAAAAAGCGTCGTGAAATGTTAGACAAGCTATACCCTCAAAAGGTAATTGCAAAGGTTGTTGATATGGTAGCGGGAGATAAGGACGCAAAATCCATAAGACAAGAATGTGAAAAAAAGCTTGAAGCAAAACGTATCAAGCAATACTATGCTTATATGAGCGCAAATGCTTTTAGTCTGCTTCCCGATCTGCTCAACAAAGCAATGTCACAAAAAGGATATTGTTCTGCCGCCGATATAAGCAAGTTTGATGAATTAAAAGAATTGCACACAGCTATGCCGAGTTCTGCGAGCGCACCGGGCAATGCCACTGCGGAATGGAGTGAATATTTTGTTATACAAGCATTGGAGCCGCTTGTGAAAAAAGGAATCTTTGTTAGGGACAGATTTAATGATAACGATCCGTTTGATAATCCTGCTTACAGCTACACAAAAAGTGAGGTCAAAATGCCGAGTATAGACGCTAACAGCGACCCGTTGCTTGCTTTGGACGATGATGACTAAATAAGGTTCTGAAGAATAATATCAATTTACAAAACAGGAGGGTACATAATAATGGGTTTTTTAGATTTTCTTGGTAAAGCGTACTACAAATTTGAAGAAAAGGCACCGGAAATAATGGATTTCATGATGAAAGCACAAGAAAGGGCAGATAGACAAACTGCTGAAGTTGAAGAATATAAGGAAAGATATTCTAATTTAAGCAATAAAGAATTAAAAAACATATATGACAATAAATATGGCACAAAGAAAACCGCTGCCGCTGCTGTATTAAAGGAACGCATCCATAAGAAGTGATTTTGCAGTAATCAAGAAAGGAAGGATGAAATGTTATGCCCAAAAAGCTTAAAAAAATCCCTGCCGACTTGGTCTCCTACATACAAATCGAAACCGAAGCAATCAAGGACTCCAACGACAAAATGATGATCTCCTCCTACTGCCTCGGCAAGCTGGAATTGGTCAATTGGTATATTGAATTGTTGGAGGTCGGTTCAAAAAAGTATATTGTACCACAAAGCAAGGCGTATTTGGAAACGGTAAGAGATCAGCTTATGGAGTGCCATAAAGAAATTATGAAAACAAAAATTAGCAATCCTAAAGATAGACCTATTGTTGATATTAAATATCCTGAAGGATATGAGGGGTGATTTGTTATAATTTTTTCACTTAGACACAATATGTCACTAACTTGTAGTATAATATTACTGTAAGGACCTTCAAACTGCTTCAAAAAAGACCAATATACAGCGGGAGATGTCCCGCTGTATAATTGTTTTTGGTCAAAATTAAAGGAGAACAAGAGATGAAAAAGATCAAACATATCATTCCACCCTGCCGTAAATGCCCGTATAAATTGGGAAATGTCAAAACTCTGCGCAATCCCTGTCCACAATGCAAGCTGGACGGATACAACTCATATGACCATTTTCTGAAAGGAGTGTATAACGAAAAAGTTGGATAATAGGCAATTAAAATTTTGACACCATCAAAACGTGTGAGGGAACATATAAAAGACAAGATTCTTGAAGCTTAATTTTGATTTGGAGTTTAAATTTATCATATATTTTTCAATCACGATTATATATTCTATCTGTGACGTTAGGGAGTGCAAATTTGCACAGTGCTCTCATTGTTATATTGTTTAAATATTATATCATAGCAAATCCAACACAGAAAGGACTTGATAAAATGATTTCTATTATTCAAGACAAAAATCATATTGAATCCGATGAAGAGTTTCATGAGAGAGTATCCAATTATGGCTCCTTCCGAAAAATTGTTCAAGCGGTTCAAGAGAGAACAGAACGAAATACCCAAAATGCTGTTGCCCGTCATTACAATGCCATAGTTACCGAAATCAGCAGATTATCCTCATCAAAATCCGACCACGACAGGCTGCGTTTCTTGGAGAAAGCAAGAGATTCGTTCGGTTTATGTTTATCATCAGAAGAAGATGTTAGTGAAACCAATCAAATTGATTGTCCGGCATATTACATTTTGCTGCATTTTCTGGAAGATGGCGAGAAAATCACCTATATTGGTATCGATGAAAAAGGTAAGGTCACGTTCAAGATTGACGGTTCTGACTTGGCAAGAGCCGCTGTATTTTTGGTGGACAAGTTTCAGCCGCTGCTGCAAATAAAACATAGCAGGAAAGATATTGAAGTAATGTTGGGTTCCTTGCTTAATTGACCAATACATTATATTTAGATGTCCCACAACTTAATTCAGAAAGGACGAAATACTATGATTAAAATGATAACACCGCAAAACAAATCTTCCGAGGACGATATTCCTGTTTGGGATTTACCAAGAAGGGTTGACGCTCTTATTGAAAGATTGGAATCAGGGTTAAAGGAAAAAAACGCCGACCACTATAACGACATAGAAGCCGAAATCAAACGGCTGCAATCATTAGGAGTGGAACATGATCGACAACGTTTCCTGCGTAATGTTCGGGACTCTTTAATATTATACCTCTATCCCAATGAACATGTTGATGTTGACAATCCGCTGTACTATATCTCATTATATTTTATGGAGGACGGCGAAAACATTTCCTACGTTCAACTGAGAGAGGATGGCATAATTACCTTTGCAAGCAATGGGTCTCTATTGGCCAAAACGATTACGTACAATATGGACAGATTCAGAGAGATGTTTAAGCTGCAAAGAATGAGCGTTCAGTCATCCATTGAAGGGTTGTTAGCGCAGATATTGGTGAAATAAAATAATATATGCCTTTCTTCTGTTACTCGAGGTACTGAGTATGCGTTTGATATCAAACTAAACCACCTCCTACATATATTCAGTTAGTAAATCGTTAATCTCCGATACATATATATTATTACTATAATAAACTAATTAACAGAAAGGATGTAATCATCATGATTAAAATGATACCATTAACAAAAGATCAGAAGAAAGATGTGAACAAAGCAGAACTGCCGTATGATAAAGATCTGGAAGAATTTTTCGATGAAGTTTTCGAAAAAGATGAGTCAATATACGGCAGTTTAGGCGTTAAAATGAGATGCGGATATCCCGGCGACAGACCTACTAAGCATCTCCTAACTGAGAATATGGATATGGGCAAAATGACCACTCAGCTAATAGAACGGTTGGAAACGGAATTGAAAGAGAAAGTTGTCAATCATTACAATAAGATAGTTGACGAGTTGAATCAGCTTCAGAAGATGAACCGTGACTTAGATAGGCAGCGTTTCTTAGGGAAGGTCAAAGATTCGTTGGGAATGTACCTGTATCCAAATGAAGCAGAAACTGTTGATTATCCGATCTTTTATATCCTCCTATACTTTATGGAGGACGGCGAAAGGATATTGCATATTACAATGAATAAAGATGAGTGCCCAACAGTACAGGTTGATCAATCCCCAAGCAGTAAAGCTATGATGTACGTTTTGGAGAGATATAAGGGATATTCTGCTTTGAGACAAGATCAAAGTACGTTCATAAATCTACTGGCAACTATATTGATGTAAAGAAAAAATGAAAATATCGTACATCCTTATATTCCAGCTATATATTCTATAATTGTCATTCGTAGGCAAAAGTCTGAACAACCACAATTATGAATGCAAAAGGAGGAATGCCATTGAGTAGAAGTAAAGTAATCGAAACCGTTTTAAAAGCCATTTCAATGCTAATCACCGCCGCCCTTGCTGTAATCAAAGCCTTGGGACTATTCGACAGATTAGCAGACTCAAAATCCTAATTTCTCCAACAAACGAGCATTTAACAGAGCTTCCCACTACGGGAGGCTCTGTTTTCTATGCTCCGAAAACCGAAAGGAAGTGATAAAAATTGCACAGGAAAAACTAATGAAACTCGTTTACCTCGACCTAAAATCCGAAACCCGCTTGGAAGCCTACGCCGATACTGTTGTACTTGAACAGGAAGGCAAAACCAATTATATTGCAGCGATCCGTTTTGGTGGCTACCCCGAAAGTGTCAAAGGACTATGTGAGGCAATCTATGGCGGCGGTACTGTTACGCTTGAGATAAATGGCGGTTTATTGACAGCATACAGCCGTGTCAAGCAATACCGCAAAGAATTATCCCATGACGGTATTTATGCCGAAGCCACCCTACTTATCCGTGATGAAGAAGAAATCACCGACAGCGAAGAAAAGGCGAGTAAAAACGGTAAACCCCGTAAATGTTACCTGTTTTGTGAGCACAACAACCACGACCGGCTGTTCGAGGAACTGGACAAGAAAACGGGTGTACCGCTAATCCCAGAATTTAAGAAATACGTGCTTTTAGAGCTGCAAAAACGTGATATTCTAAAGTCCTTGCAGGTTATCTCAAACCGAGAAAATTTCGATGTTTGGCTGCTTACCTTGACCGAGAACGAAAAGAACATTATCAGCGTTGTAAATAACGGCTTAAAATCGGGAGCAATCTCAATCCCCAACTCAACAGGAAAAACATTCCCCGAAGTCCGTTCCGTAACGCAGTATTTGAACACATTCGGCGTACTGATAGCGGAACGAATTAAAAATCAATTCCATCCCCTATTCGACCCCGCAACCGAAACCCTATCCCCCGAAATATTGGCAGTAAACGAAAATATCAAGAAAAACACAGGTTACAGCCTATACGATGCCCAGCTTGCAGTATGTGAAGCACATAAACGTTGCCTTGAAAAGAAAAAGGCTACCTTATGTATCGCCGAGTGCGGTTCAGGCAAAACCAAAATCGGTATAACCTCACTTCATGCCTATCAACAGCGTAACGCCCAAAACAATCAACCCTTGAAGCATTTCAACATAGTCCTCTGTCCCTCTCATATGACCAAAAAGTGGGTACGAGAAATCGAGGAAACCCTGCCCAATACCTTTGCAGTAGTCATAAACAGCATAACAGAGCTAAAGGAAGTCTACTCCGCTTATGAAAAAGACAACAAAACCTGCTACGTCATAATATCAAAAGAAAAAACCCGTGACGGCTACATGAAACGACCTGCAGCCGTGTGGAATCGGCTAAGGCAGGCGTTTGTTTGTCCCGACTGTCACAAGGTTATTGAAATGGATTTGATTGATGACGGCTCTAAATACAGAGTTAAGGCGGATCCGCTGTTCTTTAAGCGTGAAAATAAGCAAAATCATAAATGTGATAATTGCGGTTCTTTGCTGTGGACGGTTCTGTTGCCCGATGAGCAGTCGGAGTGGGTAAAGGTTTCAAAATTCGGTTTCGTACACCGTGAGCACGCAGCCGATTATTTAGAGGGAGTAAAGAAAACTCCTGCAATATACAAGGCTGTTGAGGATATTGTGAATAATCCCCAAGGTCATTTTGTAAATGCGGGAGCATACAGAAGATTTCCCTTATCAACCTACATCAAGCAGAAAATGAAAAGAAAAATAGACGGCTTAATAATTGACGAGCTGCACAATTACAACAACAATTCGGGACAGGGTGACGCAATGGGAGAGCTATTCCAAGCCGCAAAGAAAGTTGTGGGAATGACCGCAACTTTGATAAACGGTTACAGTTCAGGAATATTCCATTTGCTCTACCGCATTTCGCCGAATTTGATGTTAAAGGACGGAAAGCGTTATGATAAGCCGACCGACTTCAACGCCGAGTACGGCGTAACGGAAAGCGTTTACGAAATAGCAGCTCCCGACTACAACTCCAACCGCCGAACTTCCAAGAAAAAGATAAGGGAAAAGCAACTGCCCGGCGTATCGCCGTTAGTTTACTCCCGCTTCTTAATGGATTCGGCGGCATTTCTTAGCTTAAATGATATGGGTAAAAACCTGCCCGAATATGAGGAAATACCTGTACAGCTCCACATGAATGAGGACGTGGCGCAGGAGTATCACCGACTTGAAAATGAGTTCAAAATCGTTTTGCGCACTGAAAGGAATATTTCCAAAAAGGTGATGTCCGCATATTTGGGACTGCTTACNGTTTACCCCGACCAGCCTTATGGACAAAAGCCGATTGTTCACCCAATCAGCGGCAATAATTTGGTTATTCCAAAGGATATATCAAGCTTTAAAGAGCTTCATGAAAAGGATTACTCCGTACTTGATGTTGTTAAAAAGAAAACCAGTTTANGCGAACGAGTGCTTATNTATACGAGNTGGATTCGCACTGATACCCAAGAAAAGCTGTANAATCTCCTCACCGAAAANGGNTATAGGGTAAGNACNTTNACCGCNNCAATANCGCCTAACAAGCGNGAAGAATGGGTAGAAAATCANGTNANGAACGGAATACANGTNNTGATTACAAATCCNAGCCTTGTNGAAACAGGTNTNGANTTAAACTATTTCACCACACTGTANTANTANAANNTAGCNTACAACCTGTTCACCCTGCGGCAATCGTCNAGNCGGTCATGGCGTATAAATCAGAAAGCACCNAGGATTGAAGTGTACTTCTCATATTATGAGGGNACAATGCAAAATCGNGCTATNAGGCTTATGGCNTCAAAGCTGGCGGTTGCGGGNATNATTGAGGGNAACTTTACAGATGAAGGTCTGGCGGCAATGTCNGACTGNTCNGATATGACNACNGCNCTTGCCCGTGAGCTTACTCAAGGAATAAANGACGAGGTTGAGGATTTAANTGCTGTATTCAAGAAAATGGCTGTNTTAAAGCCNNTTNCNNAAGAAACNGNNATNNANGTNAATGAACCCANGCACCCNGTAGTNATTATTGATGATACTTTGCTGACATTCGTAAACTGCACCGAACCCNTNAGNACAATNGCAGAAACCGATATTTCACTTANCAAAATTTATGAAGAATTATCNGCNGCTTAATCGCAGGAAATCAATCGTATATGGATTGATTTCTATGATCGACATGAGAGCATACAAAAAATCGCAAAGAACAGCCGCGGGAGAAAGCCTCCCGTGGNTTTAATATTTGCGTAAAAAAATAAAANTTAAGGAGAAAAAGAAATGAACGTATTTGAAGAAAACAAAGAGCTGTTTGACTTAGGAAGTTCCGCTGCCACAGAGGAATTTGNCCCCTTTGCAATCGAGGAGGAAACCAATGAAAGCAACACCGAAGAAATTACCGCAGAGCAGCCCCAAGAGGANANCCCNGCACCCNANCAGGAAGAAACAAAANCCGCAGCGACCGAACAGNCAAAGTCANCAAAAGNCGAACNGAGCTTTGAGGAAAANCTCCCCGTCTTTACATACGGCGGCGCAACGGAAACGATCANNGATACCTCGAAAACCTTTGACGAGCTTCGTATCGAAAAATCCGCCGACTTCCCCGAATTGGAGGAGGGNAAAAGAGTATCTTGGTCGGTAGANTACNGNAAAATTACCAAAANCNTTNCNGATCCTAAAGGTACATCAATCGGCAAAATCAAAAGCGATATTGAAACCTCAAAGGAATTTCTTGACNGCTTGAAAAAGGCTAAGGANAAAAATCCTGTTTGCAANGTAAAGCCCCGTGTAACCGCTCAGAGCAAGGGAACGGCATATAAAGGAGTGTTTACCACACTTGAAGAAGCTGACGCTTCGGGAAAAACAATATCAATAGTCCCCGCCCGTGACGGNAAGGTTTATGAAATCAGAAACACCGAGATTGGAAAATTCATCACGCCCACTTCGGGCGACAATATGCTTTCGGAGGTTAAGCCCGACTTCGTGTCGGGTTTACCGCTTATTCCGTCAAGCTTGATGATAAAGATATTTGCGTTCTTCAGACACTTTGTAAGNGAGNATTGCGAAAACGAGGCTCTGCTGAATATTTATTGGGATAAGGAAGAAAAGCAGTTTGTTGCNTATGCNCCGGAGCAGACCGCTACAAAAGTTTCCGTTGATACCAAGATTGATGAAAGATTTAACACCGACCGATATGTACACTACATGGATATTCATTCCCATAACACTATGAGCGCCTTCTTTTCAAGGGTAGACGATATGGACGAAAAGGCTACTCGGCTGTACTCGGTGATTGGCAGATTGGATACACATAACCCGCAAATTAGAACACGAATTTCAAACGGCGGAAAATTCCTGAATATTGACCCTGCGCAGGTCTTTGAAACTGCTGATTTATCCTTCCCGAAGGAATGGGAAAATAATGTGAATTTTCAAAGCGATGTCAAGGAAAAAGCACTGCCCAAGCCGCTTATATCATTTCTTAAATCAAGAAAGAGGGCGAATGCGTCATGAGGTTTGCACTGAATAAGCCCGTAAAAATTGTTATGTTGGGAGCAGGNGGAACAGGCGGTCATATTGCTCCGCATTTGTACAGGCTGTTGCACGCGCTTGACCGACCTGTTGAAGTGATAATTGCGGACGGCGATATTGTTGAGGAAAAGAATCTTGTCAGGCAAAACTTTATTGCTTGTGATCTGGGCAGAAATAAGGCACAAGTATTGGCTGAAAGATATGCTTCAGCGTTTGGCATGGAGATAAAATATGTTCCCGACTTTATCGAGAGCGAGGACAAATTATCGGAGCTGCTGAAAACGAGAAAGATTTATTATAATCAACCCGAACCGTTGACTATACTCATTGGAGCGGTTGATAACAATAAGAGCCGCCAGCTTTGCCACAAGATTTTCAACAAATCCGAGAACCTCATCTACATTGACAGCGGCAACGGTGAATTTACGGGACAAGTNGTNTGNGGAGTNAGGCGNAANGGNAAAACCTACTACAAACCCGTAGGTCNGGTTTATCCCGATATNCTTGAANANACCGACAAATTTCCCACCGAGCTATCCTGTGCCGAAGCCTCCGTTTCCGCACCTCAGAGCATAGCGGCTAATATTATGGCGGCAACTGCTGTTATAGCTTACATCTACAACATTTTGGTGCTTGGAAATATTGAGGTTAAAAANGTNACNTTCTCNACAANNTCNNTNAATNTANANCCNGCNTTATCNAGNAAAAGAAAAATGTCAAAGGAGAAAAAGAAATATGCCGCCTGAAAACNGTCAGCAATATTACGCTATNGCAAAATTAGAGGAAGCTGCAAGAGCTGTCAAACAGGCAGTAAACGAGCTTCCTTTATTGCGTAAGCGGTTGGAGAAATTTAANGANAANAAANCAAAAGCCCGTGAAATTTATAATGACCTTAAACAGCANCNNGAAAAANTGTTGTCGGCTTTGAATACCGCCGCTCTATCGCTTTTAGAAACCGAACAATCAGAACTTGTGGANTATTCGGTAAAGCTGAGCAANTCNGTTAAAGCNTTTAACCTNATNACNCCCGATTATTCCAAGNTNTGNGCNGTNTTATCNGANTACATANCAAAANTNCCNACAACNGCAAACGCCGCCACAATCGGACATTTAATGTCAGCCGTTAAAATGGGATACTATCCAACGGATATTGAGCACGTCAAATATTTGGAACAAGGCATAGAATTTCCCGAAGATATAACGGTGAATTTGTTTGATCCGTGCTGCGGGTGCGGACTTGCTTTACGAACGTTGGCAGGAGAAAATAACTGTTTGACTTACGGTGTGGAACTTGACAAACACAGAGCGGAGGAGGCTTTGACGAGGTTGAACAGAGTGGCATTTGGAACATACTTTCAATCCCGTATCAGCAATGAAGCNTTTCACCTTATGNTNCTNAACCCGCCCTATTTGTCGGTGNTNACNGAGGGNGGAAATAACAGCAGNAGCGAGAAACGTTTTCTGATCGATTCAATATCACATCTGNTTTATGGNGGCTTGCTGATTTACATAATNCCATATTACCGCCTTACNCCCGATATNTGCCGNGTNCTTTGCGACAANTTTGNGGACTTGACCGTNTGGAAATTTATGGGAGAGGAATTTAANNGGTTNAAGCAAGTNGCGATTTTGGGNAAGCGTATNAAAAGANGGGACGGGTCNGAGCTTGTGTCTGAATTGGCAGAGCTTNCANTNAAACCCGATAGTATAGCGGAAATTTCTGAATTACCCTNGANCCACTACTCNCTGCCAAAAATCGAAAAAAATGTTGAGCTGTTCAAGGGTGCNGAATTTAATGTAGCNGAATTAGCTGAACAGCTCAGCAGATCAAAGAGCTTTTCCCGTTTGTTTGAGAAAAGCAAGCTGGACAGTGAAATCAAACGCCCATTGCTGCCCTTGAATATAGGGCAGGTGGGCTTAATAGGCGGCTCAGGACTGATAAACGGTCTTGTGGAATGTGATACGCCGCACATCATCAAAGGGCGTATTGTCAAAGAAAATACCATTAACAAGGAGGAGAATATGAATAGCAAAGGCGAAATAATCGGTGAAACCGTACACGAAACCCGCTCAAATAAAATGATATTTAACCTGCTGACGCCGCAGGGTTTTATGTCACTTTCGGATTATGAGGAAGAAAAGCCCGTTAAATCCAATCTTCCGCTTACATTGGGCAGAACTGTTATTACGGCAAATGTAAAAAATATTTTATCAGATTTGGACATTGCAACAGCTCTTAGCCGTCACCAATCGGGAGATTGGGGCGAACTGTGCGATGAAGACCGCGAGGTAAATGAAGACGCACTCGAAAACGGATTCCGTATCATGTCCGTTTACACAAGCAAAAATGGCACTAAATTCTGGGTAATAACCGAAGCCGACCGCTCCTGCACAACGGTACTTATGCCCGAAGATTATTAAAGAAAGGAAAAACAAAATGATTACGGTAAGCGTAAAAAAATTACTGGACGCCATTGAGGAGGCGGAAGAATACAAGCTACCCGAAATGAACGAGGGCACTCAATACCTCTATGATGAGCTTTATGGAAAAGCGTCAAGGGGAATGGAACTGCATTTATCGGAAATAGCATTTGACCGTTTTGAGCTTGAGGATATTGATGAGATGAGAGAGCTTCACTGTACTACCTTAGAAGCAAACGAGTCAAAAGCCAATACTATAAGCGGCAGCTTGCTTTGTATTCAGCCTGTTGCTGTAGCTTCGGAATTTGTTTAAGGGGCGGAAACATGGCTATTGAAGGATTTGAAGAAATATTCAATACGATTTATATCGCAAAAAAACTATACGATATTGGAAAATACGACCTTGTTAAAGGCTGCTTTTATGATACGATTGAATGTGATACATATTACGAAAATATGTTCTATTTGCTTGAAAACCTGTTTGAACATCAGTACTGCCACTTTTCGGACAGGCGTGCTATTGAATTGCGTGTTATATCCGATCAGGTTATAGCAAACTTTTATCTATTGGCAGGAGAGCACGGTGAAAGACATAATATTGCAGATGAAAATAATTTCTACATAAAAGAAGCTGAGAAAATAATAAACGACAATTTGAATTACACTTACTCGGTGGAGTGCAAAATAATGTGGTATACCGATCCGAAACGGAAACACCGCACTCGGCTTGGTATGTTTATCTACCAAGACGATTGGTTTGATTATGGCGGCTTAGTATATGCTTTGATTGAGGTTTACGAGTGGTTTTCCAATAGGTGTGCCGATTTGAGAAAGCTGCTTTCTGATGAAGAATTTGCGGGAAAGGAGGTGATTGCCGCGTGAATGAAACAGTTATCAAAATTGGCGATGATGGGAAAGTTACTGTTGAGAGGGATATAAAGGGAGTGAAAAGCTTTAAGCAAATCGCTCCTGACACATTGATTCAGTGCATTAACAAAAGCTTGCTGCGTGGTGCCGTTCACAGTGGATTGCTGCCGAAAAATTGTATATCGTTCAACGCTTATGATGACGGGAATAAGGATATTGTACTGATTTATCCCGAAAACAAAGCTGACATAAGTTATTTTGGAACGGAGTACAAAAACTTTCCACTGCCCCGTTTGGTGTTTGGATTCAAATTGACCGCTGAGGGACGAGTAAGCAGCTGTAAACTTGGCGTAATTGAGAATACCGAAACCTTGAAACCGGATACCAAAATGTATCACTATCCATTCTCCAACGTGAGCGGTTTTCACCTCTGTACTGGCAATAACGCTCTCCCAAAGTGTACAAGTTTGCACACCTTGTCAAGCCTTCCATATTACATTATGTCAATGCCTAACAACAACGATTATTTCAATAATTCGCATAACAAGCCTAATTTGGAAATGAGGGATTTATTGGAGCTGCTGAAAAATAAAAATCCCTCTTTCTATTACAGCGACATACTCATTTTAAATGGAGCGGTTCTGAATGACTTTATAATGAAAGGATAGTGTCTATGTTTACAGCAAAAGCAATGATTCACAGCCTTAATGCGCAGGGTGAGGCAAAAATCCTGCACGAGAAAAACAACAACGATGTTATCGCCGAGTACAACGGGAAACGCTGTACTGCCGTGTTTAACCCCTTTGTGGGATTGTACTACGTTGACGATATTTACGGCATACTGTCCGATGAGCACAGATGCCCTGTTTGCGGTGAGCATTTGGAATAATTACAGAAAGGATTAAAAAAATGAACTACAACGAAATTATCAAAAGACTGCATGAACCCTTTGGAGCAAAGGAAATTGAGTGGAAAATCCAAGTCACCTCGCAGGATAAAAAGCGCGGTATGGCGGTTGCCTACATGGACGCCCGTGCGGTACAGAAGAGGTTGGACGAGGTGGTAGGAGCATTCAACTGGAAGAATGTGTATTCTCTCTGGCATGACAATTCACAGATTTGCGGTATAAGCATATTTAACGATGACCGAAACGAATGGATCACAAAATTTGATGGAGCGGAAAATAGTGATATTGAGCCTATCAAGGGTGGCTTGTCAGATTCCTTTAAGCGTGCTGCCACCATTTGGGGGATAGGACGGTATCTTTATGAGATAGACGGCGTTTGGGTGGAGATTGAGCCTAAGGGGAAATCCTTTGCTATAAAGCAAAATCAGTATGGCAAGCTTGACAATGAATACAACGCCGCTATTAACAGAATATTCAGCTTGAAGCCTACTCAGCAGAATATTCAACAGACTGCTGCGCCCAATGCGAATACTGAAATAGCTGCACCCGCAAATGAGTACAAGGTTCAGTCTATAAAGCCTTCGGGAAAATCAAGTCAGGTTCTGGAGCTTGTCGACAAAAATGGTGGAACGGTTAAAGCCTATATCAAAGCTGCGGATCAGTCAATCAAGGCAGGAGCCAAGCTGAGCAATGTTCGTATTGAAACAAAGAATAGCAACTACGGAGATTACAACTTGATTAGTTCCTACCAATTGGCGGCATAAGGAGGACATTATGAAAAAGATAAACGGCTTTTCGATTACACGATTGACCTTGACTGGGTTTAAGTGTTATAAGGACACGACTTCATTTGACTTTGGCGATACTACATTTATCACAGCAAGTAACGGGCAAGGCAAATCGAGCATAGCGGACGCATTGGCGTTCGCTTTTGTGGGTACTCCGTTCTTTGGAGATAAGGGACTGGATAGGCTGCAAAATAAGTTTGCTCAAGAGATGACTGTTAGCGTGGATTTTGCCGATGACAACGGGGCAAATCACAACTTGACACGAAGCAGAAAGCGTGACACTACCTCAATCACCTATGACGGAATTACTGTCAAGCAGTCTGATTTGAACGAAGCTTTTGGCGGCAAGGATATATTTCTGTCGATTTTGAATCCGCTGTACTTTATAGATGTACTTGGCGACAGTGGCAAAAGCCTGTTGGAAAAGCTTTTACCAACAGTGAAACACGAAGATGTTTTAGCCGCTCTGCCTTCCTCATCACGGGAAATATTAGCCGAGCAGCATATTTCATCACCCGAAACATTTATCAAGAACCGCAGGAGTGAGCTTAGGAAGCTTGACGAAAATCTTATAAGCTATCGGGGACAGCAGGAACTGCTTGACTATCAGCGGGATGAGCATAAAGCTAAGTTGAATGAACTTAGAACGGCTGTTGATAGTATTTTAGGAGAGATGGCGGAGCTTGAAGAAATTCGGGATAATGGTATTGACAGGGGAATGGAAGAGACCAAACTTACCGAACTGCGCCAACAGCGTACCGAATTATTAGCAGAAGCTTCAAGCGGCGGTGACAAAGCCTTGCGTGAGGTTATGGACGAGATAAAGGCAACGGAAAAGGCTATAACTAAGCACACGGCAAAACAGTACAAATCTGACTACACAACGCAAATTGCCGAAGCCGAAGCTAATTTGAAAACTTTATATGCCGAACACACTAAGCTGAGTAAATCACTGGAAAAGGCAGTTGTTGGTTATACGTGTCCTGTATGTGCTACCGTTATTACCGAGAAAAATGTTGGTGCTGTCAGAAGAGACATACAACAAAGGATAGCGACTCTTGTTGATGAGGGCAAAAGTACCAAAGTGAATTTAGCCAATATTATTACCCGTGACAATGAGGCGAGAGAGGAATTTGATAAGCAGAAATCCGAAGCAATTGAGCAAGAAAACAACAGGCTTGTTGAATTAAATCAGCGGTTGCAGGAAATAAATGTTGCTCTTGAAATTGACAAGGAGAGCCTTGGCGAACAACTTTCCTCCATTGAAACGCAAATCAAGGAACAGGAAAAGCGCATTACTTATGGAAACTTGACAGAGGAGCAAATGGCACATTTTAAGGAGCTTGAGGAAAATAAGAAATCCTATGAAGCCCAAATCAAAGCCTTAAACAATATCAAGGAGCATGATTATACCACTTTGATTTCTGAAATCGAAGATAAGGTTACACAGATGAAAAGGCTTATAAACGAGGCTATTCAGTATATGGCGAAGCGCATTGAGTTGATGTTAGATGGGTTAAAAATGAGCAGTACCGAAATCGTGCTTACTGAGATAATCAAGACTACTGGCGAAATTAAAGATTGTTTCCGTTTCTCTTATGAGGGGCGGGACTACAAATGCTTATCCTTATCCGAGAAAATGCGTGCGGGTTTAGACGTGGCTGTACTTATTCAAAAGCTTTCGGGAAGAAATTATCCCATCTTTGTTGACAATGGGGAGAGCATTTGTACCTTTGGTAAGGTTAAACCGGAGGGACAGGTTATTATTGCGAGGGTTGTAAACAATCAGGCATTGCAGGTGACGTATAAGAACCGTGAACTGAGAAAGGCGGCTTAGTCCCAAAAACGGTCGTTTTTGAAACCATTTTAATGAAACAAAAATACCCCCTTAAAACGTTGGATTTTAAGGGGGATTTTGTTTCAAAACTTGTTCCAAAATCAAAGTGCCATATCTCATACGTTATTGGGACAAAAAGGAGAGGATATGAAAAATTATATTTTCGGATATGCAAGGGTATCGACCGAAGCTCAGAATTTGGACAGGCAGCTTGACGCTTTAAAACAATTTGGAGTTGATGCGATTTACAACGAAAAAAAGACAGGCACTAAAAAAGATCGTCCCGAACTCAACAAGCTGCTTGAAAGAATAACCGAGGGCGATACTGTAGTTATTGAATCCCTTTCAAGATTGGGTAGGAGTACAAAAGATCTGATCGAACTGACCGAGCTGTTTAAAAGTAAAGGTGTACGCTTAGTTTCGTTGAAAGAATCCATCGACACCGAAAGCTCCACAGGTAAGCTGTTATTTACTCTTATGAGCGCACTGGCTCAGTTTGAAAGAGATACGATTGCAGACAGAACACGTGAGGGGTTACGATCGGCAAGGTCAAGGGGCAGGACAGGCGGCAGACCCAAGGTAAATGCAAATAATATCCAAAAGGCGGTCAAGCTGTATAAAACGCAGCAATACTCTATCAAAGAAATCGAAGAACTTACTGGAGTAAAAAAATCCACTTTATACAGAAATATTTAGGGGTAGTGTTATGATTAAAAAGATAAACCCATTTTTCGCAGAAATAGTGATAAAGACCCGGCAGCCGCTGGGTCTTTTCTATGTTCGTCAGAACGGAGCATACATCGGCATTGATAATTCCACAGGTCACGCTTGGGTCGAGGGATTTTCAGATCTGAGCAGCTGCAAGCAGTGGCTGCGCAATCCGTCGATGTCGATACAAATTTCAGAACAGGAGGAACTCTATGGATACTAAAAACATGGATATTGAGCAGCTTTCAAATGATTTATGTGACAAAGTTAATGCAGAATATACAGAATTTATTGAAGATATGCAAAAGCAATCCGCCGGGTACATCATTGAAGCCGCATATGAAATAGTTTGGAAGGACAATATCGCACAGTTTATTGAAAATGAACCGTTTATGCTTTCCAAGAAACAGTATGCGGCTCTGCTGTCTGCCAAGAACACCCTTGACGAGATATATGATGAATGGCTGTCCAACGGCGACCTGCATACTTATGATGACATAGCCATCACGTTAGAGGATACTGCGGGAAAAATCCTTGTTTCTCTGGATAGAGAGATTGAGGACAAAGGAGAGCATTATGGCATACAAGAAAAAGTATTCGCCTGAGGAAAAAGCGGTATATAAGGAGCAGAAGCAATCGGAAATAGATGAGATGCTGAAGCGCATTGACGAGGGGGTAAAAGCCGTTTTCAACTCGGATCAATACAAAGAATATCTGAAATTTGCTTCAAACTTCACTAACTATTCGCCTCACAATACTATGCTTATCAGCTTACAAAGACCCTCTGCTACACTTGTTGCCTCTTACGGTAAATGGAGAAAGGTCGGCAGACAGGTGATGAAAGGCGAAAAGGGTATAGCTATTTTCGCACCGATAATCTATGATTCTGATAAATGCCCGAAAGTAAAAAAGGGTACTGATGATGAGGACACGGAAAAAACGAAAATAGCTGAAGAACAGTTTAAGCGGATTGCTTTTAAAAAGGTATACGTTTATGACATCTCACAGACCGACGGTAAGGATATACCCTGCTTTGAAAGCAGCGAGCTTACGGGTGATATTGACTTTAAAAAGAAAAATGCTATCTTTAAGGCATTGGAACGGATTACAGGTATCAGGATTGAATTTTCTGATATACGTGGTGGTGCTAAGGGTTACTATGATACTGCTGAAAACCGTATAGTTATACAATCCGGAATGAGTGATAGTCAGACGCTAAAGACTGCTTTTCATGAAACAGCACATAAGCTGCTGCACGATCCTAAACTGAAGATGGTTACGGTGAAATCTCCTCGAAATGAGAAAGAGGTGCAAGCGGAATCGGTGGCGTTTATGGTGGCGGAAAGGTTGGGGTTTGATACGTCTGAGTACTCGTTCCCGTACATAGCCTCTTGGAGCAACGGTAAGCCGCTTGAACAGTTAAAGTGTGCTTTGAAAGAAATTCAAGCGGCGGCTAAACAGATAACAGGTGCGATTGAAACGGAACTGGCGAAAATACAGGGGACTGTTGCTTAATAAATTTGAGAATAAAAAGATTGTGGGCTATGCTTGCACATAGTCCGCAATCTTTTTTTAAATAATATCTGTAATATTTCGAGCACTATATAAAAGTCGAGAGAAATAAATCACTTTTTCGTTCTCATCTACTCTGTAAAACAACAGATATTTCGCAACAACGGCAAATCTGTAACCCCTTTTTGCAAGCTGATCTTCATGATATAAAGGATAGAGCAAGGGATTTTCTTCAATACCGGAAATTTTTTCGGAGATATTTTTCAGAAGCTTTTGTGCCGCAGTGGGGTTATATAACCTATCGGAAATATATTCCAAGGTTTCGTCAAGATCTTTTTCAAAGGCTTTTGTGATTATAGATTTATACGTCATATTTTTCCCTCAGTCTGTCAATCACATCCTGTGCGTCTGAGGTTCTTCCCAAGCGTATATCCTCTTCGGCTTCATCTAATTTTTTATATAAATCTTCCTTTGTTTTGACAAGGACACGTTCCGAAACGGGCAGCCTGACTTCAAAGGGTAAACCGCCCGTAAGCTCCACCTGACAAAGAAACATATTTACAGCCTCGGAAATTGAAATCCCCAATCTGCTGAGGGTTTCCTCGGCGTTAGACTTAACTTTTTCATTTACACGGATATGCAGGGTTTCTGTTTTAGCCATAAAAACCACCTTTCCTTTCACAACTGTATTGTATCACATTTGTTACACAAAGTCAATACAATTAAGTGGCTTTTTATAAATTTCTTGGTGGTACGGTGGTATATACCACTATACCACCACAATCAGCGGTCATAATAAAACAACAATTAGCCGCAATTAATAAGGGATTTTCCCAATTTCCATTTATTATATTACAAAAATTTTTTGTAATTAGCTCCTACAAGAAAATAAAAATTTCTTTTTTAGGAGTTAAGATCATGGATAAAATAAAAGTTTCTTATGATTACAGAAGTTTGAGCGAAAAGCCAAACGAAACATTAGCAGCAAGCATAAGCAAAAATATAGGCGGATCCCCCAAACTGTTAAGTTGGAACGGAATAAAGGAATTTGCCTTAGACGTTAGCCTTGACGGTCACACCTTTTGCCCCGCCACATTCAAGAACGGTAAACGCAGCAAGGACAACTTTGAACAGCAACAGCTCTTTGCGCTGGACTTCGATAACAAGGACGCCAACCGTTCAATCACCTTTGATGAAGTAAAGAAGCGAGCCGAACATTATGAGCTCCCCATGCTATTCGCCTATGAAACCCTATCAAGCACAAACCGGGATAAATTCCGTATAGTGTTTTTAAATGATACATCAGTTACTGACAGAAAAATTGCGGAAGCTATGCAATTAGCTTTAGGCACTATATTCCCCGAAGCCGATTCATCGTGCTACAAGGATACCTCCAAGATGTATTATGGAGGTAAAAGCGTATTATATCGCAGCGATGACACTCCAACGATCAACATTGAATCGCTGTTCAGGAACCATGCAATCTACCTAAAGGACAAATACAAAGCTAACCACTACAAAGAGCGGTTAGCTAAGTTTGCTGAGGAAACAGGCATTGCTTTAACCCCAAATGGATTACTGGACATTTCCGTTACCGATAATCCGACAGAACCTCTTGGTGCAAGTCAAACTGATGATAATGGGAAAAACTCGCCAAGTCCTATTATATATAGCTCTAATTTTCCTAATATAAAAGCAAATGGCGAGATTTTCCCAAATAGATATTATTGTATCAGATTTGCGGATTGCACCGGCAAAGCTTCTGTCACAACATCTGTTGATAAGACAGATGTTGTGGTTAAGCAATATAAGAATCATCAAGAATACAGATCAATTGTTTTAGAGGAGATGGAGTGCAAGTGTCAATTGTTCAATGAGTTCAGAACAGGCAAGCGGGATATGAGCCATAACGAGTTGTTTGGACTGGCTACCAATCTGATTGCAGTTGAAACAGGATACCAAAAATTCAAGGATATTCAATCCGATTATCCTACTCTCTACGATGCTGAAAGGTGTCAAAAGTGGGAAAGTATACTTTCCTATATCAAGCAGCAATCATATAAGCCAATGCAGTGTAACAATTTCTGTCCTTATAAGAAACAATGTAATCATAGCACGAATATCCTCTCTACTGTACACCCCAAACGAGTAATCATGGAAAAGCTGCCTGATTACCATGAGGAATTTTATTCAATTGAAGAGGTTCAGGAGGATACATATTCCGCCATATATAATGCATACCGCAGCTCGGACAATGGCGTTCATATCATAAAATCAATGACCGGCGCAGGAAAATCACACAGCTATCTTAGGCTTATGGCAGAAAATCCGGACGACAGGTTTCTGATTGCGGCGCCCACCAATTTGCTCAAAAACGAAATTTACCGTAAGGCTGAAAAAATGGGAATTGATGCAGCGAAAACCCCTTCGTTGGACGAAATAAAAGATGAAATACCACCTAATGTATGGAATAGGATTAATCGCTTATACAAAAGCGGACAGCATAAAGCTGTACATCCATACATACGCGAGGTAGCAGTAAAAAAGAATATATCTTGCTTGATAAAGTATTGTGATGAGCGTGAAAGGTTGAAAAAATTCGGAGGCAGTCTTATCACTACCCACCGCTATTTGCTGAACATGGACGAAAAGCGGCTTAGAGAATATGATGCTGTTATTATAGATGAGGATATAATATTCAAAAGTGTTATTTCCAATCAATGTGAAATAACTATTTCCGATTTAGAAAAGCTTTTCACGGAGACTACTAATGTCCAATTGTCCAAGAAAATAAAGAAGCTGCTGAAATTTGCAAAAACGCAGACCTGTATAGAGCTTGACAGTTTTGGGACAGAGGAAGACGATGATGATAACGATGCAGATGATATTTCAATCACTTTTGATGTACCTTCCTTTTGTATGGCAAAGAAGTTTTTTGTACGCAAAACAGAAAATGAACCCAATTTGAAAGAGAATACTGTTGTCTTTCTAAGATCTGCAGATTTTAAAAAGGTTAAGTATATCATAGTTTCAGCCACGGTTGATGAAACTATTTGCAATAAATATTTCGGCGAGGATAATGTAAATTTCTATGAGTGCAAAAAAGCACGGTATAAGGGTACATTAAGTCAGTATCCCAGTAAATCGATGAGCCGTTCCAGTATAGCGAACAACCCCGGAATTATAAGACGTTTGATGAAGCATTTTGAGTTTTGTGATGATAGGGTCATAACATTCATGAAAGAAAATATCGGGAAACTACATTTTGGGAACACCGAAGGCAGTAATACTTTGGAGGGTAAGGATATCCTTGTAGCTGGTACACCGTATCATGCGGAGTTTTTATACAAGCTTGTTGCCTTTTTTATGAAGTGTGATTTTGATGAAGATGAGAAAATGACAGCGCAGATCGTAGAGCATAACGGATATAGGTTTCGATTCACTACATTTGAAAATGAAAGCCTTAGGTCAATTCATTTTTGGATGATAGAAAGTGAGTTGGAGCAAGCCGTGGGACGAGCACGGCTTCTCCGAAATGAATGTACAGTGAATTTGTTTTCTAATTTTCCGTTGAGTCAGGCTGAAATGGTTAGGGATTTTGATTATGATGATCCTTCAAAACCTGCCAAATCAACGATTTGACCCAGTAGATTGTCTAATTATGATAGTGTTCAAGGTTTGGTTATTATAAACACTATTGAAGAAAGCAAAGTGACTTATCACCTTACAACTAATGTGTATTAACATAAGTAGTGGTACTGGTGGTATTTACCACCAGTACCACGTTAATTCAAAAAATATGTTAGTGCCTCAAAGCTTTTATCTTACATCAATTAGCGCTGTTATTTTTTTAATTTGTCCAATGAATCTCTCAAACGCCAATTTCTTACATTTTCATGTTCTTTTGTGATAATATCCTTATCTTGTATATGTTCTTCTATTTTTATTATTTCAATTTTCTCATTGATTTCCTGATACATAGCTTTTAATTGCTTACAATATTTATCTGCTTTTTCAGAGAAATTCGTACCGACATCATTTTTTACTTCAAAATTATCAAGAAAGTTTTGAGTATCGGTGGAGTTGTCTTGTAAAAAAGCGAGGTATTCATATAAACAATTATTTGTATCAACAATCTTTTTATAAATTTCGCTATTTTTATCAAAGCTGCTTTCATGTTCGCATACATAACGAATATGATTTGCAAACTCAAACGCATCTCTAATTAAGTGTGAATGGAGTAAATTATCAGGAGTCCTGTCTAAAAAATCTTCAACAGGATATCCCTCAAAGCTAACCTTAAATTCATCATGCACATGTTTAGTCTGAAATGAATTATAAGATTTTTCATTTGATTCCAAAACATTAGTATTTGATTTTTTTGAAGCTAACGTATTCTGATTTTCAAAAGGCTCATATGTTGATAAATGTTTTTTACTGTTTATTGTATTATCAAGGCTACTATCGTTGTTATTCTGAAACTTAGGAGGAATGGGAGATAAAGAGAGTTTATGTATCCTTTGAAACTGATTAAGTAAGCTCCAATAAAACAAATCTTCGTTGTTTGTATTCACATCAACTATTTTATCATCATCATTTATTACCTTAAAAGCTTCCTGAACTTTTTTCCATGATGTTCTAATTTGACTCTTTAAATATTCAATGAAGCCAGTTTCATTAAAAGGATGATCTTTATTATAATATCTTTTAATCTGACAGTTTCTGTGCCGTTTGCTTTTTGCAGGCTCTAACCAACTTATGGCAGCTTCTGATGAAAATTGTTCTGCTCCCGATTTTGTTAAAAGATCAATAATAAAATCAACAGCTTTAACACCGATAGTTTCGCTTAATATAGTAATATACTCTCTAAAGTCCATAAGCATAATGTCCTCAAAAAATTGTACATAAAAAGCACATTAAAAGTTTT
This sequence comes from Oscillospiraceae bacterium, assembly GCA_014799365.1. Taxonomy (GTDB): domain Bacteria; phylum Bacillota; class Clostridia; order Oscillospirales; family Ruminococcaceae; genus Ruminiclostridium_E. The sequence goes on from JAAVIF010000028.1 coordinate 80,437, forward strand.
TTTGCGTACGTTTATAGTACGATGACTAGTTTTGATATTTGTGGTAAAATAAAATTAACGGAAAAACATCGAAGGAGGGATAGAAAAAATTCAGTTAAAAATTATCGGTTATATTTCAGCTATTTTGAAAGGAGCTTTTCTATGAAGAACTTTGAAACATTCGCTGGTGTTTCGACCCAACCCCCTACATTACCAGATACGAACTTAAGCATTGTTGATGAGGAAACATCTGCTTCTAAATTCAGTCAGCTGGATAAGAAGGCTGTCAAAAAAATAGTTAAAAAAGAGCTGAAAAAAGAAAAGAAGAAGGCTCTGAAAAGGGATGTGGAGAAATCCCTCAACAATTCTGCACCTCAATCGATCCATGAAAATGAGCCTGCCAAGAATATTTTCGGATCATTTTTCCGTAAGCTTGGCGATGCCATAATTAAAGCTCTTCCTGCTGTGTTAGTAACTGTGGCAGGAATTGTTGCCAAGTCTTTTTTTGGAAGCTTGCGCAAAATGAAGGGAGAAGCAGCGTGAGCAACTTATCGAACGCTGAGTCCAACACTTCTTCGTTGGACAGGCAACCAAAAATTGCACTTAGCGTGGGGGTAAACCGTATAGGAGGCGGTGTCATTTTTGTCGCTGGTGACTGGGTACTTACCCGGTCAGGCGATAATATATCCCTTTCTGAATACGAATTGCCAGATACCTCGTTTCGATTGGACATTGATGATAGTATCACACAGGAAGAGGCATTTGCAGGGATTTACGAGCTGATACGTTTAAGTCCTGAAATCGGAAGAGTGCTTATCGCACATGTCATCGAAGGTCTTACCATGGCAGCGTTTAAAGAAGCCGGCATTATGCATTGCGGAATATTGATGATCGTTGGCAAATCGGGACTGCTCAAATCACATTACGTTCCCCAAATCATCCAGCTTTATAATCGAAAAGACGGAGTAAAACCCGAAACGCGATTTAACTCTTCGGAGCGTTTTATTGAGGAAATATTCTGCGAATACAAGGAATGTACGATTGTCGTCGACGACCTCCACACCGCCCAATCTAAAAGCATCAAGCGAAGCAACGAAACTACCGCCGAGGAAATTATACGGCGAATCAGCGATAACACAGGTCGCGGACGGATGGAAGGAAAGTCAACGGTCCAAAAAGAGTTTAACGCAAACGTTATATTTATCGGAGAATACACGATCGGGCAGGAGTCTACGCTCCCCCGTGTATTGGTAGTGCCGTTGACCAAACGTCCCGATGGCGGTGTTCTCGACAAATATCAACGCAAACAGCCACTGCTGGTTTCCACGTTTTACTATTACTTTTTGCGTTGGTATGTCGAAAATTACGAAGCAGTTTGCAACGAGATTGATAAGCGTTTGACCGAGTTACGTCAAACAGCTTCAAACACCGATCTTCATGGGAGATTATGCGATACCGAGTTTTGTTTGGAGATGTCCTTTATGATTTTCTTGGAGTTCTGCTCCGAATCTGGTTTTATTACAGAGGAGCAGGCAAGAAGTGAATATTCATTGTTTTTTAAATATCTCAGGGAGATTGTAAATGATAATCAGAAGCGATTCCAGACAAATAATGCGAATGGAAACGAAGACTATTTAGAGTACATCAAAAAGCTGTACGCAAGCCATAGCTTTTATTTAGCTGATGACAAGAAAAGCTTTGATGTTGACAAGCATGATGGGCATATACACAACAATTGTCTACACTTACGTAGCGAAAAGCTTGTAAAAAAGCTGCAATTGTTTTTCCCCGAGATTGATTTAAACGATATTGTAAACGACTTGAAGAATAAGAAAGCATTAAGCGTTGGAAGAGACAAAAGTACTCGTCAGATTAAAGGAAAGCGCTTTTTGGTAATCCCTTTAGACAAGTTAATGTAGCAATTCCCCCAATTATTTTGGGAACCGCTTTAGAGTTCAATTGTGCTTGGAGCATCTGCTGTTTTATACAGCAGATAGCTTCAACACGGTTTCGACCACTAAATAGACGGTCAAATCATATATTTATCCATAAATCAATTGTTCAAATGACAACATTTTTACATTTGTGGGCGGATATACGGTAACGCACCAAGGAGTGAGAAAAGTGAACGATACTCAAACTATATTTATTTTACCAAAAGAAGCTCAGAATGTCAATACACGGGAAGAAATAAAAGTAAAAATTTCTGTCCCTGAACATATTGCTGAAAGCGTGAAAACGCAAAAAATAAATCGTATTTACGATATTTTGTCTTCTGAGGTTCACAAATAATATTGAAAATCTAAGCCGATTATGTTATACTTAAAACAGATAGCGTATATCGGCTTACATTTATATGGAGGCTGATAACACATGAAAAAATTCACTGCAATTTATGTCCGCCGCTCGGTCAGCGACAAGGATAAGGACAATAACTCCCTTTCCATTGACAGCCAGAAATCTGAGTGCATAAAATCTCTGAAGAATAACGAGGAGTACCGAATTTACTGCGATGACGGAAAAAGTGGAAAGGACATCGAACACAGACCGGCTTTTCAACAGATGATGTCTGATGCAAAGGACGGAATTATTGAACGGATAATCGTAAAAAAATACGACCGCTTTAGCCGTAATATGAGAGAGTACCTCAATGTCACAAACACCCTCGACAGCTACGGAGTGAGCGTAACCTCTTTATCGGAGCCGTTCAACACCGAAACCAAAGAAGGGAGGATGATGAGAAATAATCTGCTGAACTTTGCGGAGTTTGAACGTGAAACCATAGCAGCAAGGGTAGCGGATGCGTACAGCACCAGATCTGTGGAAACAGGATTTTATCAGGGCGGTAAAATGTATTACGGGTACGTTTCTGAACGACGTACCGTAAACGGAAAAAAGGGCTCCGTACTCGTACCGTCTAAGCAAGCGGATATAATCAGAAATGCCTATCGAATTTACAAAGAGCCTAACGCCTCATTATCTGATATTATGTCGTATTTAAAGGACAACGGTTACGAGATAAATGTTTCGCCAGATAAAAACATGGACAGGAGCCATATGTCAATGCTTCTTAAAAGCCCCTTGTATGTCAAAGCCGACAAAGATGTTTATCAATATTTCGTTTCAAAAGGCTATGAAGTTGTTGACGATATTGAAGCTTTTGACGGTATTCACGGGTGTTTTCGACATAAGAGGGCTGACGGCTCGGAATACATAAAGGTAGGTTATCACGAAGGATTGGTGGACTCCGAAACATGGCTGACTGTTCAAGACAAAAAATCTCATAATAAGAAAATCCCCAATAATGGAAGCGCAAAAAACTCTTGGCTTGTAGGTATTGTAAAGTGCGGGCATTGCCATTATTCCCTGCAAATTCTGTACTCTTGGAATGCTTCCAAAACCAAGATGTGGCGCTATTTCGGTGACAAAGGCGTAAGTACAGCAAACGGATGTATTAAGAAAAGGCTTAAAATTAAGCCAGACGAAGTTGAGGAGATTGTTTTTAATGCTATGAAAGAGCGTCTTGAAAATCTCGTCATTGCAAAAATTGAAAAGAAAAAACCTGATATTGAAACGGAGAATATCAAATCCGAAATCATTCGGTTGGACGGTGAAATTCACAAGCTGATGGATAAATTAGCTGATGCAGATGATACGCTGTTTGCTTATATTCAGGAACGTATTGGCACACTGCACTCCAAAAAGTCCGACTTGGAAGAAACGCTGCGAACCAAGACGAGAAAGTATCGTGAGATCGATACATCTCCTCTTGTTGATCCGATGAGCCGCTGGGATTTACTTACTGTTGAGGAAAAACATAATTTAGCTGCAACAATGATTGATGTCGTATATGTTTCGGACGAGCTTGGAGTTGAGATCCAGTTTAGTATTTAATCATAATTTGCAATTTATTTCTGTATTGTCGGGTCTTATATTTCCGTAATTTTGCGTTTTGTTATGGGGAAGTATGAGGCTTGGCAGTACAAAATCAAATTGGGGGAAAGTCATAAATAAGGTGTGCGGTTGGGCGTTCCCTTTAACAATACAAAAAAATGCTGTAAAATAAAATCAAAGAAATTTTACAAAAAGGAATGGTAACAGTTATGTCAAAAACAACTCTCGGTCAGAAAATAGGAGCTTTAAGAAAGGAAAAAGGCTGGACGCAGGAAGAGCTTGCCGAAAGGCTCGGAGTTTCACCCCAAGCCGTTTCAAAGTGGGAAAACGACGTTTCCTGCCCCGATATTATGCTTTTGCCCGAAATCGCAAGGCTGTTTAACGTCACCACGGACAATATTCTCGGCTGTGAACCCGAAAAGACCGTTCAGCTTGTGCCGAAGGAGCAGAGGAGCGATCTTGAAAATCTGATGCTGCGTATTATCGTGGATTCAAGCGGCGGCGATAAGGTCAGAGTAAATCTTCCCATGAAATTGGTTAAAACAGGGATAGAGCTGGGAATGGATATAGCACAGGTTTCGGGAAACGGCTCGTTTAAAGATGTGGACTTTAACCAAATACTGTCAATGGTGGAAAACGGGCTTATGGGTAAGCTTATCGAGGTGGAAAGCGCAGACGGCGATACGGTACAGATTGTGGTGGAGGAGGTTTAATGCCGATTTTATCCGGCAATGATAAATCGGTATAAAACATCATGAAAATAATAATCAAGGACTCCGATACCAATAGAAATATAACTTTACCCAGCCGACTTATTTTAAACAGTCTTACGGCAACGCTTGCTCCAAGATTGATAAACAAAAAAGTCAATAGCGGCAAAGATGAATGTAAGCCGAAAATCACGGGCAGTCAGCTTCGAGTGCTGATCCGTGAAATAAACCGATACAGGCGAAAGCATAAGGATTGGGTGTTGGTGGAGGTTTAGGAAAGGGCAACGGGGGATAAGGTAATTATAAGTATAAATTAAAAGTAGAATTTTTCAATAACTATTGACAAATAATTATAATATAATTATAATATAATTATGGAACCGATAAAATTTGAATGGGACGAAAATAAAAATCAAATCAACAAGAAAAAACATGATGTTTCGTTTGACGAAGCAAAAACGGTTTTTTATGACGAAAACGCATTATGTATTGACGATCCCGACCATTCCGAGGAAGAAGAAAGGTTTATTATTCTCGGAACAAGCGTAAAAGCTAATTTGTTGGTCGTTTGCCATTGCATACGGTTCGGCGAAGTAATTCGTATTATTTCTGCCCGCAAGGCCACAAAAAGCGAGATGAAGCAATATTATGAATTTATGTGAGGTGACTGATATGAGAGAAGAATACGATTTTTCCAATGCAAAAAAAAATCCCTATGCAAAAAAAATAAAGCAGCAAATAACCATCAACCTTGACAACAATGTAATAGAATACTTCAAAAAACAGTCAAGCGAATGCGGTATTCCCTATCAGACGCTGATAAATCTTTATCTTTCCGATTGCGCGGCAAATAAACGGCAATTGAAGCTTTCCTGGCAATAATTTTTCAATTCAATAAACATAAAAAACCGTACGTAAACCTTACGAATACGGTTTTTTCTTTTATCTTTTTATCCTCTTGACAAACTTGTCTATATGTGGTAGAATGTACCTGTCGACAATAAATAGACAGAAAGGAAATACCATGAAAAACACCAAGCTTGGCACGATAGAATCAAAATTTGCCGATATGATCTGGAATAATGAGCCAATATCCACGGCAAGCCTTGTAAAGCTTTGCGAAAAGGAGCTGGACTGGAAGCGCACCACCACCTATACGGTTCTTAAGCGGCTCAGCGAAAGGGGGCTGTTTCAAAACGAAAACGGAACTGTAACCTCCCTTGTTTCCAGAAACGACTTTTATTCAATGAAAACCGAAAGCTTTGTCAACGAGACATTCGGCGGTTCCCTGCCCGCTTTTCTTGCGGCGTTCGCTTCGAGGAAAAAGCTGAACAAAGAGGAGATAGACGAAATAAGAAACCTTATTGACAATTACGGGAAAGAAACGGAAAAATGAAAGGTATATTTATTTCATTGCTTAATATGAGCCTTGTATCAAGCCTTTTGATAGCGGCCATCATCATTGTGCGGCTGTTTAAGGGAGTACCGAAAAAAGCGCGCTGTATATTATGGGGCTTTGCGGCACTGCGGCTGATATTTCCCTTTTCCCTCGAAAGCGTTTTCAGTCTGATGCCCCAAAAAAAGTTAACGGCGGACATTCTGGAAACGGTTCCCGTAATAAATACGGTAATTCCCGACGCTCCCGAAAAAGTCACGTTTACCGATCTGACTGTACCGTCATCGGCGGAATCATTCGATATACTCGGAATAATCTCCACAGTGTGGCTTGCGGGGGTCATATTTATGCTGCTGTATATGGCAGTGAGCCTTGTGCGGGTACATATTTCCGTAAGAGAAGCGGTCAGGCGGGAGAATTACTTTCTTTGCGACAGGATCGCGGGGGCTTTTGTTTTGGGCATTTTCCGTCCGCGGATATATATCCCCTCTGCCCTTGAGGACAAGAAAGAGTATATAATCGCTCATGAGCAGGCGCATATCAAAAGGCTGGATCATATATGGAAGCCGATAAGCTTTTTGCTGCTGTCGGTGTATTGGTTCAATCCCCTATGTTGGATTGGCTGCATACTGTTTTGCAGGGACATAGAGCTTGCCTGCGATGAAACGGCAATAAAAAACTACGATATAAAACACAAAAAAGCTTATACCGAAGCACTGTTAGAGGCGAATATCCGCAGCGGATATCCGATCTCCTTCGGAGGTTCGGGAATAAGGGAAAGGGTTAAAAACGTGTTTAATTACAAAAAGACCACGATCTGGGCAACCGCCGCTTCGGCAGTACTTTGCGGCGTGATAGCCGTCTGTTTTTTGACAGACCCCGTTTCCTCGGAAAATAATATTGAGGAAACAAATAACATATCGGCAGAAAGCACCTCCCAAGTTATTCCGGAAAGGTTGGAAACCACAACAGAGGCCGCTTTGACCGAGAAAACTTCGGCCGCGGAGGAAACAGATACCGCCGTATCAAATGCGGAAACTCCCGAGATCGGCAGTGGACTGCTGACCCCCGAAGAGATCGAAGATTTGGACGAAGAGGTGCAAGCGCGACTGGGGTATGTCGCCGACGCGGAGGGGAATATTTTGGCGTATGTGCCGGAGGTGGTGACGGAAAAGGCTGAAATTCCGCAAACCGATGTTAAGCCGGAGGATACCGATATTATTCTTGAAAGCTTATTGGAGATAAAAGCTGTTGCCGACGAAGCAGGATATAAGGCGTTTCAGACAAAACACGGTCTGACAGTGATAACAAGCTACAGCGGTAAATTTGTAATGTTCTATCTTCCCGCGGAAAAGGGTACGGAAGCTTACGCTTTGCAAGACGGTACTGTTCTGGAAGCGGATTACAGTTACAACTCGGGATATTCGGTCACTGTGGAAAGCAGCGATGGAAACCGTATTTCATATAATCATTTAGACGGATTCACTGTTGAAGCGGGAGATACTGTTGTTAAAGGGCAGGTGGTAGGTTACGCGGGAAGTACGGGAATTGCGAGTTATTCGCAGATCGCATATTACTTGGAATAGCGTCAATACATTGTTGAAACATTGACTGAATAATCTAAATAATACTTACACCCTAAGCACTAATATCTGTTTAAAAAGCCATTTTATCCACTTTTTAAACAGATATTGGTATAAGCACTGCTCCGGCAGACTGTTTTGCCGGAGCAGCTTTTTAATATCCGCCAAGCCATATTTTCTTAAAAAGCTTGGCGGATTTGTATTTATACTAATCCCTTTTAGAACTGTGGAATTAGTGTTTCGAGTGCAATCCCTTTTTGAACTGTGGGTATTACGTCAGTTCAAAAAGGGATTGGTATTATTTTTTCACCTCAAGCAAAAGCCCGTCGTCACTTCCGTCGATCACCACAGTATCACCCTCGCTTAACCTATCACCGATAATAGCCTTGGCAATAAGCGTTTCCGCTTTACTCTGAATAAACCTCTTAAGCGGTCTCGCGCCGTAAACCGGGTCATACCCGCTGTCGATAATATAAGATTTTGCCCTGTCGGTGATCTCAACCTTTATCTGCTTATCCTCCAATCTCCTTGACAAGTCTCTTATCATCAGATCGACAATGCTGCCTATCTCCGCCTTTGCCAAAGGCTTATAGAACACTATCTCGTCAAGTCTGTTGAGAAATTCGGGTCTGAACTGTGATTTTAAAAGCTTTTCCACTTGCTCCTTGGCTTCCGCGGAAATTTCGTTGTTATCGGTTATACCGTCAAGAATATAGCTTGAACCCAAATTACTTGTCAAAATAATTATGGTATTTTTAAAGTCCACCGTTCTGCCCTGACTGTCGGTGATACGTCCGTCATCCAGCACCTGAAGCAGTATATTGAACACATCGGGGTGAGCCTTTTCGATCTCGTCAAAAAGCACTACCGAGTAAGGCTTTCTTCTTACCGCCTCGGTAAGCTGTCCGCCCTCGTCGTAGCCCACATATCCCGGAGGCGCGCCGATCAGACGGCTGACGCTGTACTTCTCCATATATTCGGTCATATCTATGCGGACTATATTGTGCTCGTCATCAAAAAGTGCCTGAGCCAACGCCTTAGCCAGCTCGGTCTTACCAACGCCCGTAGGTCCTAAGAAAAGGAATGAGCCTATGGGGCGGTTGGGGTCCTGTATACCCGCTCTTGAACGCAGTATAGCTTCACTCACCTTTTCAACCGCTTCATTTTGCCCTATAACCCGCTTGTGCAGAATATCCTCCATGCCAAGCAGCTTTGAACGCTCGCCCTCCATAAGCTTGGCAACGGGAATACCCGTCCAGCGGGCGATAATTCTCGCTATCTCCTCCTCCGTCACCTTATCTCTCAGAAGCGAGGTGCTGTTTTTTCGTTCCTCCGCAAGCTTTTCTTCCCTTTCAAGCTCCGCTTGAAGCTGAGGCAGCTTACCGTACTGCAATTCGGCAGCCTTGTTAAGATTATATTCGCGTTTTGCCGCTTCGATCTCGCCGCCAAGCTGTTCTATCTCCTTACGCAAGGCCTGAACTTTGTTGATATCCGATTTTTCGTTTTCCCATTTGGCTTTCATACTGCTGAACTGCTCCCTCATCTGAGCCAGCTCACGTTGAATATCCGCCAAATGCTCCTGTGAAAGCTTGTCGCTCTCCTTTTTCAGTGCCGCTTCCTCTATCTCATGCTGCATTATCTTGCGTGAAAGCTCATCAAGCTCCGTGGGCATAGATTCCATTTCGGTTTTTATAAGGGCGCAGGCTTCGTCCACAAGGTCTATCGCCTTATCGGGGAGAAAACGGTCGCTTATATAACGGTTGGACAGCACCGCCGCCGCGATCAAGGCCTGGTCATGTATTTTAACGCCGTGAAAGACCTCATAACGCTCCTTTAAACCTCTGAGTATAGAAATAGTGTCCTCAACCGTGGGTTCGTCTACCTGTACGGGCTGAAATCTTCTTTCAAGCGCGGGGTCTTTTTCTATATACTTCCTATACTCGTCAAGAGTGGTAGCTCCGATACAGTGCAGTTCTCCTCTCGCTAACATCGGTTTTAAGATATTTCCCGCGTCCATCGCCCCGTCGGTCTTTCCCGCGCCGACTATCAGATGCAGCTCGTCTATAAACAGTATTATCCTGCCGTCGCTTTTCTTTACCTCCTGCAATACTGCCTTCAAACGCTCCTCAAATTCGCCTCTGTACTTTGCGCCCGCCACAAGCGCGCCCATATCCAGACTGAAAAGCTGTCTGTCTTTAAGGCTTCCGGGTACGTCTCCCCTTACTATACGAAGTGCCAACCCCTCCGCGATAGCGGTTTTGCCTACTCCCGGCTCACCGATAAGCACGGGATTGTTTTTGGTTTTGCGGCTTAATATGCGTATAACATTTCGTATCTCTCCGTCGCGTCCGATAACGGGGTCAAGCTTGTTCTGCCTTGCCAGCTCTACCAAGTCCTGACCATATTTCTTTAAAACGTCGTAGGTGTCCTCGGGGCTGTCGGAGGTAACTCTCGTGTTCCCTCTTACCTTTTGAAGCGCGGACAAAAAGGCGTTTTTTGTTATCCTATGCTCCGAAAAAAGCTCCTTGACCTTTCCCGCCGCCTTGTCCAGCAAGCCCAAAAACAAATGCTCGACGCTTATAAACTCGTCGTTCATTCGTTCGGCTTCCTCTTCCGCCGCGGTCAACGCCCTGTCAAGCTCGGAGGTGATATAAACGCTGTTTAACTCTCTCGCACCGCTTCCCGTTACCTTTGGTACTCCGTCAACTATCTTCGCGGCACTGTCAGTAACGTACTCGGCGTTTACCTCCATACTCTGCAAAAGCTGAGGTATCAAGCCCTCCTCCTGCTCCAACAAAGCAAGCAGGATATGACACTGGTCGATCTGCTGATTGTTGTTCTTAACCGCTATGCTTTGAGCAGTCTCGACAGTCTCAATCGATTTTTTTGTTAATTTCTGTGTGTTCATAAGTTGTCTCCTTTCTCTTTTCTGTAAACCTGTTCTATATAACCGTTATTCCGTTTTCAAGATAACCGCGGTACTTTTCCGCTGCCGCCGAAGCCGCTTCACCGCTGTCCGAAAAAGCAAAATAGCTTTTCAATACATCGTCAAACATTTTTATATACTCGGCTATCGCCGCGCCTATCTCCTCGGTGGTTTTATTTTTATATTCCTCGGGCAGTGTGAAAGCCCTTGTAAATTTTCCGTCCTCGATAAAATATTTTATCCCGTCGGGGAAAAGCTTAATAATATATTTGTTTTCCAACGCCGCCCATAGCCGAAGAAAGTCCTCCATTTTTGATTTTAATTCCTCGGATTGGGTTCGGAAGCTTACCTTTAATTCTCCCTCGGTCCTGTCGCTGCCGCGGAATATCTGAAGCCCGTATCTTATTGTGGGCTTGTACTTGTATTTTAATGCGGAGCGTATCAGCATAGACTGATTTTCCGCTTTTACTATAAAACCGTTGCCGTTTTCCGAAAACACTCTGCTTAAGCTGTCAAAAATCTGATTTATTCTCATTTCGGGGGTAATATAGCCCGCATGCTCCGCCAATATCCTGTCTATCAGGGCAGAACGGCTTGTTCCCATAGTGTATGCCAGTCTGTCCACCGCTTCAACCACTTGGTCGGTCAATACAAGGCTGTAAACGCTTTTGCTCATTTTTACCTATACTCCTTTTTCGAGGTTGATTTAATTATAGCACCGACTTAATAATTTGTCAATAGTTTTATATAAATTTATTTACGAGTTATTAAATTCAGTGATTTCATTTAACAAAAAAGCTGCCGATTTCCCGACAGCTTTTTATTTTTAAAATCCCCTTTCCCTCAAATCCGAAACCACCTGCACATAAAACTCCCTAACATCAAACCCCTTAAAGTCCTCCCTGTTAAGGTCTATCATATCAGCGTGAGTAATCCCCCTCTTCCCCTTGGGATAAATAGGCGTAAACCTTTCACCCCATTCCGCCGAGGTCAAAGCAACAAGTCCGTCGTTATCCCCGTCGTATTTTTTTACCATGGGATAGGATATATTTAAAGGAAAGCGTCCGCTGTGGGCTCTCGCCGCCTTTGAGCCAAAGCTTTGATACATGACCCCCTCGGCGTTGGGTACTTCCTCGTTGAATTTCTCGCAAAAGCTGCTTGTAAGATTTTTAACCGCCGCCATAAAGTCGGGATTACTGTCGCCAAGCTTTCTGAAAGCCGTGTTATAGGTCTTTTCCACTGCGCTTGCAAGTCCTTCGGGTGCTTTTCCCAAAAGGTATTCCGCAAAAATACAGCCCTTATGAGGAGTGTTTATTGTGGTAAGAGAAGCAACGTACCTATCGCTGCCAAGCTTGCTTATGGCATAGCGGGAATCAAGTCCTCCCTTTGAGTGAGCAATTATATTTATTTTTTCGCAGCCAGTTTCCTTAACGATCTTCTCTATCTTTTCCGCTAACTCCGCGCCGCTGTTTTCAACCGAAGCCGCCGACTGCTGCTCACCGTAATAAAGCGTTGCTCCGTTTTTAATAAGCTCGTTCGGCACTCTGCCCCAGTAATTCAAAACCTTGCTGTCACGGAAAAAAACGCCGTGTACAAGCAGTATTGGATATTTTGTTTTGCAAATCTGTTTATCCTCTCTGCTTTTGTTCAACTCGTCCCTTGCTATCTCGCTGTTACATTCCTTTACAGTCTTAACATAAAGTATCATCAGCATCACAAGATTAGCCACAGGCACAAGTCCCAGTGCAACGCCCAAAACGCGGTATCTTATACCGAGCTGCACCGAGGTCAGATATACCCTTATTATTCCGTTCCAGAAAATTACCAATTCGCCCAAAATTACAAATACGCAGTAAACAATATACCCGCTTACCGGAAACACGTTGTTCCACGTATCAATAAAGCCGAAAACCGCAATGGGTATTGAAAGGATAAAGGAAACGAAAAAAGTCAGCATAAGCTCCGCTCCGTCCCCCATTACCCTTAAACGAAAGCTCGGGTATTTTTTAAAGTTCGGGAATACATTGAAAAAGAAAAAATAAAGTATACCTATAATATATATCGGCGTTTTTACAAAAAAGCTTAGCCCGTTGATAAATAAGGGCATGTTAACGATAAACGTTATCAAAACAATATTAACAATGCGCAGTATTGCTGTCAAAAGCTTATTCATACAGTCATCTCCGAAGTTGTTCGTAAATTCATGAAATACTAATAACCATTTTAACACAGAATTATAGCAAACGCCAAAAATATTTGGCGTTTGCTATTTGCCGATCCGCATGGAGTGAGCGAAGCGAACGGATATGCGAGGCAATTTAAATAAGTTTTTATAGTGAACGTCAAAATATTTTTGACGTTCACTATAAATCAAAGTAAAATGGTTATTACCATAAAGCTTTTTTGCGAAGTTTTACGGCTGATTGATTTGTTTTTGTTTACTTTGTGACCTTCATTCCGAAAGCCATATAGGTATTGTTCACCGAGGGGAAGAACGCGTTTTTGACCGCCCCCAAATAATCCTTGCCCAGCAAATCGAAATATTCTCCGGAAATCCCTATCTCGGGCAGCTTTCCTTTAATTTCACCGTTTTCAACCAAGAAAGCAAGCTGAACGGGTGTCGCGAAATGTCCGCTCGGCGTCATATCTCCGCCGCTCGCCATCATTACAAGTATCGCTTTATCCCCCGTTATTTCCGAGGTCGCTTTTGCGGTAGGCTGTACATAAGCACTGTTGAAGCCGTAGCTCGGAACGCCGTCGTAAACCGCGCCCGCGGTTGCGGCAAAGGGCAGATCAAGCAGCTTTGAATACATTTTGCAGGTCAGAACATTTGTTAACACGCCGTCCTTGATCAGGGGCTGACGAAAATCGGGAGCAAATTCTCCCTCATCGTCAAAAAAGCAGGCTGTCGGTTCGGTCAGATTATTTCGATCGTCAAAAAAGCTTAATTTTTCGTTAAACGCCTTCTCCCCTATTTTTCCGCTCAGTAGAGACGCCCCCGAGGCGTACATATTGGCGTAAAAATGGCTTAGGGTGGTACCGAAAAAATCATCGGGAAGCATAAAGACGGGATATTCTCCCTCGGCAATGTCAACGGGGTTGTAAAAAGCGTCGTATATCAGCTTACAGTCCTTGACCGCCGCGTTTTCGTCGAATTTATCTGTTATCGCCTCATAAGAGCCGTCAAAAAGATTTCCCGACCCCTTGTTCTGGAAGATAAGGGAAATATTCAGCCAATCCGAGGAGGAAACAAGCTTTGCGCCTTTGCTGTTTTCGTAAAGCTGACGGAAGCCCGAAATTTTTATCTTATCACTTACCGCAAATTTAGGACACTCCGCCGCCAATCTGTCCATAAAAGACTGCATTTGCGGGATAAATTCCTTTGCGGGAATTATTTCATGTGCGTTTTCCTCTGTCCTTACGTTTCCGTTCAGCTCGCAGGGATATTCGATACCGTAGGAAAGAGCGGTTTTTGCCGCTTCGGTAAGAGCGTTTTCGTCAAATTCGCCCAAGCTGCCCTTGACGCCGATCTTGCCGTTTTCGTATACTCTTACGGTGTTTTTCGTTTCCTCCTTGCTGCGGTAAGAATCTATTTTATTTGCGGTCACATTAAGAGAGACCGAATGTGTTTGCAGGATCAGTTTTTCTTTTTCCATTTTACCGTACTCCTTTCCGCTTACTGCACCTTCATTTTTGAAACTCTGACATAAGGCCCGCCAAAGCCCACGGGCAGAGGGTATTGCTCCATTTTGCCGCAGCCGCCAGATACAAAGGACTTAAGCTCTATCTTATCCGAAAGTCCGTCGATAAGTCCGAGAGTCTCAAAAACGTTGCCCGATATAACGCTTATTTCAACGGGTCTTCCCAGCTTTCCGTCAATTATCTCATAGGAAAGCGCGGGAGCGATAGTAAAGGTACTCATACCCGAGCCGTGCTTTACGGTTTTGATGAAATAGCCTTTTTTAATGGGCGCGATAAGCTGTTCAAAGCTGTCCTTACCCGCTTCTATATAGGTCGTGGTCATACGCACTATCGGCTCAAAGGTACAGTCAACGGCGCGTGCGTTTCCCGTAACTTCCTCCTCCAGCGCGGCGGCGGTAACGGTGCTGTGCAGTCTTCCCGCTAAAATTCCGTCTTTGATAAGATAATTTTTCCTTGCCTTTGTGCCCTCGTCATCGTAAGGCGTATATCCTACACCCGATATTTCGCCGCACTCGGAAATAGTAAGCAGCGGAGAGCCCACCTGCTTGCCTAACTGCCATTCCTCCTTCATGCTCTCATCGGAAAGCATAAAATCGGATTCCGATTTGTGTCCGAAGGACTCGTGGGCGAATATTCCCGCCGCTAAGGGAGAAAGCACCACGGGATAATCCCCCTCCTCAACGGGAACGGAATTACGCATAAACTCAACCTGCTCTTTAAAGGCTTCCTCCGCCTCGGAGGTCAAGCCCTTAAGCCTGTTGAAGTCGGTCTCCCCCTGCTGCCAAAAGGCACTGAATTTCTTTTCGCCCTCTACCATATCGCAGTAAAGCATAATACCGCAGGTCTGGTAATCGTAGGAAATATCCGCGCCGAGAGAGGAGCGGAATTCATACCGACTGTTTCTGTCCATATACTTTGCCATAGACATCGCCATACACGGATCGGACTGAGTTATAGGCAAAAGAGAGCGCAAAAGCTCGGTTTTTTCGGACAGACCTATGTTTCTCACGGAGTTGTCCTTGAAGCTTTCCAAATGATCCCTGTTGCGTTCAAATTTCTTTACCGCGGGATCGTTTTCAATATCCGCGTTTGCTTTCGCCACCTCGTAAAGTCCGTCAAGAGTCTTCTGGATATGTCCAAGATCGGTAGTAGCCGCATAATACCACATTTCACCGTCAAAGACCCGCACAAAGGCTCTTGATTCCCCGCGTTCCTTTGTTTCCGCAAGATTCCCGTTAAGAAATTTTATCTCGGTGGTGAACCTGTCTTCAATACGAACGTCGGCATAATAGTCCTTTTTAAATTCTATCATTATTGGCTCGTCCTTTCTTTTTGATAGTTAAATTATATATCTTTATATTTTTTATGTCAATAAACCGTTTGTTAATTATTGTCAACTTTAGGTAAACATTACTGTCAACTTCAGGTAAACAGTGTCAACCCGCGGTTGAATAAATTACAATCTGGACTTAAAATCCTCGTAGCCGAAGCTTTTGATCACCTTGACCTCTTTTCCGTCCCAAAGGCATATCCGAGGCAAAGCCATTCCGTTAAAGGTATTGTTTTTTACCATAGAGTAGATCGCCATATCCTTGAAAAACAGCTTGTCCCCCGCTTTTAAAGGCGCGTCAAAGCTGTAATCGCCTATTATATCCCCCGCAAGGCAGGTATTGCCGCCCAAACGGCAGGTATAAGCTTTTTCGTTAGGCTTTCCCGCTCCCTCTATCTCGGGACGGTACGGCATTTCCAGAACATCGGGCATATGACAGGCGGCGGAAGCNTCAAGAATAGCAATATCCATACCGTTATGCACAATGTCAAGCACCGTAGCCGCAAGCCAGCCCGCGTTTAACGCGATCGCTTCTCCCGGTTCAAGATACACNTGAACGCCGTATTTATCGGAAAAGTGTCTTACCGTTTTTATCAGCAGGTCAATATCGTAATCGGGTCGGGTAATGTGATGTCCGCCGCCNATATTGAGCCACTTTATTTTCGGCAAAAAATCACCGAATTTCTCCTCAACCGCCTTTGCGGTAGCNGCCAAAGCATCGGAATTTTGTTCGCAAAGGGTATGGAAGTGCAGACCCTCTATCCCCTCGGGCAAATCATCAAAGCTGCTTCTTACCGCNCCCAAACGCGAAAACTCGGAGCATGGGTCGTATATTCCATGCTCCTGAGTGGAGTGTTCTGGGTTTATTCTTATACCGCATGACACCTTTTTTNCGCAGGCAAAAACCTTGTCCTTGAATTTTTCCCACTGGGAAACACTGTTAAAGCTTATATGGTCGCAGATANTAAGTATTTCGTCAAACTCGTTATCGAGATAAGCGGGAGAAAAAACATGATTTTCCTTTCCCATTTCCTCATGCCCGAGTCTTGCCTCAAATAAGCCGCTGGCGGTGCAGCCGCTTATATATTCTCCGATCAATGGATATGTCTGATATACCGAATAGCATTTTTGGGCAAGGAGAATTTTCGCGCCCGACNTTTCCTCGACCTGCTTTAATGCTTCAAGATTTTTTATAAGCGCGGGGCGGTCTATTATATATGAAGGGGTTTTTACTTCGTAAAGCTGTTTATCCATTTTTTTAANTTCACCTTATGGTATGATATAATTTCTTAACGCGTCCTCGGCTACGCTTTCAAAGCTCTCTGCCGCGCCCCAGTCGAAACGTAACAAGCCCTCNCCGCCCCCGCCTGAAACGTAATGCACCCTTGTTTTACCGCATAGATCGTCTATCGTTACGGTAAGGGTCAGACGGTTGCCCGCTCTCCAGTAATGCTTTTCAAAAACCAAGACAACAAGNGANCCTTTTTCCTCGTTTACCTCATAAAAGTCTATAAGCTCGCCTGTTATACTGCCGTCAACAACCTCTTTATTTATTNCAGCCGCAGCGGATTCAACGTCGATAGATACATAAAACGTATTCATTTNTNTGAATATTCCTTTCCTTGGTATCGTAACTGTTAGTTNTCATCATNCAATGCCGCTTTCATGATTAACAGCTTTGAAACGCCTTCATCAAGCATATTTCTGTCATTTCTTCGAAACCCGTAAATAACCTGTTCCAACGGCCAATAATTTTCACTTATCCGCGCTTTTTCTTCAACCGCATTTATATCGGCACCGTAATGTTTTACCACCCGCTGACCGAATTCTTTTCCGAAATCGCAAGGNTCGCCGTCCAGAAGATGCCGAAACTCNCTGTCGGGNTCGCCTATTGCAAAATCNCCGAAATCAATGACCGCTTTAAGTCGGTTATTGCCGAAGATCATGTTGCTTGCGCTGAAATCATTGTGAATAAGACAAGGNGTATAATCGTACAAAAGCTTGTTACTGAAAAGATCGGCATATATTCGGTCAATNAGNNNATTTAANCCGTCAAGCTTAAGCATNCCCAAAATACGCAGAAGCTCTTCCTTATCCTCTTGAAANTGTTCCGCTTTATCCTCAAANACATCGTCAAACAAAGGATTTTTTAAATCAACNGGNATTTTGTGCAACGCTTTCAAAAAGTCCGCTTCGTCTTTCGCAAGCTGTTCCTTTTGCGTCTCGCTTAATGCTTCATACTCCTTTGAGGTCATTCTGTCACCGTCAATATAAGTCATTACATTAAATTCATCGCNCATATAAACGGTTTTAGGCACTTCAAACGGCAGCTCCGCATTTTGAAGAAAATCATACAGCATAAATTCACGCCTTTGCGTTTCTTTTACGCTTTCACGCTTGGGAATTTTTACAACATAGCTTTTATCAAGCAAAAAAGCGTCGCTGTCGTCTCCCGATTCAAGATATTTTGCGTTGCCTGCATTAAATCCCGCTGCNGTTAAAAGCTTAATTATGTCCTTGTTCATCACAAAATCACTCTACCAAAACAGGCTCAAAGCTTTCCTTCCAAGGCAGTCCCCACTTATTCAGCGCGTCCATAAAGGGATCGGGGTCAAACTCCTCGATATTATACACTCCTGCGCCCTTCCACTGTCCCGTCATCAGCATCATCGCACCNATCATTGCGGGTACGCCCGTGGTGTAGCTTATCGCCTGNCTGCCTACCTCCTTGTAGCACTCTTGGTGATCGCAAATATTATAAACGTAATACTTAACGTCCTTGCCGTCCTTTTTGCCCTGCATTATGCAGCCGATATTNGTCTTGCCCTTAGTGCGNGGACCCAGGGAAGCGGGATCGGGCAGCACNGCCTTTAAGAACTGCAAAGGAATGATCTGCCTGCCCTCGTANTCTATCGGCTCGATAGAGGTCATGCCCACGTTTTCAAGNCACTTTAAATGTGTTAAATAGCTCTGTCCGAAGGTCATAAAGAAGCGTATTCTNTTAATNCCCTTGATATTCAGTCCGAGACTTTCCAATTCCTCATGGTGCAGCAAATACATATCCTTTTCGCCAACGCCCTCGAAATTGTAAACGCGCTTTATCTCCATAGGCTCNGTCTCGACCCATTTTCCGTCCTCCCAGTAGCTTCCCTTCGCGCTGACCTCGCGGATATTGATTTCTGGGTTAAAGTTGGTGGCAAAGGGATAGCCGTGGTCGCCGCCGTTGCAGTCCAAAATATCGATGTAGTTTATCTCGTCAAAATAATGCTTTTGGGCATAGGCGCAGAATACGCCCGTAACGCCCGGGTCGAAGCCGCTTCCCAAAAGGGCGGTGATTCCAGCCTCCCTGAATTTCTCGCGGTACGCCCACTGCCATTTGTACTCGAACTTTGCGGTCTCGGGCGGCTCGTAGTTGGCGGTATCCACATAATGAGTTTTTGTGGCAAGACAGGCTTCCATTATCGTCAAATCCTGATAAGGCAATGCAAGGTTCAATACAACGTCGGGCTTGTAGGCTTCGATAAGCTTTACCAGCTCGTCAACATTATCCGCGTTGACCTGCGCGGTCTCAATAACGGTCTTGCTCTTTCCCGCCGCTTCTATCTCCGCTTTTATTTTGTCGCACTTNGACTTGGTGCGGCTGGCNATCATTATACCCTCAAAAACCNCGTCATTCTGGCAGCACTTGTGGATNGCAACTCCGGCAACACCGCCGCAGCCTATAATTAAACATTTTCCCATTTTTCTTTTTTCCTTTCAAAAATTTTTTACGGTCGCTTCAACAGCAGTCCCAGTTATATAAAACATTGGTGAAATCGCGCTTTTTCAAATCCTCCGGGCTTATAAAGAAATTGCCTATGCCGCTGTCGCCCCACATGACCCTTTCTTCTCCGCCGTTATAATCCGAATCAAGCTGAAACAGCAAAACGGTTTTGTCCTCATTTCCCGATTCTCTCGGATCATATTGAGTAAAATAAGGATAACCGCCCAATCTGTGTTGGCAATACCCGTCATCTTCATCATAAAAAATCTCATCGAACAAATCTTGGTCAATATCTCCCTGAAGCTTGATTCTCGCAAACTCGTTATAACGGAAATCCTCGGGTGTCATANACATTTTTTTAGCCGTAAACTCAATGCCGAACTCTCCCTCAACAGGCATGTATACTTCCTCGGATTCATCGGGCATCTTTGCCTTACACTCCTCTTCGGTAACCGTCCTGTCAACATTCTCATAATAAAATACCTTAAATCCGTTTTCCTCGCATAAGCCGAGAATATCACTGTCGGAAATGAAGAACTGCAAAAGCCCGCTGTGAGGAAAATCAGGCAGTGCCTTCAGGCTTTCACAGTCGATCTGAGCTAAAAATCTGAGCCGATGACCGAAGCTGTCCTGCGNAAGCACTTCGTCTCTCGGAATATAGGGAGTGCCGCCAACCTTGCTTTCAAAAATCGACGGTTTATTGTCTGTAAGCTTAAATAAAACCGTATCGGTCAAGGTTTCCGCCTTAAGCTCCTCCAATGCCCTTTCATACATTTCTCTTTTACTCATGGTCATATCCTCCGTTGTCCGTAAAATTGCTTATCTGAATCTGTTATTCCTGTAATTTTTTCTGTGCTTTGCATAATATATCTGATTTTTAATAAACTTTCCGAAATCCTCCCAAAAGAAAAGAACAAAGTTCAGCATTGCCGCAATAATTGCCGCCTTAGAGGTCCAATCCCCGATAATAAACATAATAATAAAAAATACAAAGTCCACAAGAGCAAGCCATTTTATTTTTATTGGCAGGAAGAAAAACAACAGCACCTGAAAATCAGGGTACAAAACCGCAAAGGCAAAGAACATGGAAAAATACAAATACATGTTGGTTGCGTAACCTATAATAAAGCCTGCTNCAATAGTGAAAATAACCCCCATAAAATAATAAAGATTAAACTTAAAGCTGCCCCATTCCCGNTCCAATCCGCTGCCTATCAAATAATAAAAATACAGGCTGAATATCAAAGCGATCGGATTGCCGCTATCGGGAATAAATATCCATGTTATAACGCGCCACCAGTCCCCTCGCAGTATCAAATCTCTGCTGAAAAACATATATAAGCTCAGNGGCATTTCGGGCACGAAAAGCTCCACAATATACACGGCCGCCATTGCTATAATAATATACAGCATAAGATTGGGTATGCAGACCCTGCGGAATTTATAAGAAAGCCTGTCTAAAAATTTGTTCATGCCTTTTGCTTCTCCTTCCTCTTTTTATNTTTTTTCTTTATGAATCGCCAAAAGCAATTCTCTTAAAGCCTTGCACGCCGCCGCGGTACTTACACCCGAGGGGTCGTAAGGCGGAGAAAGCTCGTTGATGTCCGCCGCTACTACGTTCAGCAATCCCCCGACGGTGATTATTCCCGAAATCAGCTCGTTAAAGCTTATTCCTCCCGCTTCGGGAGTTCCCGTNCCCGGAAATACCGAGGAGTCTAAAACATCAAGGTCTATTGTAAAATAAACGGGCTTGCCNTTCAGCTTTTCGCATGCTTCAAGCAAAGTATCAAGATTGAATTTGTTCATATAGGTATGAGCNTCCGCAAACTTAAACTCGGCTCTTTCCCCGCTTCTGATACCGAACTGATATATCCTGCCGTCGCCCAGAAGATCATGNCAGCGGCGCAAAACGCAGGCATGAGAAAGCTTTTCGCCCAGATACTCGTCTCTCAGATCGGCGTGAGCGTCAAAATGAACAATGTGCAGATCGGGATATTTTTTCACTGCCGCCCTTACCGCTCCCAAGGTTACCAAATGCTCGCCGCCTATCATTAAAGGCGTTTTGCCGTCCTTAAACACCCCNGCGGTNTAATCCTCTATTATTTCAAGCACCTTTTCGGTATTGCCGAAAGGAAGATCAAGNTCGCCGCCGTCAAANACCCTTANATCCTCTAAATCCTTGTCCTGATAAGGGCTGTACGTTTCTATACCGTAGCTTTCCCCCCTGATATGCTTTCCCGCNAAACGNGTTCCGGGGCGGTAGCTGGTNGTACCGTCAAAGGGCGCGCCGAAAATAACGGTGTCGGCTTCAAAATATTCGCTTTCGCAGGCGATAAAGGTTTCCGTATTCAAGCTTTTATTCATTTTCAATCTCCGTTTTTGTCAGACTATGCCCTCAACGTTTTCCAAAAGCTCCTGAACGTAATTCGGAAGCGCAAACGCGGCGGCATGAAGCTTGGTATTGTAGTATCTTGTCTTTATNCCCAANGCCTTCCACGCTTCGGGGTCAAGGTCCTTTACGGGGTGATACTTNTTGCTTGCAAANCCGAAAAGCCAGTGTCCCGAGGGGTAAGATGGGATATGCGCCTGATACACCCTGCTGACGGGGAAGCTTTCCACAATGCGCTTATGCGCTCTCTGCATTGCTATCCTGTCCTCGGANTANAANGGACTTTCNCACTGATTCACCATTATACCCTTTTCGGTAAGGGCGTTGCAGCAGTTGCCGTAAAACTCCTTGGTAAACAAGCCCTCTCCCGGTCCGAATGGGTCGGTGCTGTCNACTATTATCAGATCGTAGGNATTTTCGCANCGGCGNACAAANTTCAAGCCGTCCTGAAAATACACGTTGACGCGGCTGTCCTCAAAGCCGCAGGCAGTCTTNGGAAGATATTTTTTGCAAACCTCTACCACCTGCTCGTCAATTTCCACCAAATCAATGCTCTCAATATCTTTGTAACGGGTCAGCTCTCTTAACACTCCGCCGTCTCCCGCGCCTATCACCAAAACGTTTTTTATATCGGGATTTACCGCCATGGGAACATGTACTATCATTTCATGATAAATAAACTCGTCCCTTTCCGTCAGCATCATATAGCCGTCAAGGGTGAGAAAACGCCCGTACTCCTCGGATTCAAAAACATCTATCCGCTGAAAGTCGCTTTGACCCGAATAAAGCTGTTTTTCTACCTTTATGGATAGCTTTACTGAGGGGGTGTGGTATTCGCTGAACCATAAATCCATGCTGTTTGCCGCTTCCTTTCAATGTTCAAAATATGCCCTGTAACTATTTATCTTTTTTCACTTACTGTTTTTAATGCTTTCAAACATCCATTCCACAAAAGGCCTAATTACCTTCAAATANTCANNNTGNGTTATATNTGCTTTAACAGNATCATATAACACCTGNTCCGTTATATCGAGTATATTTTCAAAGCCTGCCGCAGTGCAAAAATCCATTCAATTGTCAGATATTACACAAACTCCCGAGCAAAAGCTTATTTTCTTAAATTCAATATTTGGGAGCTCCTTTTGTAATTCTTCTTTCACAATATAAATCTCATCCCCGTCCCAATCATTCCCCGCCTTGCTCCTGCACTCCTCCAGCCCCCGCCTTGTTTCAAAAGCCACNTCACCCAAAAGTATCTCGCCGCCCTCTGTTAGATGTACTTTAAGCTCCTTTATAAAATCAACCTTTTCCTTATCCGTAAGGTGATGTATAGCGTATGTGCTGATAATAAAATCAAATTTCTTTTCTTTTAAGTTCGATGGCAAGCCCTTTGTAAAGTCATGCTTTATCAAAAACGCTTCGGGCATTTTGNGCTTTGCCAGCTTTATCATTTCCTCNGAAAAATCTATGCCGTAGATTTCTCGCCCGTCTTCATACAGCTTTTGGGTCAATANTCCTGTTCCGAAACCGATATCCAAAATCATTTTTCCGTTTTTGCTTCTTATTCGATTATAAATGGTGTTAAGAACCTCTTTGTAGCCGGCAAATGGATATTCGTTGCTTTCAAAAGACTGCTGTACGCTGCTGTCATAATCGTTAGCCCATAGGTCAAAACCGGTGCTGTTTAACACATTTCATCTCTCCTTGTTATTTTATAACATTCAGCCTATCCGTCNTCATATCCTCCGCACCGGTCAAAAAGCTTCCCTTATCCTTAGCATACTTTATATACTCGACGATCTGTGAGGTAACAGCCTCACCCGGTGCCAAAATCGGTATTCCGGGAGGATAGCACATCACAAACTCNCTGCATATACGTCCAACGCTGTCATCTAAAGCAACCGATTCCTTTTCCGCATAAAACGCCTCCTGNGGAGTTTTAATAACGGTAGGAGTGATATACTCGGAAACTATCATTCCGTTTTTGTCCTTTTTATAGCGGCGTCTGATCTCCGCCATTGCCCCCACAAGCCTTTCAATATCCCTTTCGCGGTCGCCCACGCTGATATAGGCAAGCAGATTTCCCATATCTCCGAATTCTATCTGAATATCGTAATCGTCACGGAGAATATCGTATACCTCTATTCCCGCAAGCCCCGTGTCCACGGTGTTTACCGAAAGCTTTGTGGTATCGAAATCAAAAATGCTGTCGCCGTTGATTATTTCCTTTGAAAAAGCGTAATAGTCGCCAATTCGGTTTATTTCAGCCCTTGCGTAGTCCGAAAGACCGCAGACCCTTTTAAAGATGTTTTTTCCGTTTACCGCAAGNTTTTTGCGGCTTATATCAAGNCTTGAAAGGAATAAATAAGANCCGCTGGTGGTTTGAGTAAGATTGATTATCTGTCTTACTCTGCCGCTGTTCATATTTGCACCCGTTAAAAGAAAGC
Source organism: Oscillospiraceae bacterium (assembly GCA_014799365.1). Taxonomy (GTDB): domain Bacteria; phylum Bacillota; class Clostridia; order Oscillospirales; family Ruminococcaceae; genus Ruminiclostridium_E. The sequence continues at coordinate 104,556 of JAAVIF010000028.1, forward strand.
TGCTTTGAGTAAGACTTCCGCCGCTTTTGTGCATGCTTACCGCCGCCATATCGGCTCCGGCGGCCATTGCGCTTACGGGCAAGCCTTCTCCGAAATAAAAATGAGTGCCGTGNGCCTCGTCCGCTAACATTAACATGCCNTTTTTATGGGCAAGCTCGGTTATACTCTTTATATCACTGCATATACCGTAATAGGTGGGGTTGTTTACCAAAACCGCCTTAGCGTCGGGATTTTCCCTTATGGCTCTTTCCACGTCGGAAACTCTCATGCCTAAGGAAATGCCCAATCTTTTATCAACGGCGGGATTTACATAAACAGNCACCGCACCGTTTAAAACCATTGCGTTTATAACGCTGCGGTGTACATTTCTGGGAAGTATTATTTTATCNCCTCTTTTAGAAGCGGTAAACACCATTGCCTGCACCGCCGAGGTAGTTCCGCCCACCATAAAAAAAGCGTACCCCGCGCCGAAAGCGTCCGCCGCCAGCTCCTCCGCCTCTCTGATAACGGAAACGGGGTGACAAAGNTTATCNAAAGGGCGCATTGAGTTAACGTCAAGGCTCATACAGCGTTGACCTAAAAATTCGGTTAATTCGGGATTGCCTTTTCCTCTTTTATGTCCGGGAACGTCAAAGGGNACCACCCTGTTGCTGTGAAATTCCTCCAATGCCGCTCCGATAGGGGCTTTATTCTGATCCAAAACTGCCATTTATTTTTTCCTTTAACCGTAAATATTGCTGCCGCTGAAAATTTCTATCATTTCCTGACGTAAATTATTGGTTATGTCAAGTCTTGTCTTTGGGGGCAGCTCGTATACATCCTGATTGAAAAGATAGTTTTGCAGGTCTATTTCCTTTATCAGCATTTTTGTGTGATAAATATTTGACTGGTACACATTTACGTCTACCGCGTCATATTTTTTTATAATGCTGTCGTCAATGTAATCCTGTATNGANGTTATCTTATGGTCGGTAAAAAGCTTTTTGCCCGCAATATCCCTTGTAAAACCCCTTATACGGTAATCCATTGTGATAATATCGCTGTCAAAGCTTCCGATAAGGTAATCGAGAGTTGAAAGAGGGGTGATTTTTCCGCAGGTGGCAACGTCTATGTCAACTCTGAAGGTAGCTATGGAGTTTTCGGGGTGATACTCGGGATAGGTGTGTACCGTAACATGGCTTTTATCCANGTGCGCCACTACCGTTTCGGTNTCACCCGAAAGCTTGCTCATCTTTGACCCCTCGGCAACAAGACAGGTAACNGAAGCCCCCTGCGGATCATAGTCCTGCCTTGAAACGTTAAGTATGTGCGCGCCTATCATTTCGGTAAGCGTTTTAAGTATAGAGGTCAGACGCTCGCTGTTGTACTGCTCGTCAATGTAAGCGATATAGTCTCTTTGCTCTCTTTCCGTTTTTGCGTAGCAAACGTCGTAAATATTGAAGCTGAGGGATTTTGTNAGGTTGTTGAAACCGTAAAGACGAAGTTTATTTTCCATTCTTTGATTTTACCGATCGGCTTAAAACAGATAATGCTTTAAGACTTCCTCTCTTTTTATAATTAAAAACGCTCAAAGCNAAATAACTTTGAGCGTATAATATCACAAAATGCGGAGACCGCCTTTTTCAGAGTCTATACAGCAAGAAATAACCGTTACTTTTACTACTCTTATTGATATTAAGGTGTCAACGGCTTAAAAACCGTTCGACAAACTCAAAGCGAATATTCCCGATCTTTTGCGAATCGGGAAACTAAAGCGTTTATATCTTAAACGCTTAATCAATAAGGCAACAACGTTGCCGCCGGCGTCTGACCCAGCTGTCCGAGGCTGAATATTTCTTGCAGAATGTAAATTCCGCTGTGGTGGTCACTGTATTAAATTTTGATCAACGGACAAATAAAGCCCGNTAATTTAATTTGACTTTATTATACACTATTATAATGGAAAATGCAAGATAAATAAACAAAATAATTAAAAAATTTTTAAAAANCTATTGACATTTCAACAGTTTTATGTTAACATATGAACAGATAATCATATGTTTGTTTGAACAGGTGANAAAATGTTCCGATAAACAGGAAAGGCAGGCAAAATAAAATGCCCGATAACGAATACCTCCGTGCNGAGGACGACACCGTAAAGAAAGTACTGGACGAAATGCCCCCCGACGAAATGCTTTATGATCTTTCCGAGCTGTTTAAGGTCTTTGGGGACTCCACAAGGATAAAAATACTGTATGCCCTTTTTGAATCGGAGCTGTGCGTAAACGATATTGCAACTCTTCTCGGGATAACCCAGACCGCCGCCTCCCACCAGCTCAGAGTGCTGAAAATCAATAAATTGGTCAAGGCGCGCAAGGAAGGAAAAATGATCTTTTACTCCCTTTCCGACGAGCATGTGACCAAGATTATTTCACAGGGTATGGAGCATATTGAGGAGTAAAAAGAAAGGTACTGCCGTAAAATGAATTTCTGGGATAAGATAGCGGGGGTGTATGATATTGCGGANGCTTTTAACGGAAAGGTCTATAACAAATTGACCCGCGCCGTTGCCAAGCTTACCCCCGAAGGCTCAAGAGTTTTGGACTGCGCCGCGGGTACGGGAAATCTGTCTCTTGCGGCTGCCGAAAAAGCCGAAAGTGTGATTTGCACCGATTCTTCGGAAAAAATGCTGAAAACAGCCGAAAAAAAGGCATCGGCGAGGGGTATAAGCAACATTCGCTTTGAAATAAGGGATATTTACAGGCTGCGGGACGAGGACGAAAGCTTTGATACGGTTATAGCGGGAAATGTGCTTCACCTGCTTCCCGACCCCGAGAGAGCGGTGAAGGAGCTGTACAGAGTGACCAAAAAAGGCGGCAGACTTCTGTTACCTACCTTTATAACGGGAAATAAAAAGCTGCTTTCNATAAAGCTGTATAAGCTGCTCGGCTTTAATCCCGAAAAGGAATATACCTATTCGGAATATATTGAAATGCTTAAAGACTGCCGCTTGGGTAAAATTAAGGCAAAGACGATAGACGGAAAAATCCCCTGCTGCTTTGCCGTAATATACAAATAAAAACAAATACAGAAAGGAAAAACCGATATGAAAAAAACATTTAAGCTTAACGATTTGGACTGCGCAAACTGCGCCGCAAAGATGGAGAATGAGATCAACAAACTGGAGGGCGTTGAAGCCACCGTCAGCTTTATGACTCAAAAAATGACCGTTTCCGCTCCCGACGAGGATTTTGACGGAATAATGAAAAAGATAGTCAAGCTTTGCAAAAAGGTAGAGCCCGACTGCGAAATTGTAATGTAATACTAATATCCATTTAAAAAGTAGACAAGCTACTTTTTAAATNCGCTGCCGCAATAGCGGCAGCGTGAGGNNGCGAAGCTCCCTCAGATATTGTATTGAACGTACATATCCGCCGCCCTTGGCGGTCCTTCGGCAAAGCCGAAGGATTTGGACAGTAGATTTTATCTACTGTCCAAACGGATATTAGTATAAGAGGCATTCCGAANGAAAAAAGAATGTGTGAACAAAAAGCTTGCCGCCTGCCGAATATAATACTAATTTCCAATCAAAGTATAGACAAATTTTGCTGTCGATTGGAAATTAGTGCTTAGGGTGTAATTGAAAATATTCCAAGGGCGGCAAGCANAATATCAAGAGGAAAAAAGCCATGACAAAAAAACAGAAAAAAACGCTTATAAGAATCATAATTTCCGCATGTCTCCTTGCGGCGGCTTACACGGCGGCGCATTTTATTTCAATGGAGTGGTGGATCGAGCTTCTGATCTTCCTTGTACCTTACGGCGTTATCGGCTGGGATATTTTGTTTAAGGCGGGGAGAAATATCGCTCACGGACAGGTATTTGACGAAAATTTTCTGATGTGTATNGCAACTGTGGGTGCTTTCGCAATAAAGGAGTACCCCGAAGCGGTTTTNGTAATGCTTTTCTATCAGGTGGGAGAGCTGTTTCAAAGCTANGCGGTGGGAAAGTCCCGCCGTTCGATTTCGGAAATGATGGATATACGTCCCGACTACGCCAATATACAGCGCGACGGAAAATTGGTGCAAGTTGATCCCGAAGAGGTAAAAATCGGAGACACTATCGTTGTAAAACCCGGAGAACGCGTGCCTCTTGACGGAGTGATTATTTCGGGAGNCTCGGCCTTGGACACCGCCGCGCTTACCGGCGAGTCCATGCCAAGAGAGGTAGAAGCGGGAGACGATGTTATAAGCGGCTGCGTAAATATGAGCGGAGTGCTTGAAATACGTGTAACAAAAGAATTCGGACAGTCCACCGTTTCAAAGATACTTGACCTTGTGGAAAATTCAAGCAGCAAAAAAGCCAAGGCGGAAAACTTTATCACCAAATTTGCAAGGTATTATACTCCCTGTGTGGTAATTGCCGCCCTTTTGCTTGCGGTAATACCTCCGCTGTTCCTGAGCGGAAGCTGGGGCGAATGGATAGAACGCGCGCTTATCTTCCTTGTTATCTCCTGCCCCTGCGCTTTGGTAATTTCGGTTCCCTTAAGCTTTTTCGGCGGTATCGGCGGTGCCTCNAAAAACGGTATTCTGGTTAAAGGCGGAAATTATCTGGAGGTGCTTTCAAAAACCGAGTATGTGGTGTTTGACAAAACGGGAACGCTCACTAAGGGAGTGTTTAACGTTACCGCCGTTCACCCGGACAAATGCTCGGAGGGTGAGCTTTTGGAGTTAGCCGCAACAGCGGAGTGCTATTCGGATCACCCTATTTCCCGNTCACTTAAAGAAGCATATGCTAAGGATATTGACACAAGCAGGCTCGGAGAGATAAAAGAAATATCGGGACACGGCGTTGAAGCGTTTATTGACGGAAAAAGAGTTTCCGTAGGCAATGACAAGCTTATGGAAAAGGAGGGAGTAAGCTGGCATCCCTGCCACCACATAGGCACTACCGTTCATATAGCGGTTAACGGCGAATATTTGGGNCATATAGTGATCTCCGACGAGATAAAGCAGGATTCAAACGAGGCGATAAAAAACCTGAAGGCAATGGGCGTTAAAAAAACCGTTATGCTNACNGGNGATACCAAAGAGGTCGGTGAGGATATTGCGGGAAAATTGGGGCTTGACGAGGTTCACACNCAGCTTTTGCCCGCGGATAAGGTGGACAGGGTCGAAANGCTTTTAAATGAAAAGCAANGCGGNGCGCTTGCCTTTGTGGGAGACGGAATAAACGACGCTCCCGTGCTTTCCCGCGCCGATATAGGAATCGCAATGGGNGCGATAGGCTCTGACGCGGCAATTGAAGCGGCNGATATTGTTTTAATGGACGATAAGCCGTCAAAAATCGCCGTTGCAATACGNATCGCAAAAAGAACCATGAGGATAGTAAGACAGAATATCGTTTTNGCGCTTGCGGTAAAGCTGCTTGTAATGATCATGGGAGCTTTCGGNGTGGCAAATATGTGGGAAGCGGTTTTCGCGGACGTGGGAGTTTCGGTTATCGCGATTTTAAATTCGATGAGGGCGATGAAGAAAATTTGAATGTAATATTAACGAGTAGACATAATTTTAAATTTTTTCTCTTCGTCATAAACAGCATGAAAAAAGCACTTTGTTTTTTCAAAGTGCTTTTTTAAACTTAATAAAAGATGTTTTATACTAATTTCCAATCAAAGTATAGACAAATTTTGCTGTCGATTGGAAATTAGTGCTTAGGGTGTAATTGAAAATCATATTGTAGACCCTGTAAAATTTTGTCTACAATATGATTTTCAATTAG